>CAMFBN010000063.1 GCA_945948535.1 uncultured Clostridia bacterium
CCAGCCCTTCCACGTTGCCGAGCAGTTCACCGGCTATCAGGGCAAGTATGTGCCCCTGAAGGAGACCATCCGCTCCTTCCAGGAGATCATCGACGGCAAGCACGACGACATTCCCGAGTCCTACTTCCTGTTCGCCGGCTCCATCGACGAGGTGGTTGCCAAGTACCGGGGCGGTGAGAAGGCATGACACCCTTCCACCTGAAAATCGTCACCCCCGACGGCCTGATCTTTGACGGTCAGGCCGAGGAGCTGATTGTCCGCACCACCGGCGGCGACGTAGCCATTCTGGCCCGGCACATGGATTATGTGGCCCCGCTGGGTATGGGCCGGGCAACGGTAGTCTCCGGCGGAACCCGCCGCAATGCCGCCTGCATCGGCGGTATGCTCAGCGTCTCCGGCGGCGAGGTCACGCTGGTGCCCACCACCTTCGAGTGGTCGGACAAGATTGACGTAGCCCGGGCTGAGGCCGCCTACCAACGGGCCGACAAGGTACTCCACGACGAAAACGCCTCCCAAATGGATTTGAAGCTGGCGGAAGCCAAGCTGCATCGTGCGCTGGTTCGAAAGAGCGTCGCGTCCAATAAGTAAAGCTTCACCCCGATAACCGCTCAGGTTATCGGGGTGTTCCTTTAGAATTCTCCGTAATAATCCACATCCAGAATCAGGTTGTTGATTCTGGTAAATTTCTGCACCCGTTCGGCGATTTCCTTCCGGGTTTCCGGTGTGACGGTCAGCTCGCTGCCGTCAATGGAAAACAACTTCTTCGTAGACGCGTCATAGGCGGCGTTTCCGTAGATCCAGCTGCCATTGGAGAAGGGAGCAAACCCATCGTACCGCTCGTCAAAGGCATCGCTGCCGATGTAGTCGTAGGGGCTGTCAATGCCCAGCAGGTTTAACACCGTGGGCAGCACGTCCGAGGTGTTCAGCACCTTGTCCACCTCCATGGGCTCCAAACCGTCACTCCAGATAAAGCAGGGGGTCTTCTCAAGCAGCAGCTTCTGCTCCACACCAGACAGCTCCAGCAAGGCTTCCTCATTCTTATAGCCGTAGGTGTAGTGATCGGTGACGCCGATAATCACGGTGTTCTCAAGCTCCCCCTTTTCCTCCAGCTCCGCAATCAGCCGGGCAAAGAGATCGTCCACCAGCTTAGCTTTCAGAAGCGCGCAGTCCGTTTCCTCGTTGCCGGTGAGGCCCTTGAATTCCGGATACTTTTTCATTCCCCAGTAGCTGAGCACCTCATTGTATTTGTAGCTTAAGTGGGCAGATCGGGTGATGATAAAGTTCAGGCGTTTTCCCTCCCGGAAGAATTCGCTGTTCAGCCCCTCATTGTCGAACAGAAGCTGATCGTCATACAACAGCTTCTTTGCCTTGTCGGCTGACATTCCCGTTAAGTAATCCGCGTAGCTGACATAAGCCTGATAGCCCATGGCTTCCGAGAACACCCCGCGGCTGTAGAAGGTGGGGCTGTTGTAGTGAAATTCCTCCGCGCTGTAGCCCTCCTGCCGCAGCAGGAACGCCAGCGACTGCCGGTAATCATTGGTCACATAGTCGAAGGCGTAGCCGCCTGTGCTGCTCAGGAAGGAGCCGGTGTTGATACAGAATTCCGTGTTAAAGGTGCGGATGCCGCCGTACGCCGGGGTGTAAAACCGGGTAAAATTGATGCCCTCGGACATGAGGCGGTTCAGGGTGGGGGTATACTCCCCCAGCATCCAGTCATCCATGGACTCCATCAGCACCAGCACCACATTTTTCCCCGCCAGCAGGCCGGTCATGGCGTTTTCCTCCGGCTTGTCCTTTTGGGCGAAATAGGCGTCGATTTCCTGATGTCCCGCCTCGTGGGCCTGCGTATAGGCGGGGGTCAGGGGGTAGATGGCGTTGGCGTAAATGTCCTTGCACAGGGTCTGATACAGGCCGCAGACCTGATAGAGCCTGTGGGTATTGAACAGGTTCTCATAGGCGGCCTGCGCAGACTGGGCGCGGCCATAATCGGAGCCGGCGTACCTGACACCCACATCCTGCTCATACACCGTCTGCGGCAGCAGATACGCCCCAGACGCCGCAGCAGCGCACAGGAGAACTGACACCAGCGCCAAACGCCAGTTGCAGCGCCACCGGGGAAACCTCCAGACAAGCACCACCCCAATCCCAATCAGGCCGATCACGCCCAGCCACCACGCGAGCGGATAGCTGAGCAGAACAGAAGCGTAGTCCGCTCCCTCAGAGGCATACCGAAAATCCGACAGCCACATCATTTCCCCAAAGAGGATATAATAGCCGGTCTGGACGATGGCATACACCGTAATCAGGCCATACAGCGAAGCGTATACAATTCTTCCCGCCTTCGCGGGCAGCAGCCAGACAATCGCGCTCAGCAGCACCGCCCACAATGCGCCGAAGGCCAAAGGCCACAGCTGGGCGGCGGAATCGTCCTTCGGTTTCCAGGACAGGAAGAAAAACGCGAACAGTTCTACAAGAAAAAAAGAAACCGGCAGCAGCCAGAACGGGGCCGTCCGCCTTCTTGCTCCCTTTTTTACGGCAGTTTTTTCATACATTCCCACGCGGGATCGCTCCTTTTACAAACTTGTCCACATTGTAGCACAAAAAGTCCCGGGTGTACACTATTGATTTTCTTGGAATCAGACAATTTTCATAAAAAATACAATTCCCTCTTGTAAATTCTCCCAAATTGGCGTATACTTACCCTATATTTCTGCAAGAAAAGAGGCACCCTTATGGAACTGATGACTGTTCGCGAGCTGTTCAAGAACACCGAAAAATACGCCGGTCAGGAAATCGAGATCGGCGGCTGGGTTCGCAACAAGCGCCCCAGCAAGCAGTTTGGCTTTATCGTCCTGAACGACGGTACTTATTTCACCCCCGTGCAGGTGGTGTATAACAATACTCTGGTGAATTTTCAGGAGATCTCCAAAATCAATGTAGGCGCCGCGCTGATCGTCAGAGGCACCGTGGAAATGACCCCCGATGCCAAGCAGCCCTTTGAGATTCAGGCCGCCGAGATTTCCGTGGAAGGCCCCTCCACCGGCGACTATCCCCTCCAGCCCAAGAAGCACTCCATGGAATACCTGCGCACGATTCCCCATCTGCGGCCCCGGGCCAACACCTTCCAGGCCGTGTTCCGCGTCCGTTCTCTGGCAGCAATGGCGATTCACCAGTTCTTCCAGGATCGGGACTTTGTGTATGTCCACACCCCCCTCATCACCGGCTCCGACTGCGAGGGCGCAGGTGAAATGTTCCAGGTCACCACCCTGGACCTGAACAACGTCCCCAAGACCGAGGACGGCAAGGTGGACTACTCCAAGGACTTCTACGGCAAGCCCACCAACCTGACGGTGTCCGGTCAGCTCAACGGCGAGACCTTCGCCATGGCCTTCCGCAACATCTATACCTTCGGCCCCACCTTCCGTGCCGAAAACTCCAACACCACCCGCCACGCCGCCGAGTTCTGGATGATCGAGCCGGAAATTGCCTTTGCCGATCTGGAGGACGATATGCGTCTGGCGGAGGACATGATTAAGTATATCATCTCCTACGTTCTGGAACACGCTCCCGAGGAAATGGCCTTCTTCAATCAATACCTCGACAAGGGCCTGCTGGACCGGCTGCACAATGTTCTGCACAACGACTTCGGGCGGATTACCTACACCGACGCCGTGGCCCTGCTGGAGCAGCACAACGATCAGTTCGAGTACCCCGTCCACTGGGGAACCGACCTGCAGACCGAGCATGAGCGGTATCTGACCGAGGTGGTGTTCAAAAAGCCCGTTTTCGTCACCGACTATCCCAAGGAGATCAAGGCCTTCTACATGAAGCTGAACCCCGACGGAAAGACCGTGGCAGCAATGGACTGCCTGGTGCCCGGCATCGGCGAGATCATCGGCGGCAGCCAGCGTGAGGACAATTATGATATCCTCAAGAACCGCATTGCGGAGCTGGGTATGAAGCCGGAGGACTACGACTTCTATCTGGATCTGCGCAAGTACGGCTCCGCCCGTCACGCGGGCTTCGGTTTGGGCTTCGAGCGCTGCGTCATGTACCTGACCGGCATCGGCAACATCCGCGACGCCATTCCCTTCCCCAGAACCGTGGGCAACTGCGAACTGTAAGAGAACAAACAATCCCCCTGATTCCAGCAGCACGGAATCAGGGGGATTACTATGTATGGTGAAATATTTTGCTGACGCAAAATGCGAAATAATGCCTCTGGCATTGTGAAATTTTCCGCTGACGCGGAAAGTGAAATGAAATAAATCCACCCACGCCCGCAGGCATTTCACATGGCGGTAGCCATATTTCACGCGCGAAGCGCATTTCACAAATCCGCAGGATTTATTTCGTTGAAAAAAGAACCCTTTGCTTTTCAGCAAAGGGTTCTTTTTTCTGGAGCGGGTGACGGGGCTCGCTGCTGTTTGCTTCGCAAACATAAGGAGTCACCGCCGTCCAGCCGGCGGTGATTGACAGTCCACCGGACTGTCAAATTTGATCGTTCGAGCCTGGGAAAATTGCAAAAAAGAAGCAGACGCTGAAAGCATCTGCTTCTTATGGAGCGGGTGACGGGGCTCGAACCCGCTACCTCCACCTTGGCAAGGTGGCGCTCTACCAGATGAGCTACACCCGCAACGGACATGGCTTATTATACCGAATTTTCAGCTTTTGTCAAGTCCTATTTTCAAAATTATCCATTATTTTCTGTGGGCTGCGTTTGCACTGCGGTGGTCTCCGCCGCGGCCGGCTTGCCGGTGCACTCGGGATAGTCGGAATAGTCCCAGACATAGCCGTCCATCTCCTCGTCCGTCTGCTCCCGGTACCGTCCGTTTTCGCTGCACCGCAGCAGGTCCACGTGGTAATACTCCTCCCCGTCCAGAAGGATATTCCAAGTCCAGGGCTCTCCTTCCCGGGTACCTGTGACGGTCATGCAGGTCAGCCCCGCGTCCCGGCACATGGCGGCATAGACCTGCGCGAAGGCCCGGCTGTCGCCGATGCCATGGCGCAGAAGGCTGTAGGCTGGCGTGATAGAGGTTTCCTGTTTATAGTCAAAGCGCTCCATCAGGAAGGCATAGAGCTGGGAATACTTCTGATAGTCCTCTGCGTCGCCGCTGACATACAGCACCGCCGAGTCAAATACCGGCTTGACCTGTGCCTGCATCCTGCGCAGGGAGTCCCGGCTGGTCTGGTAGGAAAAAATCAGCTCCACCACCCGGCTGTCCCCCACGCCGTACTGCGCCTGCGTCACCTTGGGGACTTCCATAATGGTCTCCGGGTGGTCGTTGGCGTAATCCTGTACAAACTGAGAAAAATCCGTATCCTCATACTGGTTCACCAGCAGTACGATGCCCGTCTCATAGCCCTCCAGCGCGTTTGCGACGATGGTTCGTGCCTGTGCACTGTCCGCCGCTCTTCGGATGCGCTGAAGCTCCGTGGAATTATGGCGGTAAGCCACCGTGATGGATACGGCAGGCAGGCCGCTGCTGGAACCGATCTCATACTGAATATCCTCCACCGCATAGGCCCCCACCGGATCGCTGTGGGTCACATTGAATACCGCCCGCCGGACGCCGGTCTCCAGCGTGTCCTCCGGGTATTCCTCCACATGGATGGCAGCGACCTCCGTGCCGGTGGAAACCAGCTGCTTCAGCGCAGCCAGAAACTCCATATAATTGGCGGCAGTGACGGTATCCGTGTGGAACACCTGTTTCGGCGCCTCATGGGGTGTTACGGACACAAAGCTCCCGTTGAGCCAGCCGCAGCCCCCCAGCAGCAGGCACAGTGCCGGAATCAACGGCAGCAGCTTTCGTTTCATGCCACACCCCTCCTTTATAATGCGTTGCGGTGATACCGGCTGAAGCCGTCACCCAGAACCTGATGGGCTTCCTGTACGATCACAAAAGCGGCAGGGTCAATGTCCATGACCAGCTCCTTCAGTTCCGTGATCTGCTGGCGCTTGACGGCAGTCAGCACCACCATCATCTCCTGATGGGTGTAGCTGCCCTCGCCGTGGAGGAAGGTCGCGCCCCGGTCCAGACGGTTGTTGATGGCCTCGGCGATTTTCTGATGCTCCCGGGTCATGATGAGGGCCACCTTAGAGTAATCGAAGCGGTACACCACCGCATCCATGACCTTGCCGCACAAAAACACGGTCACGCCGGTGTACAGGGCCTTGTTAAGGTCTTTGAACACAATGCCGGTAATCACAGCCACCATGGCGTCAAAGCACATGGAAATCTGACCGATGGGCACATCCCGGTAGCGCAGCTTTAATAACCGCACCACGATGTCCGAGCCGCCGGTGGAGGCCCCGGCGGCAAACACCGCCCCCAGCCCCAGACCGCACAGCACCCCGCCATACAGGGCGCCGATCAGCGGTTCCGTAGCGGGCATGGGAATCAGGGCAAAGGCGTCGATCAGGACAGAGCTGCACAGCATCCCCGTCAGGGAGCCGAAAAAGAAGCGCTTACCGATTTTCAAGCCGGCAATCAGAAACAGGGGGAGATTGATCAGCACGGAAATGCTTCCCACGCTGCCGCCTCCCAGCAGTTCCACGACCACCAGTGCCAGACCGGAAATGCCGCCGGTGCTGACGTCGTTGGGCTGCAAAAAGCAGGAAAAGCCAAAGGCGAACAGGGCGCTGCCCAGAATCGTCGCGGCAACCCAGCTGAATTTTTTCCGAAAATTGCTCATAGCATCAAACCTCAAAGGACTGCTGCTTCTCCGCCGCGTCCTCTTCCTTGAGAAGCGCACCGGCGGAGGGGATGGTCTTGGTGCGGTAGCGTCCGGGGTTCGTGATGCCGCTGTTTTCCAGCAGCACGGCGTTTTGCAGCACCGCTTTCTTTTTCAGGGTCATCACCGCAACACCCTGCGTATTGCGGGTGGTCTTGGGCAGCAGCTGGGCGGTGGAGAAAATGGCGGCCCGGCCGTCGGAGGAATACAGGGCAATCTGGGTGTCCTCCTCCAAGGCCATGGCGGTCACCAGCGGACTCTTATCCGAGTACGCGCCGGTGAGCTTCCTGCGGTTGGTTTTCGTCTCGTAGGCGCTGAGGGGCACCTTGGCGGCCTTGCCGTTTTCAAAGAAGAACAGCACGAAGCCCTTGTAGTCCCCGCAGAACTGTAGAGAAACCATGTTCTCTCCCGGCTCGAAGCCCAGCTTCTGGGGCAGGTAATCCCCCAGAAGGGATGCCTTGCCGTCGTCAAAGTCGGAAAGGCGGGCTTTGTAGCACTGGAACTTGTCGGTGAATACCAAAAATTCCGCTTTATTGGTGGTTTCCTTCGTGAAGGACAGGCTGTCGCCTTCTTTGAACTTCTGCTCGCCGCTCATGCGCAGGGACTGGGCTGTAATCTTTTTGAGATAGCCTTCCCTGGACACGAACACCGTCACCGGGTAATCGGGCACGGATTCCTCCTCGTCCTCCGGGGCCGACTCGGCGGCATCGTAAATAATCTCCGTCCGCCGGGGCTGACCGTACTTGTCGGAAACCGCCTGCAATTCCTTGATAATGACGTTTTTCAGCTTCCGGGGACTGTCCAGCGTCTCCCGCATATCGGCGATTTCCTGCTCCAACTGGGAGATGGCCTTTGTCTGCTTGAGAATGTACTCCTTGTTGATGTTGCGCAGCTTGATCTCGGCGACAAAATTCGCCTGCACCTCGTCGATGCCGAACTCGATCATCAGGTTGGGCACCACCTCGCTGTCCATCTCCGTCTCGCGGATCACCCGGACGGCTTTGTCAATGTCCAGCAGAATCCGCTCCAGACCCTTCAGGAGGTGAAGCTTTTCTTCCTTTTTGCCGATCTGGAAGAACAGCCGCCGCTTGATGCAGTCGGTACGCCAGGCCGTCCACTCATCGAGGATCTCCCCAACACCCATGACCCGGGGCATGCCCGCTATCAGGATGTTGAAGTTGCAGGGGAAGGAATCCTGCAGCGTGGTCATGCGGAACAGCTTCTGCATCAGCTTGTCCGGGTCCACGCCCCGTTTCAGATCGATGGTCAATTTCAGGCCGCCCAGGTCGGTTTCGTCCCGCATATCGGCAATTTCCCGGATTTTGCCCGCCTTAATCAGCTCCGCCACCTTGTCCATGATGACCTCCGTGGCGGTGGTGTAGGGAATCTCCGTGATTTCAATGAGGTTGCCCTCTTTGACATAGCGCCACTTGGCCCGGAGCTTGAAGCTGCCCCGGCCGGTGGAATAGATTTCCCGGGTGGCGGCTTCATCAAACAGCAGCTCGCCGCCGGTGGAGAAGTCCGGGCCGGGCAGGGTCTCCAGAATGTCGTGGTCGGGATTTTTCATCAGGGCGATGGCGGTGTCGCAGACCTCCTGTAGGTTAAAGGAGCAGATGTTGGAGGCCATGCCCACGGCGATGCCCTGATTGGCAGACACCAGCACGTTGGGGAAGGTGGTGGGAAGCAGGGCAGGCTCCTTCATAGTGGCGTCGTAATTGTCCACCATGTCCACAGTGTCGCTGTCGATGTCCTTGAAAATCTCACCGCAGATTGGGTCCAGCTTGGCTTCCGTGTATCGGGAGGCGGCGTAGGCCATGTCCCGGGAGTAGACCTTGCCGAAGTTGCCCTTGGAGTCCACGAAGGGGTGAAGCAATGTTTCGTTGCCCCGGGCAAGACGCACCATGGTCTCGTAAATGGCGGCATCGCCGTGGGGGTTCAGGCGCATGGTCTGGCCCACGATGTTGGCGGACTTGGTTCTGCCGCCGCTGAGCAGCCCCATTTTGTACATGGTGTACAGGAGCTTGCGGTGGGAGGGCTTGAAGCCGTCGATTTCCGGAATGGCCCGGGAGACGATCACCGACATGGCGTAGGGCATATAGTTGATTTCCAAAGTTTCGGAAATCGCCTGCTCGGTGGTAGAGCCGTGAAGGCCCAGAATACCGTCGATGTTTACTTTTTTCTTTTTTTCAGGTTCCTTATTCTTTCGTGCCATATTGCACTCCTTTTTCAGTTGACAATTGACAATTGACAATTGACAGTTGACAGTTAAGGAGTCCCTTCGGGACAATTCAAAATCATCCTGGTTCAGGTCTTTCAATCAACAATTGTTTATCCATCCCATAGGGATACCATAATTGTCAATTGTCAACTGTCAACTGTCAACTTTACGAAATGTCCGCCAGTTCCAGATATTTGGCGCCGTTTTCGGCGATGAAGTTCTTCCGCTCCTGCAAAGCATCGCCCAGCAGCACGTCAAAGTAGTGGGCGGTGCGCTCTGCGTCCTCGGGCATGACTTTGATCAGGCGGCGGGTCTCCGGATTCATGGTGGTCATCCACATCATTTCCGGGTCGTTTTCGCCAAGACCCTTGGAGCGCTGGATGGTCACCTTTTTCCCCTCCAAATCCTTCAAAATCTTCACCTTTTCCTGCTCATTGTAGGCAAACCAGGTCTTGTCCTTGCAGGTAATTTCAAACAGCGGGGATTCCGCGATATACACATAGCCATCCCGAATCAGAGTGGGGCACAGCCGGTAGAGCATGGTGAGAATCAGGGTGCGAATCTGGAAGCCGTCCACGTCCGCATCGGTGCAGATAACCACCTTGTTCCAGCGCAGCTGGGATAAGTCAAAGCTGGATAGCTCCTTGGCCTTCTTCCCCTGCACCTCCACGCCGCAGCCCAGCACCTTCATCAGATCCGTAATGATGGGGCTGGCAAAGATTTTGCTGTAATCGGCTTTCAGGCAGTTGAGAATCTTGCCGCGCACCGGCATGATGCCCTGAAATTCCGCGTCCCGGCTCATTTTCACGCTGCCCAAGGCGGAGTCGCCCTCCACGATGTAGAGTTCCCGGAGGCCAGCATCCTTGCTGCGGCAGTCCACGAATTTCTGCACCCGGTTGGCGATGTCGATGGAGCCGGACAGCTTTTTCTTAACGCTTGACTTGGTCTTCTCGGCGGATTCTCTAGCCCGCTTGTTGACGAGAATCTGCTCGGCAGCCTTTTGGGCTTCCTGAGCGTTCTCGATGAACCAGACCTGCAGCTGCTCTTTGAAGAAGGCCGTCATGGCCTCCTGGGTGAACTTGGAGTTGACGCTCTTTTTGGTCTGGTTTTCAAAGCAGCCGATGGTGGAAAAGCAGTTGGTTACCAGCACCAGAGAGTCCTGAATGTCCTGAAAAATGATCTTATTTTCATTTTTCGTGTACTTATTGTTGTCTTTCAGGTATTTGTCAAAGGCCGCAGTGAAGCCCAGACGCACCGCCCGGTCGGGACTGCCGCCATATTCCAGCCAGGAGGAGTTGTGGTAATACTCGATGTGGCTGACCTGCTTGCTAAAACAGAAGGAGGCGGTGATTTTCAGCTTCATCTCGGGACGGTTGTCCGCGTCCCGGCCCCGGCGCTCTGTTTCCCAGTAGGTGGGCATGGTAAAGGCGTTGTCCTCCACCAGCTCCTCGATATATTCCCGGATGCCGCCTTCGTAGCAGTATTCCTCTTCCTCGAAGGAGCGCCCCACCTGATTGCGGAATTTGAAGCGGACGCCCTTGTTGACCACAGCCTGACGGCGCAGCACGTCCCGGTAGTATTCCACGGGGATGTTGATGTCCGTGAAGACCTCCTTGTCCGGCTTCCAACGGAAACAGGAACCGGTTTTCTTCCGGTCGGCGGGCTGCTTTTTCAGGCCGCCCACATTTCTGCCCTTTTCAAAGTGCAGGTCGTACCGGAAGCCGTCCCGGCGGATGGTGGCGTCAAAATATTCGGAAGCGTACTGGGTGGCGCAGGAGCCAAGGCCGTTTAAGCCCAGAGAATACTCATAGTTTTCCCCATTTTCGCCGTACTTGCCGCCGGCGTACATTTCGCAGAACACCAGCTCCCAGTTGTAGCGCTTTTCCTTTTCGTTGTAGTCCACGGGACAGCCCCGTCCAAAGTCCTCCACCTCTACGCTGAGGTCTTCGTAGCGGGTGACAATGATGGTGTCGCCGTGACCTTCTCTTGCTTCATCGATGGCGTTGGAGAGAATCTCAAACACCGCGTGCTTACAGCCCTCCAGATCGTCAGAGCCGAAAATAACCGCAGGACGCTTGCGCACCCGGTCTTCGCCCTTGAGCATGGAGATGCTGGAATTTCCGTATTGTTCCTGTTTACTTTTTGCCATAATCACTTAACCTGCCTAAGCATTCCATAGTAAATCCAGATTATTATATGCAGAAAGCGGCAAAAAGTCAAGGAAGGGGGCTGGGTGGACAGCGATGTATCCATCTGGTGGTATTGGAAATGCAAAATGCAGAATTGCGGTATTTCCTTCGGAAATAATTGGAATAAATCCGCGAAGCGGATACCTTCATTTTGTATTCTGCATTCATCATTTTGCATTCCGCGTCATTCTCCCGGGCCGCATATTGGCAACGAATCGACCCATACTATGCAAAAAGGAGCTGATTGTATGGAATCCATCTGGCGGGAATCTGCCCGGCTTCCCCAGTATCCCCAGCTGAAGGGGGACATATCCACAGACGTGCTGGTCATCGGCGGCGGCATGGCGGGGCTTTTGTGCGCTTACCAATTGAAGAAGGCGGGAGTGGACTGCATCGTTGCGGAGAGAAAACGGATTGCTTCCGGCGTTACCCAAAACACCACCGCAAAGCTCACCAGCCAGCATGGTCTCATTTACAGCAGACTTGAAAAGCAGTTTGGACTGGAAGCCGCAGGGTTATATCTGCGGGCAAATGAGGAAGCCCTGTCTGAATACAGGGCGCTGTGCGCGGACATTCCCTGCGATTATGAGGAGCAGAACCACACCGTCTATTCCCGGCGGGGGGGTCAAAATCTGGAGGACGAACTCGCCGTCCTGTCCCGGCTGAACTATCCGGCGGAGCTGGTAGGCGGGCTTTCCCTGCCCTTCCCCACTGTCGGCGGCGTCCGGTTCCCCCATCAGGCCCAGTTCCACCCGCTGAAATTCTTAAGCGGCATTGTCAGGGATTTGACAATTTTCGAAAATACCCCCGTCCAATCCCTGAGCAAAACGGAAGCCGTCACAGCACATGGCAGAATTCACGCCAATGCCGTGATTGCCGCAACCCATTTCCCCTTCCTGAACAAGCACGGAAGCTACTTTCTCAAGCTGTATCAGCAGCGCTCCTATGTGCTTGCGCTGGAAAACGTCCCCATTCCCGATGGAATGTATCTGGACGCCCGGGAAAACGGGCTGTCGTTGCGCAGCTGGGACGGGAAACTGCTGCTGGGCGGCGGCGGGCACCGCACCGGCAAACCCGGCGGCGGCTGGGCAGAACTGGAGGCCTTTGTGCAGGCCCATTACCCCGAAGCAAAAATCGTCAGCCGCTGGGCCACACAGGACTGCATGAGTCTGGACGGGATGCCTTATATCGGGCAGTACAGCGCGTCCACGCCCAATCTCTACGTTGCCACAGGCTTCAACAAGTGGGGCATGACCACCTCCATGGCGGCGGCCCGGATTCTGACCGATCAGATTTGCGGGAAGGAAAACCCCTATTCCGTCCTTTTCTCCCCCTCCCGTAGCATCCTGCACCGTCAGCTGGGCGTCAACGCGCTGGAAGCCACCGTCCATCTTTTGACCCCCACCCGGAAACGCTGCCCCCACCTGGGCTGTGCCCTGAAGTGGAACAGCCAGGAGCACAGCTGGGACTGCCCCTGCCACGGCTCCCGGTTTTCCGAGGACGGGCAGCTTCTCGACAACCCCGCCACGGGAAATCTGCCGAAGAAATGACAGTAAGTTCCGTTTTTCCTCTTGTTTTTTTCAAACTATCCGGTTATAATATGTCCAGAAATAAATGGGAGGTCATTTTCATGGCTGTTAAAATTGAAAAATCCACCATCATTGGTGACATTCTGGACATCGCGCCTCAGGCCGCACCCCTGTTCTTCGCCATCGGTATGCACTGCCTGGGCTGCCCCTCTTCCCGGGGAGAGACTGTGGAGGAAGCCTGCATGGTTCACGGCGTGGACTGCGAGCCCTTCCTGGCCCAGCTGAACCACTTCCTGGAGGCTTACGAGGCTTCCGAGGCGGAAAAGAACGCCTGAGTATCATGTATTTTGCAGGAGCGGCGTGTCCGCTCCTGCTTTTTTCGGAGGACACACCATGAAGCTCCCTCTTTCTGACCGTCTGGCAGCCTGCTGCCGCTTCGTCCATCCCGGCGACCGGGTGGCAGACGTGGGCTGCGACCACGGCTATTTGAGCATTCATCTGCTGCTAACCGGCATTGCCAGCCATGTCTATGCAGCCGATGTGCGCCAAGGCCCCCTGAGCAGCGCAAAACGGAACGCGGCAAGCTACGGTGTGACGGAACATATTGACTTTTTTCTCTCCGACGGGGTGCAGAACCTGCCCCGGGATTTTGACACGCTGGTCTGCGCCGGCATGGGCGGGGACACCATGGTATCCATTCTCTCCGCAGCCCCGTGGCTGCAAGGCGGCGGCTACCGCCTGATTTTGCAGTGTCAGAGCAAGGCGCCAACCTTACGGCGGTACTTAAGTGAAACCGGCTGGGCAATTTCCGAGGAAACCGTTCTTCGGGATGGGCGGTTCCTGTACACCGTAATGGAGGTACTGTGGCAGCCGGAAGCACCGAAGCTGACGGTGGGGCAGCGGTACTTCCCCCCTGCCCTGCTGAAAAATCCAACCGATGAAACGGCCCGCTACTACCGCTGGGTGGTGGACGGACTTCATCTAGCTGCCCGGCACCGTCCGGATGACGAGAACCGGCAGGCACTCAAAGAACTGGAAGCACTGGAGGAGACAATGAAATGACGACTGTAGGCGATGTTTTATCTTATGTGGAGACGCTGGCTCCCCGCGCTATGAAAATGGACTGGGACAACGCAGGGCTGCTGTGCGGCGGCAAAAGCCGCCCGGTGACGAAAGTTCTGGTTGCCCTCGACCCCTTTGAGGATGTCTGCCGGGAAGCGGCCCGGTGGGGCGCGGAACTGATCGTCACTCACCACCCCCTGATCTTCCAGCCTTTGAAATCCGTAACGGACGACACCGCCGTCGGTCGGGCGGTGCAGCTGCTGTGTGCCGAAGGCATCAGCGCCATCAACGCCCACACCAATCTTGACTGCGCCCCCGGCGGGGTCAACGACTGCCTTGCCAGTACACTGGGACTGCGGGAAATCCAGGTCATCGCCCCCTCCGGCGTGGATGAGCTGGGCAGGCCTTGGGGCCTGCTGCGGCAGGGTATCGTGGAAAACCAGCCTCTTTCCGACTTTCTTCCCCATGTGAAAGCCGCCCTCCACTGCGATGGTCTTCGCTATGTGGACGGCGGCAGAGCGGTGCATCGGGTGGCGGTGGGCGGCGGGGCCTGCGCTTCGGAGCTACAGGACGCGGTGAACGCCGGGTGCGACACCTTCGTCACGGCGGACGTGAAATACAACCAGTTCTGGGATGCCCACG
>CAMFBN010000064.1 GCA_945948535.1 uncultured Clostridia bacterium
TACAAGGAGGGAGCGCCATGACGCAACGGGAGCGGCAGATTTTGCAGCTCATTGAGTCAGACCCCATGATCTCCCAGCAGGGAATCGCCGACAGGCTGGGCATTACCCGTTCCTCCGCCGCGGTCCACATCTCCAACCTGATGAAAAAGGGCTACATCGCCGGAAAGGGCTACGTCCTGCGCAGCGGCAGCTATGCCGTGGTGGTGGGCGGCGTCAACGTGGACATCGGCGGCCGGGCCTTCGCCCCGCTGGTGGAGGCGGATTCCAACCCCGGTCAGGTCAGCGTCAGTTTGGGGGGCGTTGGCCGGAACATTGCCCACAATATGAGCCTGCTGGGGCTGGACGTTCGGCTGCTGACGGCCTACGGCGACGATCTTCACGGGCAGCGGGTCGCCGCCTCCTGCTCGGAGCTGGGCATCGACCTGAGTCACGCCCTGCACATCTCCGGCGGCACCACCTCCACCTACCTGTACCTGGCGGACCCAGCGGGAGAAATGGCGCTGGCGGTGTCGGATATGTCCATCTGCGAGAAAATCACCCCAGCCTATCTGGCGTCGAATCTGACCATTCTGCAAAACGCCCAGGTCATCGTGGCAGACACCAACATTCCCGCCGAGACTCTGCAATATCTGGCGGAAAATGTCACCGTTCCCCTGTTTGTTGACCCGGTTTCCACCGCCAAAGCGGAGAAGCTCCGTCCCATCCTGCACCGCATCCACACCCTGAAGCCCAACCGGTTGGAAGCAGAGCTGCTGTCCGGGGTGCAGATCAAAAGCCGGGAGGATGTGGAAAAGGCTGCCGACGCCCTCACCGCTCTCGGCGTGCACCGGATGTTCATCTCCCTCGGCGCGGAGGGCGTGTACGCCGCCATGGGGGCGCAGAAGCTGTGGCTTCCCAATATTCCCGGTCAGATGGTGAACACCACCGGCTGCGGGGATGCTTTTATGGCAGCGCTGGTCTGGGCATACTTAGAAGGCAGCGATCTGGAAACCACCGCCAGAGCCGGTCTTGCCGCCGGTTCCATCGCCATGGAATCCGCCGAAACCATCAATCTGCAAATGTCCGCGTTGGCGTTAAAAAAACGTATGAACGCCTGACGCTCCTCACTTCAAACTTCACACTCCAAACGAACGAAAGAAAAGGAATGACACCTATGAACATGAACAAGTATCTGGACGTTAACCCCGAAGTCGCCGCCGCCATCGCCGCGGGCAAGCCCGTTGTGGCGCTGGAATCCACCATCATTTCCCACGGTATGCCCTACCCCCAGAACGTGCAGACTGCTCTGAACGTGGAGAAGATCATCCGGGAAAACGGCGCGGTACCCGCCACCATCGCCATCATCGGCGGCCGCCTGAAGGCCGGTCTGACTGCCGAGGAAATCGAGTACTTCGGCAAGAAGGGACAGGCCATTGCCAAGGCCTCCCGCCGGGACATCGCCGTTCTGTGCGCCCGGGGTGAGGACGGCGCCACCACCGTCACCACCACCATGATGATCGCCCACATGGCAGGCATCAAGATTTTCGCCACCGGCGGCATCGGGGGCGTGCACCGGGGCGCCGAGACCACCATGGATATCTCCGCCGATCTGGAAGAGCTGGCCCAGACTCCCGTCATGGTGGTCTGCGCGGGCGCCAAGTCCATTCTGGATCTTGGCCTGACGCTGGAGTATCTGGAAACCAAGGGCGTTCCCGTCATCGGCTACGGCACCAATGAACTGCCCGCCTTCTACACCCGCCAGTCCGGTTTCGGCGTGGACTACCGGATGGACAGTCCCGAAGAACTGGCTGCCGCCTTCAAGGCCAGCCACGACATGGGCCTGAAGGGCGGTATGCTGGTGACCAACCCCATCCCCGAGGAATACGCCATGCCGCTTAGCACCATCAACGCCGCCATTGACCAGGCCATTGCCGAGTGTAACGCACAGGGCATCCACGGCAAGAAGACCACCCCCTTCCTGCTGGCCCGGGTGGCGGAACTGACCGGCGGCGACAGTCTGGCCTCCAACATTCAGCTGGTGTTCAACAACGCCCGTCTGGCTGCCCGGACCGCCGCGGCTTACTGCAGACTGTGATTTCCGATTTCGGGAGGGGAAATACTTCCTCTCCCGAAAAAATACCCTCTTTCAGAAAAAAAGGATTGCAAATTTTCTTCGTTCATGATATAATCCCCCGTGTGTCCGTTCAAAGGATGACGCTCCAACATTGGGATGTCGCCAAGCGGTAAGGCATCAGACTTTGACTCTGACATTCGTCGGTTCGAATCCGGCCATCCCAGCCAAATATGATCCGCTAGCTCAGTCGGCAGAGCAACTGCCTTTTAAGCAGTGGGTCCGGAGTTCGAATCTCCGGCGGATCACCAAAAGACCAGATGCCCATTTGGGTATCTGGTCTTTTGTCGTTGGAGATTCGAAAAATCAAATGGGACAGTCCAGTGGACTGCCCTGACTGGTGGCTCGACACCAGTCACTCCTTACGCTGTGCATCGCACAGCGGCAACGAATCTCCAGCGGGTCACCAAAACCCTGAAAGCTCTAGGGCTTTCGGTTTTTTGTTGTGTTTTCCCATTACCACCAGACCTACTGCCTTTCTTAAAAATGGGGGTGCAGGCATGCGGTCTGACTTCTGGGGAAACAGGATGAGGGATTCGACTAAATTAAGGTGTCGTCACCGTCGAGCCGGTGACGAGCAACTGTCCACCGGGCAGTTGCATTTAGATGGGTTCGAATCCCTCCGATACGAAAAAATGCAGATACCCCTAAAGGGGTATCTGCATTTTTTGGCAGAGGATGAGGGATTCGAACCCCCGCAAACGGAGTCAGAGTCCGGTGTGCTACCGTTACACAAATCCTCTATATGCCGTATGGTGGAGACAACAGGACTCGAACCTGTGACCTCATGCGTGTGAAGCATGCGCTCTAACCAGCTGAGCTATGCCTCCATGTCGGAACAGGGTGTATTATACCACATTTTTCAAAAAAGTCAACAACAATTTTTTAACATCTGCCCTTGATTTCCGCCGGATTTCTGGTATTCTAACTTAAAAGAAGGGGGTGCGGCCATGCGCTATGCCAATATGGTTCCCGGAACCTTCCTGAGCCGCCCAAACCGCTTTATCGCCCATGTGGAAATCGGTGGGCAGGCGCAGGTGGTTCATGTGAAAAATACCGGGCGGTGCCGGGAACTGCTGGTGCCCGGGGCGCCGGTCTGGTGCCAGCGTTCCGACAATCCGGCGAGGAAGACACAATATGACCTGATTGCCGTAAAAAAGGGCGACAGGCTGATCAATATGGACTCGCAGGCCCCCAATATTGCCGCCCGGGAATGGCTGGAAGGCGGTGGGCTGGGGATAATCGAAAATCTGCGCCCGGAGACGGTGCACGGGGACTCCCGGTTCGACTTTTCCTTCACGCGCCATGGAAAGCCCTGCTTTCTGGAGGTCAAGGGCGTGACGCTGGAGGAAAATGGCGTCTGCGCCTTCCCGGACGCTCCCACGGAGCGGGGGGCCAAGCATCTGCGGGGACTGGCGGAGGCCGCCCGGCAGGGCTACGGGGCCTATGTGCTGTTCGTCATTCAGATGGAGGACGTGAAATACCTGCATCCCAACGTCCGCACCGACCCGAATTTCGGAGCGGCGCTGCGGGAAGCGGCGGGACAGGGCGTGCAGATCTTGGCGGTAGCCTGCCACGTCAGCGAGGATACGATGGAAATCAGCGGCAGTGTGCCGGTACATTTGGAAGGAGAATAACCATGGATCACAGAGAAAAAGCGGCGGAATTGTTTGTAAACGGGAGCAACTGCGCTCAGGCGGTGGCGGTAGCCTTCTGCGATGTCACCGGCATGGAGCCGGAGCTGGCGGCAAAGCTCTCTTCCTCCTTTGGCGGCGGCATGGGCCGGATGCGGGAGGTCTGCGGCGCGGTCAGCGGAATGCTGATGGTGCTGGGCGTCCTTTACGGCTACGATGACCCCGGCGAGAAGGACCGGGCCAAGAAGGCCCACTACGCGCTGGTGCAGGAGCTTGCCGGGAAATTCCGGGAGCGCAACGGCAGCATTATCTGCCGGGAGATCCTGAAAAATCCTCCCTCCACCCCCAGCCCCACGCCCCGAACGGCGGAATTTTACAAAAACCGTCCCTGCACCCGGATGGTGGTCTGCGCGGCGGAGCTGCTGGATGAATACATTGCCGCCCACCCGCTGGAAGCTAAGGCATGATCTGCAATCAGCACGACATTCCGAAGGAAGTCCACCGCTATGGCCTGCGTTCCTCAGCGGAGGTGGGCTGCGGCTGGATTGCCACCTACAATGCTCTGAAGCTGCTGGGCTGTACCACGGACATTGACGCGCTGATTCGTTATTTTGAGTGGCAGCTGCCGCTGATTCACGGCAATTTCGGCACCTCCTTCTGGGGGCCCCAGCGGTGCTTTGAAAAATGGGGCTTTCCCTGTAAGCTGGTGTTCGACCGGAAACGGTTCGACGAGGAAGCCAAAGCCGCCGACGCCTGCATTGTGTTCTACCACTGGGCGAAAAAGGGAAGAGCCGGGGCCCATTTTGTAGCGGTGGAACCCACACAGTCTGGCTTTGTGGGCTACAACACCTTTCGGGATTCCCGGGGGCCGGACAGCTGGGGGACAAGCATTGACGCATTTTTGCGGAATCAGCGGTATTTTGGCTGTGTTCTGCTGGTAATTCACGGGAAATAGGTGAAAAAATGATACGGAAAAAGTGGAATCCGGCGGCAGCCATGGCGGTGCAGGCGCTGCTCATTTACGTCTGGCTCACCGACCTGTCCGCCCTCGCCGGAACGGACACCTATTACAGCGTGTACCTTCTGTGCGGCGCGGCGGCGCTGCTGTGCCTGTTGGACAACCGGAAGGGCGGAAAGAACCACCCGGCCCTGTGGGTATTCGCGGGGCTGTTCTCCCTCGCCGCGACACTGGGCAACCACGAAATCTACGAACCGGCTTCCATGCAGAACCGGCTGAATTTCGTCATGGACCTGCTGGGCGGCTTCTGCGTGGGGTACCAGATTCTCCGGTGTATGCTGAGAAGACTGCCGCTGCGGGGTGAAACCCGGGAGCGGACGCATACAAAGTGGGCGTTTTGGGGTGTGTTTGCCGCTGTGGCGGTGATTGATCTGGGGTATCTGGTGTTTGCCCGCTATCCCGGCATCCTGACCCGGGATTCCTACACCACCATCGGCCAGCTGCTCTACGGGCACTATGACAACACCATGCCCTATTACCACACCCGGCTGGTGGGGCTGCTCGTGAAGCTGGGCATGGCCCTCACCGGAGACATCAATTTCGGCGTGGCCCTGTTCCACAGCTTCCAGATTCTGCTGCTGGCAGCGGTGTTCGGGTACGCGTTCATGACCCTGTACCAGATCGGCGTGCCAAAGTGGGGGCTGGGGCTGGTGTTTTTCGTCTACGCACTGCTCCCCTACAATATTGTCTACAGCATTACTCTGTGGAAAGATGTGCCCTTCGGGGCCTCGGCGCTGCTGCTGGCTGCTGCCTTTTACCGGCTGCTGAAAAATGTGGGAAAGGCCCGGAAATGGGACTATGCCGCCTTTACGGTGGGGGCGCTGGGATTGGCGCTGATGCGCACCAACGGCTGGTACGCGCTGCTCATTGCGGCGGTGCTGCTGGCGATCGTTTTGCGAAAAGAGTGGAAACAGCTGACCGTGGTGCTGCTGGCGGTACTGGCACTTTCCTGGGTGATGATTGGCCCGGTGCTGTCCGTTTTGCAGGTGCCGGGCACCGACCCGGTGGAGGCCTTCGCCGTGCCCATGCAGCAGATTGCCCGGGTGGCTGCCAACAACCGGGCTCTGACGGAGGAACAGCAGGCGCTGCTGTCGGAGATTTTCCTCATGGACAAGCTGGGGGAGGTGTACGACCCCCAGACTGTGGACCCCGTCAAGTACGAAGCCTTCCGATACGATCGGGTGGACTTTATCCGGCAGAACGCGGGACAGTACGGGAAGCTCTACCTTTCTCTGGGCCTTTGCTATCCCGGCGATTATCTGAAGGCCTGGATCGATGAGACCCGGGGCTACTGGAACGGCGGCTATTTCTACTGGATTTACACGCTGGAGGCGGAGGAAAACAATGTGGGCATCGTCCCCACCGCCGGTACGAATCCCATTGCCCGGCTGTACGCGGCCTGGTTCCGGTTCGCGGAAAAGCCCGCGGCGCTCCAGATGCTGTACAGCATCGGCCTGCGGGTGTGGATTCTGGTCGCCTGCTGCCTGATCTGCTGCCTGCAAAAGCGGAAGCAATGGCTGATCTCGGTGCCCGCGCTGGTGCTGACGGTGGGGCTGTGGCTGGGAACGCCGGTGTTCGCTGAGTTCCGCTACGCCTATCCCATGGTGCTGACCTCACCGCTGGTGCTGCTGACCACGATGTATGAAGGGGAAGCGAACCGACCGTGACCGGGAGGTATACGGATATTCAACCCCGGCTTTCGTCTTCATAGCATCGCCCTCTTTTGCGCAGAACAAACAGCCACCCCGCGTGTTTCTCTCCACTATCCCTACAGTATTGCACAAGCACATAATACTCTGTAAGGAGATGAAGTCCTGGGGTTTTTTGCGCTGAAATATCACAGGCTGCTAATCAAAGGATCTATGCAATCCTCCTTTCGGCTGATGCTATGATTGTTCCGAAAGAGGAATGTTTCATCGAATGTACAAAGCCCCCGGTTCTGCACAAGGCAAAACCGGGGGGCTGAACTCAGTGTATAACGTCTTTGATAAAAGCAAGAAATCCGAACGCACTCCCGATGGGGAACAGGTTCGGATTTTTCCTGCATGGTGGACGATATAGGACTCGATTACAGTATGGAGTGGGCGTCGTCCAGCCGCCGCCCAGCGACACGCCACCGGCGTGTCGCATTTAGACTGGTTCGAGTCCTATGCCTAGCAAAAAGAGAAGCACGCCCAGCGGGCGCGCTTCTCTTTTTGGTGGACGATATAGGACTCGAACCTATGACCTTCCGCACGTCAAGCGGATGCTCTAGCCAGCTGAGCTAATCGTCCATGAGATTACCCGCTTAGTATACCTGAGCAATCCCTGTTTGTCAAGTGCTGTTTTCTGAAAATAGCAAAAAAGGAAACTCCCTCTTTTCTTTTTCCGGAAAATAGGCTATAATATTCGCCGTAATGTGTCAGCTAAGGAGACTGTTATGAGAATTTTATACGACAGCAAGCTTTCCCAATATAAGACCCCCTTCGGCACCCTGACCCCTGGTCAGGTGTGCACCGTGCATATCCACATTCCCTGCGCTGTCCGGACCACGGCGGTGACACTGCTGCTCAAATACGAGGACGGCAAAACCGGCGCACAGGACGTTTGCCTTGCAAAACAGGCCGTTAAGGGTGCCTATGAGGTCTGGAGCGGCGAATTTTCCATTCCCTGCACCGGCTTGTACTTCTACTATTTCTATATCAATCATCCCGACGGCGGCTTCCGGCTGTTCAAGCAGGGCGACGATACCAACATGGAGGCCGGTGATCTGTGGCAGGTCAGCTGTGTGCCGGCGGACTTTCACACCCCGGACTGGGCCAGGGGCGCAACCATCTATCAGATCTTCCCCGACCGCTTTCATAAGTCCGGCGACTGCAACCTCACCGGCAAGCTGACCCCCTATACCGTCCACAAAAGCTGGAACGAGGACGTGGAGTGGAAGCCCACAGAAGACGGGAAGGTGCTGAACAACGACTTTTTCGGCGGCAATTTCCGGGGAATCATCGAAAAAATGAACTATATTGCGGGCCTTGGGGTGGGTCTCATCTATCTGAATCCCATTTCCAAGAGCTTCTCCAGCCACCGCTACGACACCGGCGACTACAAGACGCCTGACCCTATGCTGGGCACCGAGGAGGACTTTGCTGAGCTGTGCCGTCAGGCTCACAGCCGGGGCATCCGGGTGATTTTGGACGGCGTGTACTCCCACACCGGCTCCAACAGCCCCTATTTCAACCGGGAGGGCCAGTTTGACAGCGTGGGGGCCTACAATTCCAAGGAGTCCCCCTACTACAGCTGGTACACCTTCTACAACTGGCCCGATTCCTACAATTCCTGGTGGAATTTTGACACCCTGCCCACGGTGAACAAAATGGACCCGGCTTTCCTCGACTATATCATCACCGGCGAGGACAGCGTGGTGGCTCACTGGCTGAAGTTGGGAGCCGACGGCTTCCGGCTGGACGTAGCCGATGAGCTGCCCGATGAGTTTATCCAACTGCTGCGGCGGCGCGTCAAGGACGTCAAGCCCGACGCCCTGCTGCTGGGCGAGGTGTGGGAGGACGCCTCCACCAAGGTCGCCTACGGACGGCGGCGCAGCTACTTCACCGCCGGAGAGCTGGACAGCGTCATGAACTACCCCTTCCGCACCGCCATCATTGACTACGTTCGGGGCCGGGACGGTGGGCAGAGGCTGAAGGAAACGGTCATGTCCATTGTGGAGAACTACCCGGCGGAGGTGGTTGCTTGCAACATGAACCTGCTGGGCACCCACGACACCCCCCGGATTCTCACCGCGCTGGTGGACGATTTTAACGGCACCCGGGAGGAAATGTCCAAGCGGCACCTTAGCCGGCATCAGTACGACATTGCCTACGACCGGCTGCTCATGGCCTCCTTCCTGCAATACACCCTGCCCGGCAGCCCCAGCCTGTACTACGGCGACGAGGCAGGCATGGAGGGCGGCAAGGATCCCTTCAACCGCCGCCCCTATCCCTGGGGCCGGGAGAATACGGATTTTCTGAGCCACTTCCAGCGTTTGGGCCGTCTGCGGAAGGAGCACCCGGCCTTCCGCTACGGCGATATCCGCTTCTTCCAGGCGGGCGACCGGCACGTGGGCTTCACCCGCAGCTATGGGGGAAAAACCTACCGGGTCTACTGCAACCGGGACGCCGACCCCTGGGAGATTCCCGCCGGAAAGCTGATCGCAGGCTTCAACCTGCAAATCGTGGCCCCGGACTGGCTGACCCTCGGCCCCAGAGGCTACTGCATCACGGAGGATGAATGATATGGAGGAAGAGAAGTTCATTTCCGGCTACTGCCGCCAGCTGGACGCATCGCGAATGGTGGAGGTCGTGACAGAAAACGGCGAGATTGCCGAGGTGGACTGCTGCTACGGCAGCTGCGTCTATCAGGGCAGCTGCCTGATTGCCAAGGAAATCGACGGGATGAAAGCGTAATTCCCGGTTCAGAATTCTATATAGGATTACCTGCGGCAATCATGCCTTGATTCAGCTTTCCAGGGCGTGCTGCGGCATTCACGGAGGAAAAACAATCGGTCAGCTCCGAAAGGAGTTGACCGATTTGCTTTTTCGGTAGTCAGTATAAGGTATCTTTGAAAAACAATCCAACGATACTTGCACCGAGCAGGGAAAGTTGTATTGCCCGAGGACGCAACCGTCCGGCAGGCTCGCTTCCCCGGCCTTTACCTGCTGTTCCGTCCGGTCAGCAAAAGGCCGCTGGTAATGGCAGTCAGGGGCGCTACCGTGACAAGGCCAAAGGAGCCGACGATGGTGTGGACAATTTCCGCTGCCACATATTTGTAGTTGAGCATCAGCGCCACCGGGGTGCCCTGGGCCATGAACACCATCAGCAGGGCGATATAGCTGCCGGAGTAGGCCAGCAGCAGAGTTGTGGTGGTGGAGCCGCAGGCGGCCCGTCCCACGGCAAAGCCGGAGGCGATGGCTTCTCTCGCCCGGATATCCGGTTTCTTCTCCACCACCTCATATACAGCGGAGCAGATATCCACGGACAGATCCATCACCGCGCCGGAGGAGCCGAGGAAAATGGAAGCCACGAAAATTTTCGTCAGATTCAGGTGCTGATACCCGGCGTACAGCAGGCTTTCGCTGGATTCCATCACCGCCCCGTGAATCTGGAACAAATCCGTAAACAGGTATCCCAGCACCGCCGTTACCAGAATGCCCAGCGCAGCACCCAAGGTCGCGGCAAGACACCGCCTATCCCAGCCGTAGATCAGGCTCAGCACCAGCACGGTCAGCAGCAGCACCAGACCCATGGACACCCAGATGGGGTTCCAACCCTTCAGCAGGCTTGGAATCAGCACCTTCCACAATAGCAGTACCGTGTCCACAAAGGACAGAATCGCCCGCACACCGGTGCCCCGTGCGAACAGCCAAAGCAGCAGCAGAAACAGCCCCGTAAGAATCGCTTCCTTGTCCAGCCGGAAGTGGTCGATCATATACACCGTGGTGATTTCCCCGCCGGAATGGCTGACCACCACAAAAGCCCGGTCTCCCGGGGAGAAGAGCTTGTCCTCCGCCAGGGAACCGTTGAGTCGGTTGACAGCTGAGCACTCTGTACCCTTGAACTGCCCCGCCAGAATCCGCACCTGACACCGCTGCTCCCCGCTGCGTACCAGCCCGGTATCCACGATGTCGCTTTCATCCGTGGACAGCACCAGCGCGTCCACCCGGTCGGCGTTTTTGTAGGACAGGGCGCTCTCAAACCCCGTGGGCAGCGCCAACAGCACCGCCAGCAGAATCAGCCACAGCACCACCGGCCCAAGGGTTTTGCTTGTTTTCCATTTTTGCAGCATGTTCCTTTCCTCTCCATACGCACAATACAGGGAGCGTTGGAAACGCCCCCTGTACCATTTCGGTGCATCGATTACTTAACTTCCAGCAGGTTCGCCAGCTTGTTGTAGATGTCGGTATTATCGTAATAGCCGCCAAACTCCTCCGCGCCGACACCGTCGGCAAAGACCGCAACGGGCAGTCCCGTGTGGGAGTAGCTGGTGAAATCCACACCGGCCTTGTTGTTCAGAATGTGCGTGACCGTGACGGAGAAGGGGTTGTAGCCGCCGTAGAGCACATACTGCTCCTGGGTATAGTCGGCAGTATTGTAGTCGCTCATGGCCAGGTCGTAGGCCGTGCGCAGGCGCTGAACTTCATACTCGGTCAGCACCAGCCGGTCATTTTCCTCGCCGGTGAGCTTCAGGCCGAACAGGGCCTCCACATCCTTCATGGCGTCCTCGAAGGAGGTGCCGTTTTCCTTGTAGACCTTCACATACTGTTCGTCGAACTGGGCGTAGGAGATGGTCTGATTGGAAAGAGTATCCAGATAGGTGTCGTAGTCCGTACCGGCAAAGCCGATGGTCAGACCGCCGGTCTCATGGTCGCCGGTAACCAGAATCAGGGTTTCGGCGGGGTGCTCCTTGGCGAAATCCACGGCTACCTGTACGGCATCTGCCATGGCAAGGGTATCGGTGACGGTGGCACCGGCATCGTTGGCGTGGCAGGCCCAGTCGATCTTGCCGCCCTCGCACATCATGAAGAAGCCGGTGTCGTTGTCCAGAACCTCAATGCCCTTGGCCACATAATCGGACAGCGCCCATTCGCCAGACTTTCGATCCATATCGTAGTCCATGGCATCGGAGTCTGCCAGATGCTCGTCAATCAGAATGACCTTCTTGTCAGCGGCGGTGACGGCCTCCGCGTCCGCCTGGGTGTAGGTGACCTTGTAACCCGCGGCCTCCGCCAAGTCGTACAGGCTGGTCTTATCCTTGTCGTTGCCAGTGACCTTCTTCAGACCGCCGCCGGCGAAATACTCAAAGCCGGAGTTTACCAGCTCCTCGCCAATTTCATAGTAGTTGTTCCGGCTGGCCTGATGGGCATAGAAGGCGGCAGGGGTGGCGTGGTTCAGGTTGACGGAGCTGATGACGCCTACCTTCCAGCCCTTCTGGGCATGGAGCTTCTCCGCAATGGTCTCGTAGGGGGTGGCGCCGCTTTCGTCCACGTTAATCATGCCGGAGTAGGTCTTTTTGCCGGTGGCGATAGAGGTGGCGGTGGAAGCAGAGTCCGGGGCGAAGGAGCAGGAGTCGTAGGTCACGGCAGAACCGGCAACCGGGAAGTTCATAAAGCTCAGCGCCACAGGGCCATCCAGCACAGCGCCCTCCCGGGTGTCATACTTGGTGCTGGGCAGAGCCTTTTCGTAGTCCTCATCGGCGATAGCACCCAGATAGTCGGCAGCTGCCTGGAACTGGGGATAGCTCATGCCGTCGCCAATGAACAGGAACACATACTTGGGCGCACTGACGGTCTGAGCAGCGGGCTCGGCAACCGGGGGAGCTGCGACAGTTTCGGGCGTATTGACAGCTTCGGTGACAGCGGCGGGTGTACTGCCGCAGGCGGCCATGGACAGCGCCAGAATCAGGCACAGCAGGCCGCAGATCATTCTCTTCATTCTCATGTTTTTCTCCTTTTGCATTCAGATTGGTTTTTGGTTCCGAAGTGATTCTACCAATCTTTTGTAAAGTTCAAAAGGCGGCAAGAGAAAAATCCTTGTAAAAGTATGCGGCATACCCACCCGGCACACCCCCACACAGGCAGGTGCTCTCCCCGAAAAGGCACGCCCCGGCGTTCCTACCGAATACCGGGGCGTTATTACAAAGTTCGAAACAGGGATACCGGGCAAACGAAGAACAGAAACAGGGCGCTCCGCTTCCCTGACCGGCGTTACCCCTCTGCGGAAAATTCGGCAGACTTGCCAATCAGGCGGCACCATGTGTCGGAGCACACCGTCTTCGCATCCGTTTGCCGCCCCGGGGACCGGTAAAAATCGCAGAAACCGGTTTTTTGAGGATCCAGGAAAGGTTCCCCCGGCAGGATCGCGCCGGGATGAAACAGGAATTCAATATCCTGCTCTTTCCGGCAGGCCAGCCGGCAGAAATGGGAAAACACCTTTGTCAGCCGTGCTTCATCCATCTCACCGGAAAAAATAATCCCACAGAAAAGCGAGGTGGAAATTCCCGTTTTCCGGAAAGCACGGCGGTTAAAGCACCAAAGCACATTTAAAACCACATTTTTCAGCAGATTAACAGGGCGATATGTAAAATAAAGTGTCGGTTCCAAGAGAAACGGTCCAATAGGTTCCGCCGGAACCCGGAGATAACCCACCGGAAGATTCCGGTCTCGGATAACCTGAAGCAACGTGCGAAAGACCAGCGGAATCATATGGGTATGCTGGTGGCTGTCCACGGAAAGCTCCCGCTGCGCCGGGTAAAGCCGCTGAAACGCCAAAAACTGCGCGTCAATCTCCAGATAGAGCTGCCGCTCCAGTTCTTTTCGTTTTCCGGAGAGAGACAGCCGGAGGAGGCCAAAAAACGAGTGAGCGAAAAAGCCATCCGGCCTAACCAGCAGTGGAATCTTCTCCATGGCCGTAAGCGGTCTTCCTTCCACAAGATTCAGATGAAGGGCCGCAGGAATCACGGGATGTTCCCCCATCATCGCAGCCTGCCTGCCGTTCACCATGACACTGACACCGTCAATGCAGCCGTGCTCCCAACAAAAGCGAATTCGCTCGTTGCTCTGAGAAATCATGCCGTAATCATCCGCATGAATATGAATGTGAGGTTGGAAACCCATATACATCCCCTTTCACGCCGCTGCTGCACACCGGCAAACGCGCCTCTTTTGTTACCACCTGCCCGTCGCTCCCGTTATATCATCCGAATGAAGCGCCGTCATATCCGCAAAGGGAATCCGTTCTCTGTTTTTCATAAGCAAAGACCCCGTTCTCGCGAACGGGGTCTTTGTGTTGGCATTACCTGTCTTCCCGGGCAGGCCAACGGATTGTCGCTGCCGGCGTGACAGTCCGATGGACTGTCACAGGCAGAAATCGTCCCTGTTCTTTATTTCTTTATAAGCGAAAACCCCGTTCTTGCGAACGGGGCTTTGTGTTGGCATTACCTGTCTTCCCGGGCAGGCCAACGGATTGTCGCTGCCGGCGTGACAGTCCGATGGACTGTCACAGGCAGAAATCGTCCCTGTTCTTTATTTCTTTATAAGCGAAAACCCCGTTCTTGCGAACGGGGCTTTGTGTTGGCATTACCTATCTTCCCGGGC
>CAMFBN010000065.1 GCA_945948535.1 uncultured Clostridia bacterium
CGTTTTCGCCGCCAATTCCGCACACATCCGCCAGCTCCGCCAGACGCTTGTGGGCAGAAGCGCCAAATTCCCGCATGACATGGGGCAGCAGAACTGCCATGGCAAGGCCGTGGGCAACGCCGTAAAGTCCGCCCAGGGTATGACCCACGGCATGGACATAGCCCACACAGCCACGGGTGAAGGCACGGCCCGCGTAAAACGCGCCCCGCTGCATATTCTGCCGGGCTTCCAGATTGGCGCCGTCTTCAAAGGCAACGAGGATGTTGTCATGAATCAGCTTGACCGCTTCCTTTGCCAGTCTGTTTTCCAGCTTGGTATTGTAGGTATGGTTGGTATAGGCTTCCACCGCGTGGGCCAGGGCATCCATGCCCGTGGTGGCCGTGGTGTAAGGGGGCAGGCCCACCGTCAGTTCCGGGTCCAGCACCGCGTACTTGGGAATCAGGAAGGGGTCGTTGATGGCGGCTTTGCGATGAGTAGCCGAGTCGGTGATGACGGCTGCCACAGTGGTTTCCGAACCGGCACCGGCAGTGGTGGGAATGGCCACAAAGGGCGGGATGGGCCAGTGTACCTTCAGCAGTCCCTGCAGCTGCGAAACCTTTTTCTTCGGGTGCACCACTTTTGCGGCAATGCCCTTGGCGCAGTCGATTCGGGAGCCGCCGCCCAGGGCAACCAAGGCCTTACATCCGTTTTCCTTATAGGTCTTAAATCCCAGTTCCACATCGTCGCTGCTGGGGTCGGGATGGTCAAAAGCCTGCAAGGTATAGCGGATTCCGGCGGATTCAAAGCCATCCAGCAGAGGCTGCACCTGTCCCCGGCGCACCATGCCGGTGCCGGTAACCACCAGAACATCATTGATGTTCTTTTCCTTCAGGAACGCACCCAATTCCCGGATTTTGCCCGGGCCTTCCAGATAGGTGGGCATACGGTAACCCATGAAATAATTGCCCACTTTCAGAACCGCCTGAAAGGTTCTGCACCATAAAACTTCCAATGAATCGGTCATTGCCATAACATTTCCTCCTATCCACCGGCGACGGGCGGCATAAGCTGCACCACATCGCCATCTGCTAATTTTGCTCTTCTGTTACGAACTTTACCATTGATTAGAAGGACGCAGCCTTCCAAATCTTTTTTGGTAATGCGGGGATTTTGCCGGGAAATCTGCGCAAACAGCTCCGCCACAGTGGATGCCGCCACTGTCATCTCCCGCACCCCGGCATCCAGCCGGAGCAAGCCATAAAACCGGACGGTAATCATTTGATTTTCAGCCGCCGCAAGGTCTTCTCCGTGGGGATGCCGTTGGAATCCCAGCCCCGGGCCTGGTAGTAGGTTTTCTTCATGGTTTCCAGCGGCACCTTGGTCTTGGGATTGTCAGGGTCCTGGGGTACGTCGGTAAGCCGTTTGGGCAGCTTATCGCTGGCGGCGCTGACGCCGAACTTGGTATTGATGTAGCGCTCCATGGTATAGCCCCGTTCGCCGATTTCCAGGTAACGGCCAAAGTTCATCTTCATACCCACCGCCAGCTCAATCATTTTGGTATGCTGGAAAATGGGCAGGTGAATGGCAGCAACTCTGGGGCACTTGTTAATCAGGCGCACCGCCCAGCCGATGTGGGGTGCCGCAAGGTTGACGGTTTTTGTGATGATTCCGTTGGGCTTGGTCAGCAGGAAGCCCGGGAAAAAGGCATAGGAAGTAAACAGGCACTGGCCGGAAGCGGAAATGGTCTCCATCAAGTCCTGGAAGGTCATGGTCAAATCTGCCTTTGCCTTGGGGGTTTGGGAATCCATGTGCAGGCCAAGGCCCTCCATAATCACCAGATAGCCGCCGTTCAGGTGGCAGCCGCCCCGGTTGGAAACGGCATAGCCAAGGCCCTGACCCACGGCCCGGCGAGGCTCATAGGCTGCCAGCTCCAAGCCCTTGGAATGCATGGCAAATTCCTTGCCGCCGTACTTTTCGGACAGGCGTTTGCTGCCCTCCGCCAGTTCGTCTCCGATGCCCCGGCGGTGGGCGATGTCCTCAAAAATCTGAGACAGATTATCGGTCTGACCAAAGCGCAAGCCACTATCCCACAGTCCCTTTTCATTGGCTTCCATGGCCCAAGCGATGGTGTTGGCAGTGGAGATGGTGTCCAGGCCCAGTTGGTCCAGCTCATAGTTCCAGTCCAGAATCTTTTGCAAATCGTTGTTGCAGATATTTCCTCCCAGCAGTCCCAGGGTCTCCAATTCCGGACCTTTCACGGCCTTTCCCTGAACCCTGACCGTTCTGGCGCAGCGAATGGGACAGGTCAGACAGCCCTTGTTGGTGATGTTGTATTCCTCCGCCAGGGTCTCTCCGCTGACCTTGTCGAAATCTTCATACTGTCCCTGAGAATAGTTTTTGGTGGACAGAATGCCAATCATCTGCATGGAACTGACCAGGCCCGCGGTACCCATCCGGGGCAGCTGCTGCCCGGTCAGGGGATGCTTTTGCAGATACCCAATCCACTTTTTGCACCACTGGGTGGTCTTCTCCGGGTTATGTACGGGGATGGTTTGGGTTCCGCTGGCGGTGATGGCCTTCAGATTCTTCCAGCCCAGCACCGCGCCCATGCCGGTACGACCGGCAGCCCGCTCATCACTGATAATGCCGGCATACTTGACCAGATTCTCTCCGGCAGGGCCGATGCAGAGCTTGCCGAATCGTTTGGTGCCCACCATGGCTGCCAGCGCTTCCTGACATTCCTCCACTTTCATACCCCACAAATCATCCGCGTCGTGGAACCGGAATTCCCCGTCTTTGATTTCCAGCCAGCGGTGGCCCCGGCATCTGCCTTTCAAAATCAGAGCATCGAATCCGGCCTTTTTCAGATGGAAGCCAAAGCTGCCGCCACAGTTGGAAGAGGCAAGAATGCCCGTTTGCGGCGACAGGGCAGAAACATCAAACCGGGCAGAGCTGGGAGCGCCGGTGCCCGTCAGAGGGCCGGTGGCAATGACCACCCAGTTTTCCTCGGAAAAGGCGGTCTCCTTGCCGGTCAGGTGGTCGCACAGAATCCGGGCAGCCATGATTTTACCGCCCAGATAAAGCGCCCGCTGTTCGTCGGTCCAGGGGTATTCCCGAACCGTTTCGGTGGTCAAGTCCACCTCCATAATCTTTCCCATATAGCCAGAATATTTGGATTTCATCCGCATCCCTCCCTTTTGTTAAATTATACACAAAACCGGCAGAGGAATCAACCTCTGTCGGCTTTTTTGCGTGCCTATGGTCCGGTCATTGACCATAGAATTCCAGGAACCGTCTGGTCTCCGGCTGGGCAGGCTGATAGAGGACCTGTTCCTTAGGCCCGGATTCCAGAAGCCTTCCCTTGTAGAAAAACAGAGCCTCGTCTGCCACCCGGCGGGCCTGCTGGAGAGAATGGGTCACCAGAATCATGGCGCATCCGCTCCTTCTGGTATAGTCCAGAATCCGGCTTTCCGCGGCGGCGGTGGTCTCGATGTCCATGGCGGCGGTTGGCTCGTCCAGAATCACTAAATCATATTGCCCCATCATCAGCCGGGCCAGCGCCATCCGGGCGGTTTCACCGCCGGAAAGCCGGTCTGCCCGTTTCTTTTCCAGATGGCACAGCCGGAGGTCTTTCATCAGCGCATCGGCTCTGGAAGCGTCCGTGCCTCCCAACAGGATGTTTTTCCTGGTGCTCATCCGGAAGGCGTAAGGCTTCTGGGGCAGATAGCCCACCGATTGGGGAAGCGCTACCTTCCGGTCAGCAGGGAGCACCCCCGACAGGATTTTGGCAAAGGTGGACTTGCCGCTGCCGTTGGCGCCGATGATAGCATAAATCCGTCCGGGTTCTACTTCCATACCCGGAAAATCCAGGACAGTGCTATCCGCATAGGTTTTGGAAAAGGCAGGAAGTTTCATCGGCTCAGCCTCCTTTGCAGCAGGGAAATCACGATGTTCACCAGCAGCGACACCGCCAGCAGAATCATGCCCAGGGCGATGCCCAGGGAGAAGCTGCCCCGGTTGGTATACTGCATGATGGCCGTGGTCATGACGTTGGTTTTCCAGGCAATGGCACCGCCTACCATGGACACCGCGCCCACCTCCGCAATGGAGCGGGCAAAGGCCAGAAGGTAAACAGAAAAAATCTGGTAGACGCATTCTCCGCACATCAGAAGGAAGGTTTTACAGCTGCTCAGTCCCAGCCCTTTTGCTGTTTCCCGGATGGCTGGGGCAATTCCCGCCACATAGGTCTCCATATTGCCAACGACGATGGGCGTAATCAGCACCACCTGGGCCATGACCATAATCTTTACCGTGAACAGCAGCTTCATATGCCGCAGAGGGCCAACCCCGGAAAACAGCATATAAAACAGAAGTCCGCAGACCACCGGTGGCATTCCCATCAGCGTCCGATTCAGCACCACCAGGGCGTTTCTGCCGGGGAACTTGCGCGCGCCCAGCCAGACTCCCAGGGGCACCCCCAGCAAAAGGGCAAGCAAAGAGCTTTGGATGCTCATCCTGGCGGTTACAGACAAGATGTTCAACAGCTCCGCATCTGCCGACAAAATCAGCGTGATTGCCTTTTGCAGCGCACTGCCCATACCATCACCTCCATTACGATAAATCCCGTGGGGGTATCCCCACGGGATTCATTTTACGTCACGTTTCCCGGAAAAGCAATCCTTACATCACGCCGTCGTTGGCAACAAAGGTCAGGAAGGTAGCCTTATCGGTCAGGATGTAAGCGCCCATCTCCTCAGCCATCACCAGGCACGCGCCCATGCCGGCGTTGGCGGAAACGTACCAGTCGGTGTAAGCCGCGAAGGACTCGGCTTCTTTGGTGATGCCCAGGGCCTCGGGCCACAGGGACAGCTCCTTGGTGTGGGTGCCGGAACCGTCGCCACGGGAGACGAAGGTGTACTTGCCGTCGGCAATGGCGGCGAAGGCATCCAGAACGGAAGCGCTGTCCTTGACACCGGCGGGGTCAGCAGAGGGGCCGCACAGGACGAAGTAGTTGTAGAGGAAGGAAATACGCTCAGCCTCGAAGCCGTCCACAACCCGGGCGAAGCCCTCCTCCACAAAAGCCTCCTCCTGGCTCTTGGAGTGCACCAGAATCAGGTCGGCATTGCCGAACTTGGCGGCGTTGATGGCTTTGCCGGTACCGGCAGACTGGACTTCCACGGTGTAGCCGTAGGTGGACTCAAACACGGGCAGCAGGTAACCCAGCAGACCGGAGTCGTTGACAGAGGTGGTGGTGGACAGGCGAATGACCTTGGTTTCCTCCGTAGCGGGGGCAATCTCACCGGCATAGACGGGGGCATTGTCCTTGACATAGAACAGGTGCTCACCATATTCCGCGACACCATATTCTCCGGCCATATCCAGAGCTTCCTGGCTCAGCAGCCACTGAATCAGGGCGTCGGCACCGGCAGTGTTCACAGCAACGTCGGAAACGGCATTGCCGTCAGCATCGGTGAAAGGAGCCTCAGGGTTCACGGCGATGGCAGTGTAGGTATTGAGCATCTTGTCGTCTGCTTCCTTCAGGATGCAGGTATCGACTACCAGAGCGGCCTCGGTGGGTGCTTCGGTAGCAGGTGCGGCTGTCTCCACAGGAGCGGGAGCGGCAGTGGTTTCGGGAGCCTGGGTTTCCGCAGGCTTTGCCGCGCCGCAGGCAACCAGGCCCAGCAGCATGACAGCAACCAAAAGCAGAGAAACAATCTTTTTCATGTTCTTTTCCTCCAGAAAATAAGAATAAAAAACGAACCCACTTCCAACGGCAATAGGGCGCAGTAACCGCGCAAAAACCTATGCTTTTGGAAAGAGGCTCGTCCACCACTTTTCAAAACGCTGTTATCCCACACCTGTCCGGATGGAAAGGGCTGTTCTTGTACCACTTCATGATAGCATACCATGGGGAGAATTTCAATAGTATTTCATCTTTCTTTTTCCTGACAGTTGCGTTATAATAAGCCATGGAGGGATGGCAGATGATTATCGAAGAGAACTGGGCCATATCCATAGAACGCGCCCGCCGCTTTTGGGAATCCCAGCCGGATGTGACCAAAGACGGGACTGGCTATTGCCTCAGCAGCTGCCGAATCACCCTTTCTGAACCTGCCCCCGGCCCTAAAGGTATGTTTTCCCTTCCCCGAACACTGCTTCGGATAGAAGGCCCGGAAGCGGAGGTTTCATCCATCCACCATCGTTTTTGGATTCGATTTTTATCCGCAGGGGGATAAGGAGGTATATGATTATGCGCAAACCCATTCCATCTATGGATGCCTGGCTGAAAGAGGCCAAGGCGCACGCATCCGCGCCCAAAATCGGGATGTACCTGATTCACAACGGCACCGTCCGGCAAAGCGCCCGGGCAAAGGTCCGTGACGGTGCGGAAGATACCAAGCCCGTTACCGGTATGCTCTTTTCCTATGACCAAGAAAAGGTGGACGCCGTAATTGCCGAGACTTACAAACTGGAAGGCATCTACTACATCAAAGTCTGGCTCAACGAAGGACAGCTCCAAATGGGCGATGACATTATGTACGTTCTCATCGGCGGCGATATTCGTCCCAGGGTGATAGAAGGGCTTAACTATCTGGTGGGCCGCATCAAGAAGGAATGTGTGATGGAGACGGAGCTGTATGCAGAGGAATAACTGGGAGCAATGTGTAGCGTTTCACGGCCACAGCTGCGGCGGCCCGTGCAGCGGCACAGGGATTGGGCATCAAAGGCACCGCCGGTAGTCTTCGGGGGTGTTGATGTTTTGAAAGCAGCGGGAAAAGGACGTGACCTCCCCCATGGGCAGGAGCAGTATGTTGGCTTCTTCCCGGACAAAGGTATGCATCCGCAGACGTCTTTGGCGCACCTGTTCTTCCAGCTTCCCCTGCAGGCGCCGGTGGTAAAGGGCGGCGGTGACGTAGGTTTTTCCGTCGTCTCCACAGACGACGATGCCGTCCCATTGGCGGCCCTTTTGCCCTTCTTCCTCCCAGCGATTCAGCATCCATTGGACAAACTGGCGATTCACAAAGGGCATATCACAGGCACAGGCAAAAAGCAGGTCTTCTTCAATGGCCTGAAAGGCAGAATACAGACCGCCCATCACTCCACAGTCGGGAACCACGTCCCGGATCATGGGGTAGGCTTCCAGGGCTTTTCCATCCTGGGCCTGATTTACCGATAGATAGACCCTTCCGCAGGCGGACAGCTCCTGGGCAATTCTCTTCCAGAAGGGCTGCCCGCCCAGCAGAAGCTGGGCCTTGTCCTGTCCCATGCGGCTGCTTTTGCCGCCCATAAGGAGCAGCATGGCCGCTGGTTTTTTCATAAGCATTTCATTTTCCTGTTTCATCAATAGGAGTTCTCCAAAGAATACAGCAAAAGAGGTGGATACCCATGAACATAGAAGATGTGGAGTTTGCGTATCTGTCCCCTGTGGAACACCGGCTGATTTTCCGGGACGGTACCCGGCAGGATGGGGTTGCGCCCTATTTAAACGAGCATTCCATGGAGGTGTTCCTCAACGGGCACAAGGCAATGGAGCTGGTCTGTGTACCCCAATTTCTTCCGGAGCTGGTATTGGGCAGACTGCTGACGGAAAACCTCATTCATGGCATGGAGGATGTGGGGCAGCTCCGGATTTCCGATGATGGCAGCCGCGCGGACGTCACGCTCCAAAATCCGGGGAACCCGATTCTCCCGGAATCGGCTCCTTTGCAGCCGGTTAAACCGATTTTCTGGAAAACAGAATGGATTTTTCAACTGGCGGATTGCTTTGCCCAGGGGATGCCTCTGCACGCTGCCACCTGGGCAACCCACAGCTGCTTTCTGGCCCGGAATGGAGAAATCCTCTTTTCCTGCGAGGACATTGGACGGCACAACGCCTTGGACAAGGCAATCGGCTATGCCCTCAGAAACGGAATTCCCCTGTCAGAGTGCATGGTGTATTCCAGCGGCCGAATCCCCACGGATATGGCAAAAAAGGCAATTCGCGCCGCCATTCCCGTGCTCATCAGCAAGGCGGCCCCCACACGGCAGGCCATCGCCCTGGCCCACACCTATGGGCTGACCCTGATTTGCGCGGCAAGGCGGGACAGTATGCGCCAATACACCGGGTTTTGCGCCTGTGACCCATAGGGTCACAGGCGCATTTTGTTTACAGTCTTAAACTTCATCAATTGCCCGGTTGGGACAGATGCTGATGCAGGCGCCGCACTGCACACACTTGAGATAATCGATGGCAAACTGCTTGTCTTCCTCCACAATTGCCTTGTTGGGGCAGGTGGATTCACAGGCACCGCATTTGACACAACGCTGGGAGATCACGAAAGCCATGTAACAACCCTCCTTCTTCCCTTACCGCACTTCGCCGCTTCTGTCGGTGTAGTGGGTATGCAGCAGGAAGTGGGCCGCGGGGCTGCCGCACTCGTCCAGGAATTCCTCGTACAGCTTCTGCACATCGGGATTCTCGTGGGAACGCCGGATGGGCGCATCACAATCCGCCTGATACATCCCCGCCATACGCACCGCCACCTGCTCCACAGACGCCAGGGGTGCGCCGCCGCCGTTGAGACAGCCGCCGGGACAGGCCATGACCTCAATGAAGTGATAGGGGGATTTCCCGGCACGGATATCCTCCATGATGGGCTTGACATTTCCAATGCCGTTGACAATGGCGATTTTCACATCCAGGTCCCCAATCTTCACCGTGGCTTCCTTGACACCCCGGTAGCCCCGGGCAGCGGTATAGTCAATTTGATTCAGCTCGCCGTTGGTCAGCAGCACGGTAACCGTGCGCAGCGCCGCCTCCATCACGCCACCGGTGGTGCCGAAGATACGGCCCGCGCCGGTCCACTGCCCCATAAAGCTGTCAAAGGGTTGACTTTCCAGATTTGCAAGGTCAATTCCCTTCAGACGCATCAGTCTGGCGGCCTCCCGGGTGGTCAGCACCGCATCCACGTCCCGAATTCCCAGGGCGTTTTTCATCTCCGGCCGCTGCATCTCAAACTTTTTGGCAACGCAGGGCATGATGGACACATGGAAGATATCCTCCGATTCCACGCCGATTTTCTCCGGCAGGTAGCTCTTGACCAGTGCGCCGAATATCTGCTGGGGAGATTTGCAGGAGGACAGATGGGCCAGCTGGTCGGGGTAGTGGTACTCCATGTGCTTAATCCAGCCGGGACAGCAGGAGGTCAGCATAGGCAGCACACCGCCGTTTTGCAGCCGATGAATCAGCTCCGTGCCCTCCTCCATGATGGTAACGTCGGCAGAGAAATCGGTATTGTAGGCATAGCCACCCAGCCGCTTCATGGCTGCGGCAATTTTGCCGGTGACATCTGTGCCGGGCTTCAGGCCGAACTCTTCGCCCAGGGTATGCTGGACGGCAGGGGCCACCTGCCAGACCACGGTCTTTTTGGGGTTGTTCAGGGCATCCATCACCCGCTGTATCTCGCTCTTTTCCGTCAGGGCCGCCACGGGGCAGACCTTGACGCACTGACCGCAGTTGATACAGGCGGTGGCGGACAGGGACACATTCTTCTTGGTGCGGGCATAACGGTCACCGGTTTCCGGATGGGTGTACATCTCGTAAATGCCAATCTTCTGCACCTCGTTGCAGACGGTGACGCAGCGGCCGCAGGCAATGCACTTGTCCATGTTGCGCACCATGGCAGGGCTGGAGGTGTCCATGCCTCTGCCAGGCACCTTCCGCACCTGGGGGTTGATTTCAAACAGGTAGCTGACCTCCTGGAGCCGGCAGTGACCGCCGGTCTTCTGGCAGGTCAGACAGTCGTTGGGATGGATGCTGAGAATCTCCGTCAGCCGCTCCCGGCGGTAAGCCTGCACCGCCGGGGTCTTGGTGCGCACCACCATGCCGTCCCGGGCTTCGTACCGGCAGGCACGGCGGATTACGGTTTCTCCGTTCTCCTCCAGCTCCACAGCGCAGACGCCGCAGGAACCGGTGGGGGTCAGGCCCTTGAGATAGCACAGTGTGGGAATCTCAATCCCGGCGCTTCTGGCAGCCGCCAGAATGGAAGCGCCTCTGGGGCAGGTTATTTTTTTGTCATCAATGGTAAGGCAGATGTGGGTATCCACCATTCCGCCGTAAAGTTCGTACATATCCTATCCTCCTGCAATCACATCTGGCCCTTGAGCAGGTCTTCCATGGCGCATTCCTTGTGACGGATGGTATCCGGCCCTTCGTTTTTGTAGTATTCCAGCGCGTCGGTCTGTGCCTGCCGTGTCAGGTATTGGCTTACCTCGGGGCTTACCTTCTCCACCTTGATGCCAATCTGCTTGAATCCGGGAATCTTGGCGATGGGGTCCAGATTCTTCGCATCGGACAGAATGTTGGCGCCGTCGCCAAAGTGGAAGGGCATCCAGGCCACGCCGGGCTCCAGCTTATCGGTCACATGGACCTCACAGAACACACTGCCTCTGGGGGAGGTGACCTGCACCCAGTCGCCGTCTGTCAGCTTCTTTTCGGCACAGTCGTCGGCGTTGAGCTCGATAAAGTTTCTGGGTGCGGTATAGTAGACGGCACGGGTGCGCTTGGTCTGGGTACGGGTGTGGTAATGGTAGAGCATACGGCAGCTCATCAGGGTGATGGGGTATTCCGGATTCTGGGTCTCGGGAGAGGGAATCCACTCCATGGGAACCAGCAGACCCACCCCATTGTTGCGGGCAGGGCCGTTGACATGGAGAATGGGGGTGCCGGGGTGGTCGGCTGTGGGACAGGGCCACTGGCAGCCGGTGTCGCGAATCTTGTCGTAGGTCATACCGTGGTAGGAGGGGGTGACCACACACATTTCCTTGAAAATCTCCTCTACGCTGTCGTAGTGGGCGGGGTAGCCCAGGCGGGTCATCACCTCGCAGAGAATCTGCCAGTCCTGCTTGCACTGGCCCTTGACGGGAACGGCCTGCCGCAGCAGCTGGACACGGCGCTCGGTGTTGGTAAAGGTGCCGTCCTTCTCCAGGAAGGCGGTGCTGGGCAGCACCACATCCGCCAGGGCCGCGGTTTCGGTGACAAACAAGTCCTGTACCACCACAAAGGCCTTTTCCAGCGCCTGCGCCACATGGCTGACATCGGGGTCGGAAACCATGGGGTTTTCGCCCATGATGTACAGGAACTTCACCTTGTCCGCAAGAATCGCGGGGATGGTCTCGGTGACGGTATAGCCCTTCTGGCTGCTGAGCTTCACACCCCAGGCCTTTTCAAATTTCTCCTGGACAGCGGGGTTGAATACCTTCTGATAGCCGGGGTAGTCGGTGGGCAGCGCGCCCATATCGCAGGCACCCTGGACATTGTTCTGACCCCGCAGGGGGTTCACGCCATTGCCCACACCGCCCAAATTGCCGGTGACCAGGGCCAGATTGCTCAGGCTCTTGACATTGTCGGAGCCGTTCAGGTGCTGGGTGATGCCCATGGCATAGGCGATATAGGATTTGTGGGTGGAGGCATACATTCTGGCGGCATCAATAATCAGCTGCTTATCCAAGCCGCAGATTTCCGCCACCCGCTCAGGGGTATAGGACTTGACGCTTTCTTTCAGGGCTTCAATGCCCTCGGTGTGCTTGGCGATGTATTCCTTGTCCTCCAGACCTTCCGCAAAAATCACATGGAGCATACCGTTGCTCAGGGCCACCGAGGTGCCGGGGTTGATTTGCAGGTAGATGTCGGCAATGTCTGCCAGGGCAATCCGCTTGGGGTCGGCAACAATCAGCTTCTTGCCGGCCAGCTTGGCCTGCCGCACATACATACCCATGACCGGATGGGTGTCGGTGGTGTTGGAGCCGGTGATGAAAATCACGTCCGCGTCCAAAACCTCCTGAATCCGGTTGGTCATCGCGCCGCTGCCCAGGGTGTTGGCAAGGCCGGAGACGGTGGAGCTGTGGCACAGTCTGGCACAGTGGTCCACATTGTTGGTGCCCACGGCGGCACGCATGAACTTCTGGAAGATGTAGTTGTCCTCGTTGGTGGCCCGGGCGCTGGAGAAGCCCGCCACTGCATCGGGGCCGTATTCTGCCTTCACCTGCTGGATTTTTCCGCAAATCAGGTCCAGGGCCTCCTCCCAGGAGGCAGGCTCCAGAACGCCGTTTTTGCGGATTAAGGGGGTGGTGAGGCGGTCCGGGTGGTTCACATAGTCATAGGCGAACTTTCCCTTGACACAGAGCAGTCCTCCGTTGGAGGGGCCGTTGGCCGGCCTGGCATCCACCACTTTCCCGTTCTTCACGGAAAAGTCAATCTGGCAGCCCACGCCGCAGTAGCCACAGGTGGTGCGGACAACCCTGGTTTCCCAAACCCGGAAGTCGTTCTGGGACTTGGGCATGAGGGCGCCCACCGGGCAGGCGGACACGCAGTTGCCGCAGGAGACACAGTCAGTGTCGGCTATGGTTTCCCCACCGTTGGGAACGATGTAGATAAGGTCGTCCTTGCGTACCATTTTCAGGGCGTTGATGCCCACCAGGTCCCGGCAGGTGCGGACACATTTGCCGCAGCGGATGCACTTATCCATATCCTGCAGGTAGAAGCGGTTGGAAAGGTCTTTCTCCCGGTGGATAAAGGGTGCCGTGTAGGAAGGGCCGTCCACGCCGTACATCTGGCAGTATTTTTGCAGCTTGCAGCTTCCCAGCTTGCGGCAGTTGAGGCAGTCCATGGGGTGAATGGACAGCTTGTCCCGGAGAATGGCAATGCGGGCATCCCGGACGGCCTTGGTTTCCGTCCACACCACCATGCCGTTCTCCGCCTTGGTGCTGCAAGCGGGGACCAGATAGTCCTGTCCCTCTACCTGGCAGGAGCACATCCAGCACTTGGTATCCTCCTCACAGCCATCCTCCCGGCGTTCGGGAAGGCGTTCGTTGTCATCATGGCAGAAGGTGGGAATGAAGATTCCCACCTTTCTGGCAGCTTGCAGAATCGTGGCGCCCTCCGGCACTTCCACGAATCGGTTGTTAATCTTAAGATGGATCATGGAATGTAATCTCCTTCTTTGCTTCACTGTACAAAGCACAGGCAAAAACCGTGCTGCTTTTCCGAAATGCTATCACTGTTATTGTAACATTGTCCTTGGGGGATTGCAATGGATTTTTTCCCAAAGCCGTCTGCGGATTTCTGTAGAACCTGCCGTATACTCCCGGGAAAAGAGGGAAGCTATCCGTTCCCACAGTCGGCGCTGCCTTCGCTGTAGAGCATATCCAGCCCGTGGGCCACGGGGTCGATGACTGCCAGAAGGTTTTCGGCGGAGGCCTTCTTGCTCCCGGGCAGGTTGATAATCAGGCTGCGGCCCCGGATGCCTGCGGCAGACCGGGACAGGCAGCCCTTGGGGGTAATCTTCATGGACTCCGCCCGCATCGCCTCCGGGATGCCGGGGGTCAGCCGCTCCACCACCTCCAGGGTGGCCTCCGGGGTGATGTCCCGGGGGGAGAAGCCGGTGCCACCGGTGGTCAGCACCAGGGCAATGCCCAGGTCATCGGCACACTTGCAAAGCTCCCCTTTGATGCTTTCCGGTTCGTCCGGAACCATTGCGGTGTACGTTACGTCAAACCCCTTTTCCGTCAGAATCCGGCACAGGTTGGGGCCGCTGGTATCCTCCCGCTCGCCCCGGTAGCCCTTGTCACTGACGGTAATCACCGCTGCTGTATAGCGCATTTTTCATTCCTCCCGAAAATAATCTCCGTGGACACCGCCGGTTTTGGAAAGCAGGCGGATGTCCGTAATCACCATGTCCTTCTGTACGGCCTTGCACATATCGTACACCGTCAGCGCGGCGGTGGATACGGCGGTAAGGGCTTCCATTTCCACACCGGTTCTGGTGATGTAAGCATACTTTTCCGGATGCAGGGTGTCAAGGCTCAGATTCAGCCGGCGTACCCCCGCCTCCTTCAA
>CAMFBN010000066.1 GCA_945948535.1 uncultured Clostridia bacterium
TGGCGTCCACCCCGGTCATATCCTCCATCATGCGGATCATGGTGGGGTCATCGTGGCCCAGCATATCCAACTTTAAGAGGTTTTCCTCCATGGAGTGATACTCGAAATGCGTGGTGATCTGGTCGGAATTGGGGTCATCCGCCGGGTGCTGCACCGGGCAGAAATCCCAGATTTCGTTTTCCTGTGGAATGACCACCAGACCGCCGGGGTGCTGGCCTGTGGTACGTCGCACGCCCACGCAGCCGTTGGCAAGCCGGGCTTCTTCCGCCCGGGAGGCGGTCTTGCCCCGCTCCGACAGGTATTTCTTGACGTAGCCGAAGGCGGTTTTCTCCGCCACGGTGCCGATGGTGCCCGCCCGGAACACGTGGGACGAACCGAACATGGAGATGCAGTAGGCGTGGGCCTTGGACTGGTACTCACCGGAGAAGTTCAGGTCGATATCCGGCACCTTGTCGCCGCCGAAGCCAAGGAAGGTTTCAAACGGAATGTTGAAGCCGTCCTTCTCCATTTTCGTGCCGCACTTGGGGCACACCGCGTCGGGAAGGTCCGCGCCGCAGTTGTAGCCCTCCGGCACATTCAGTTCGGTGTACTTGCAGTCCGGATTGGGGCAGCGGTAGTGGGGCTGGAAGGAGTTGACCTCGGTGATGCCGGACATATAGGCCACGATGGAGGAACCCACGGAGCCACGGGAGCCAACCAGATAGCCGTTTTCCAGAGAATTTTGCACCAGCTTCTGAGCGGACATATAAATCACATCGTAGTGGCAGGAAATGATGTCGTGAAGCTCCGTCTCCACACGCTTGGTAAATACCTCCGGCGGATTGTCGCCGTAAAGCCGGTGGAACTTGCTGTAGACCAGATTTTTCAGGTCTTCTACAGAGTTTTCAATCTTGGGGGCGAACAGGTTGTGGGGCACCGGGCGCATGGTTTCGCACATATCGGCGATTTTGTTGGGATTTTCCACCACGATTTCGTAGGCCTTTTCCTCCCCGAGATAAGAAAACTCATTCAGCATATCATCGGTGGTGCGGAAGTACAGGGGCATGGGTTTGTCTGCGTCGTCAAAGCCCTTGGTGGCAAGCAAAATGTGGCGGAACACCTCGTCCTCGGGGTTTAAGAAGTGGACGTCGCCGGTGGCAACCACCATTTTTCCCAATTCCTCGCCCAGCTGGATGATTTTCCGGTTGTAGTCCCGCAAATCCTCGTCGGTTTTCGCCGCGTACTTCTCGTTTTCCAGCATGAAGCGGTTGTTGGCCAGAGGCTGAACCTCCAAAAAGTCGTAGAAGGAGGCAATGCGTTTCAGTTCATCGTGGCTCTTGCCGTCCAGCATGGCCTGAAACAGTTCGCCCGCTTCACAGGCGGAACCGATAATCAGGCCCTCCCGCATTTCCAGCAATTCCGACTTGGGAATTCTGGGGACACGGCGGAAGTGCTTCAGGTTGGAGTTGGAAATCAGGTGATAGAGGTTTCGCAGGCCCACCTGATTTTTGGCAAACAGGATGATGTGCCGGGCCTGCCGGTCGGTGATGCGCCCGCCGGAGCGCAGGCCCATCATGGCGGGGTTGATGGTTTGCAGGGTGTGGATGTCGTATTCCACTTCCAGCATTTCCATGAGCTTCGTCATGATGAGACCGCAGGTCATGGCATCGTCCCCGGCTCGGTGGTGGTTGAATTCCGGCAGGTTCAGGGCGTTGGACACGATGTCCAGCTTGAATTTATTCAGGTGCCGCAGAAGGTTCTGGGACAGAATCAGGGTGTCGGCGGCGGTGTAGTGGTAGTCAAAGCCCTGCCGCTCACATTCCGCCCGGATGAAGCCGGTGTCAAAGTCGGAATTGTGGGCAACCAGCACCCGATCGCCGATAAAGTCCAGAAATTTCGGCAGCACTTCCTCAATTTTCGGCGCGCCCGCCAGCATTTCTTCCGTAATACCGGTGAGTTCCACAATTTTCCGTTCCAGATGGCGTTCCGGGTCCACAAAGGTCTGGAACCGGTCGATTTCCTTGCCGTCCTTCAAAATGACAGCGCCGATTTCAATAATCCGGTCGGTTTTCGAGGACAGGCCGGTGGTTTCTAAGTCGAATGCCACAAATTCTTCGTGGAAGGTCATGTCCTGCTCGCCGTGGACTACGATCCGGTCATCTACATCGTTAACATAATATCCTTCGCAGCCGTAGAGAATCTTGATGGTCTCATCGGTGCCCGCCACCTTGGGGGGCTTCTTCCCCTCCACGGTGTGCAGAGCGTCGGTAAAGGACTGGCAGCAGCCGTGGTCGGTGATGGCGATGGCCCGGTGGCCCCAGGCCGCGGCCTGCTTGATGGCGGCGTCGGTGGGGGTCAGGGCGTCCATGTTGGACATGGTGGTGTGCAGGTGCAGCTCCACCCGCTTCATGCCAACCGCCGTGTCCTGCCGTTTGGGCAGGCTGCCGGGCTGCATGGCGTAGGGCTTCAGCACCATTTCGTTTTCAAACCGATCCTCGATGAGTTTGCCCTGCACCCGCAGAACCGAGCCGATTTTCACATTTTCCAGAATGGGTTTTGCCTCGTTTGCCTCCATAAAGCGACTGACACGGACGGAATTGGTATTGTCGGTCATGTCGAATTTTACAACAAACGCGTTGCGCTTTTTCAGCTCCTTGTGGTCGACGTTGAATACCTTTCCCTCCACGATCACCGTGCCCATGTCCATGGACAAATCCTTCATGGGCACGGCAGTTCCCTTGAAGGGCTTGCCGTAGAAGGTCTCGCTGGGGGCGGCGGAGACGGCAGCCTTTTCCTCCCGTTTGGACGCGGAAGCAGCGGGCAGATTCTTCATCATCTGGCCCCGCATGGTTTCCATGGCATCAAACAGGGCTTTTCCCTCCAGCGCCGCGCCGGTTTCGATGGAAATGGTTACGGGCACGGCAAACCGCTCCCGAAGAACCTGCTGCACGGAAGGCACCTGCTCCATGAGGGCGTCTTTCCCATTGGCTGCCAGATGGATGGTCAGATGTTCCCCTTCCCATTCCCATTTGGCCCCGGCCAGGGAGCCCCGGGCCATGGAATCCCGCTGAACGAACAGGTTCATCAGCTCCTCTGGCTCGATTTTTGTCAGCTCCGAAGCCGGGTGGGTCGCATTCAGGGCCATGCGCCGCAGCCCATAGAGGGCGGCAATCTCCTTCGCCGCCTGATCCATCAGCCGCTGGGGGATGTAGTTTTCGCTGTGGACAACAACGTGGACGGATCGATCCTCGGCGGAAATGTCCGCAGCGGCGATAGCCGCCTGAGACAGGGCTGCGTGCAGCTCCTCAGGCGGCTGGTAATCCGGGAACATATGGAATAAATAAATTGGCTCGGTCATGGTTACCTCAATGTCTCTGTCAAATCCCGGATGCGGCGGGAAAGGTCTTCCAAATCCACCTTTGAAAAATCGGTCGTATCCACCACAATTCTGGGGCCTTCCACGGAAAAGCTGTCCATCCCCCGGTTGGTGAAGCCGGTTACGAACTCCTCATAGGACATCGGCTCCACCACTCTCCCGGGTTCCGGTTCCGGGTAGCAGTCGTTGACCACATGCCCCCGGTGCCGCTCCTGACTGCCGTTGCGCCGGACAAAGCGTTCATAAAGCACGGAATACTCCCCGGTTACAAGAACCGTAACCGGATAATAGGCATACTCCTCCAGCAGCGCCACCAAACCGGGGCGGGATACTTCTTCAAAGTTGTTCTCCAAAATAAATGGGAGCTTCTGCTTCATCAACTGGCGGGCCGCATAATACAGGATATCCATGGCGGCTGTACCCAGACGGACCTTTTCCGTCCTGCCTGTAAAGCCCACTGTGTCATATAGCAGCTCTTTTATCTTGTCCTTGGAGAGAACAGGCAGGTTCAGACTTTGGGACAGCGATTCCGAAATCGTGGTTTTTCCCGCAGCGGGAAGCCCGGCAATCAGAATACAGTACATGTTACAGCGCCTCGATCCGCTTCAGCAATGCCGGCAGCAGTTCCTCGTAGGGCAGCTTTTCCACCTGCTGGCCCTTCTCGAAAATCATGCCCCAGCCGTCGCCGCCGGCAATGCCGATATCGGCTTCTCTGGCTTCGCCGGGGCCGTTGACCACGCAGCCCATGACCGCCACGGTGATGGGCTTTTTGCACTCCCGCAGGGCTTCGTCCACCCGGTTCACCAGACCGATCAGGTCGATGCGGGTTCTGCCGCAGGTGGGACAGGAGATGATGTTCACGCCCTCCTTACGAAGGCCCGCGGCTTTCAGAATGTCCTTGGCGGCGTAGACCTCCTGCACCGGGTCATCGGTGAGACTCACCCGGATGGTGTCGCCGATGCCGTCCAGAAGCAGCGCGCCGATGCCCATGGCGGACTTGATAAGTCCCTGCTTCACCGGGCCTGTCTCCGTCACGCCGATGTGGATGGGATAGTCGCACTTTGAGCGGAACAGCCGGGCCGCCGCCACCATGGTGGGCACCGTGGAGGACTTCATGGACACGCAGGTGTCGTAAAAGCCCTGCTTTTCCAGCAGTTCCAGATGCTCAAAGGCGCTCTCCACCAAAGCTTCCGCCGTGGGATGGCCGTATTTTTCCAGCAGCCGCTTGTCAAGGCTGCCGCCGTTGACGCCGATGCGGATGGGGATGTGCTTGTCCTTGCACACCTCCACCACGGCCTTGACCCGGTCCTCTCCGCCGATGTTGCCGGGGTTGATGCGGATTTTGCTGGCCCCGCCTTCCGCTGCCGCAATGGCCAGCTTGTAGTCAAAGTGAATGTCCGCTACCAGCGGCAGGGGGCTTTCCTTGCAGATTTCCGCAAAGCCCCGGGCAGCCTCCATATTGGGTACCGCCAGCCGGGCAATCTGGCACCCGGCGGCTGCCAGCTGACGGAGCTGCTGTAAGCTGCCCTCTACGTCCGTGGTTTTGGTATTGAGCATGGACTGAATCACCACCGGGGCGCCGCCGCCGATGGGGATTCCGCCCACATGGATCTGTCTTGTCATATTCTCTATCCTCTAATCAGCACAAAAATATCCTTGAACATAATCAGCGCCATAAGGCCCAGCAGGGCGATCATACCCGCGCTGTGCAGATACCCTTCGTATTTGGGGTCGATTTTCTTTTTGGTCACGGCCTCCACCAACCTGGTGAGCAGCAGGCACACCACCCGTCCGCCGTCCAGCGCCGGGATGGGCAGCAGATTCATCACTGCCAGATTGATGGCGATAAAAGCGCCGAAATACAGCATATTCAGAGCAGCGGCCTGCCTTGTGGGGGAATTGTCCGCCACAATGGACATCTGCTGCACGATGCCAACCGGCCCGGACATATCCCGCAGTCCCACCTGGCCCTTCACCAGCATTTGCAGGCTCAGCCGCACCAGACGCACAGTATCCAGACACTGGTTCCAGGCGTAATTCAGCTTTCCGGGCAGCGTCAGCTTCTGAACGGTAAAGTTCATGCCGAACATCTCCCGGGTGGTGCCATCCTGCGCGGTTATCGTGTGGGTTTCCATGGGGAAGCTGGGAAGCGCCACTTTTTTGCCGTCCCGCTCCACCACAAGGTCATGGACTTCGCCGGGATTCAATCGCAGCAGCATGGAAAAATCCGACTGAACGTATATTTTTTCACCGTCCAGCTCCACGATCCGGTCGCCGACCTGCAGGCCGTCCGCACCGTTGATCGTGGAATAGCTTTCGAAGCTGTCGATCACCGGTTCGATGACCTGCTGTACCGGCAGGTAAATGGCAGCCATAATCAGAACACCCACCAGAAAATTCATAGCAGCGCCTGCCACCAGAATGATCAGCCGCTTCCACCAGGCCGCCTTGTCAAAGGAGCGGGGACTGTCGCTGCCGCCGTCCTCGCCCTCCATGGCGCAGAAGCCGCCGATGGGGATGAGACGCAGGGAGTAGGTGGTCTCCCCCACCTGCTTTGACCACAACAGTGGGCCCATGAACATGGAAAACTCGTTGACCTGCACGCCCGACAGCTTCGCCGCGGCAAAATGTCCCAGCTCGTGTACAAAAATCAGCAGGCTGAACAGAAGGATCGCAAAAAGAACGCTCATAGATTTCCTCGCTTAGCTTTGGGATAACGATTTGACCGCTGCCCGTGCAAGGCGGTCGGCCTCCAGAATTTCCTCCAGAGTGGGATTTTTCAGGAAGGGAACCGACTCCACCGCCTGAGATACCAGGTGGTAAATGTCGTAGAAGCCGATTTCATTCCTCAGGAACATGGCAACCGCTTCCTCATTGGCGCCGTTCATGGCAGGACAGGCCGTGCCGCCCTTTTTCGCGCATTCATAGGCCAGCGCCAGGCAGGGGAAGTTTTCCATGTCGGGCTTACAGAAGGTCAGCGGGCCGCAGGTCAGCAGATCCAGCGGCTCCACCGGGCTGGGAATCCGCTGAGGATAGGTCAGCGCCAGCTGAATGGGCAGGCGCATATCCGGGGTGCCCAGCTGGGCCATCACCGCCCCGTCGGTGAACTCCACCATGGAGTGCACCACGCTCTGACGGTGAATCACCACGTCCACCTGATCCAGCGGCATCCGGTACAGCCGCATGGCCTCGATGACTTCCAGTCCTTTGTTCATGAGGGTGGCGCAGTCGATGGTGATTTTCGCCCCCATTTTCCAGTTGGGGTGCTTCAGGGCGTCCGCCTGGGTTACGGTTTTCAGCTCCTCCTTATCTTTGCCGAAGAAGGGGCCGCCGGAGCAGGTCAGAATCAGCCGTTTGATTTCCTTCCTGTCGCCAGTGCCCATGAGGCACTGGAAAATCGCGGAATGCTCGGAATCCACGGGGATGATCTCCGCGTGGTATTTTTCCGCCTCTGCCATTACCAGTTCACCAGCGCAGACCAGCGTCTCCTTGTTGGCAAGGCCGATGCGCTTGCCCGCCCGGATGGCGGCAAGAGTCGGCTTCAGGCCCACCATGCCAACCACGGCGGTAATGACGCAGTCCGCAGCCGGTAGGGACGCCGCTTCCAGAAGGCCCGCCTCCCCCCATTCTACCCGAATGGGCAGGTCGTGAATCTCAGCGGACAGCTCTTTTGCCGCCGCTTCCGTCGCCATGACGGCCAGTTCCGGCCTGAATTCCCGGCACTGTTCCGCCATGCGCTGCACACTGGTGCCCGCAGTTAAAGCCGCCACCTTCACTTCCGGCAGGCGGCTGATAATATCCAGACTCTGCCGGCCGATGGAGCCGGTAGAGCCGAGAATCGTGACGCATTTTACCATGGCCCTCACCTCGTTACCGCTGAATCAGCGGCAGAATCAGCAGCAGCGCTTCCATCAGGGGCGCTACCATGGTCAGGGAATCGAACCGGTCCAGCACGCCGCCGTGGCCGGGAATCAGATTGCCGTAGTCCTTAATGCCGGTCTGGCGCTTGATGATGGAGAAGCACAGGTCGCCGAAGGTGCCTGCCGCCGCGCCGACGATACCGTACAGCAGGGCAATTCCGTAGTTCACATCCAGCCGCAGGGGCCAGTCCAGAATGATGGTGTAGATCAGCATACCGATGGTAGCCCCCGCCAGGCCGCCCAGCACGCCCTCGATGGTTTTGTTGGGACTGACCACCGGCGCCAGCTTATGCTTGCCAAACTTCAGGCCCGTAAAATAGGCCCCCGCGTCGGACATAAAGGCCACAATGAAGGGAATCAGAATCACATAGCGTCCGATATCCATGGTCAGAATCCGAATCAGCGCCGTCAGTAAGTACGGCACGATCACGCCGGAGACGTAGCACATACTGATGGTCTCAAAATGGATTTTAATGTGGTCCAGCATCATTTCGGCAAACAGCACCATGGAGTAAGCCATGAGCAGCAGCACAAAATAAGCCCGCACCGCGCCCCAGTAGCTCCACATGGACAGGGCAAAAGCCATGACGGAGGAATAGACCACCAGCCGGGGATGCTTCACCAGCCCCGTGCGGTACAGAAGCTCATAGGAAGCAATGGCCAGCAAGATACCGAGAATTGCCGCCGCCGCGCTTTCCGGGGCAACCAGAACGATGAGAAACAGCACCGGCACCAGCACCGCCGCCGCGATAATTCGAGTCTTCATATGTCTTCAAACTCCTCCAAAGCGGCGGTTGCGCCGGTGATATTCCTCAATGGCCGCATCCAGATCCGCCGGGGTAAAGTCGGGCCACAGTACATTCATAAATACATATTCCGAGTAGGCGGACTGCCACAGCAGGAAATTGCTGGTACGCTTTTCCCCGGAGGGCCGGATAATCAGCTCCGGGTCGGGTACGTCCGCGGAGTACAGGTAGGTGGAAAGAAGCGCCTCGGTCAGCTCCTCAGGCCGGTGCTTTCCGTCGGCAACATCCTGGGCAAACCGCCGCGCCGCCCGCACGATCTCGTCCCGTCCGCCGTAATTCAGGCAGAAATTCACCTGTACGTCATAGTCCTCACTCTGCCTCTGGGCCCGGTCGCACAGGGCCTGCAAATCTGGGCTGAGCTTGCTCAGGTCACCAAAGAAGCAGAAGCGAACCCGGTTTTTCTCCATATCCCGCAGGGCTTCCTCCAGATACCGGCGAAGCAGCTTCATGATGCCCGCCACTTCCTCGGCAGAGCGCTTCCAGTTCTCCGTAGAGAAGGCGTACACCGTCAGATATTCCACACCCAATGTACGGCAGTAGTTGGCGATGCGCCGGAAGGCTTCCGCTCCGGCGGCGTGACCGGCAGTGCGGGGCAGGCCCCGCTGTTTCGCCCAGCGTCCGTTGCCGTCCATGATGATGGCAATATGACGGGGCGGTTTGGGTTTCTCGGAAAGTGCCAAAATGAGCACCTCTTTCTAATCAATAATATGCTTCAATAATATGCTTTCGTTGGAGGCGCATTGCGCCTCCAACGGTTCGTGAACATTACAGGGACATCAGTTCCTTTTCCTTGGCTGCCAGTGCGGCGTCCACCCGCTTGATGTTCTTGTCCAGCAGGTCCTGCAGATCCTTCTCCGCCTTCTTCTGGTCGTCCTCGGTGATCTCGCTGTTCTTTTTCAGCTTCTTCACATAGTCCATACCGTCCCGGCGGATGTTGCGCATGGCAACCTTGGCGTCCTCGGCGTACTTCTTGACCTGCTTTGCCAGATCCTTACGGCGTTCCTCCGTCAGCTGAGGGAACACCAGGCGGATGACCTTGCCGTCATTCTGGGGGTTGATGCCCAGATCGGAAGTCTGAATGGCTTTCTGAATGTCCTTCAGGAGCTTGGTGTCCCAGGGCTGAATAATCAGCGTCCGGGCGTCGGGGGTGGAAATGGTGGCGACACCGTTCAGGGGCGTCTCACTTCCATAGTATTCCACGGTAATGCGGTCGAGAACCTTGGCGTTGGCACGGCCCGCCCGGACGGCGCCGAAATCCTCCTCCAGATGCTCCAGAGTCTTGTCCATTCTTCTTCCAAATTCCTTGAAATCTACGCTCATTGCTTAGTCCTCCTTAACAGTAACAGTGGTTCCGATTGCCTCTCCGCGGACAACGCGGAGGATATTCTCGGGGGGATTCAGGGCGAAGCACACCATGGGCATATCGTTGTCCATGGCAAGGGTCATGGCGGTGCTGTCGGTGGCTTTCAGGTGGTCGGCAAGCACCTTGTCGTAGGTCAGATGGGTGTAGCGCACCGCGTCGGGGTTTGTACGGGGGTCAGCGGAATAGATGGCGTCGATATTTTTCGCCATCAGCACCGCGTCGGCCTCGATTTCCACGCCCCGGAGCACCGCGCCGGTGTCTGTGGAGAAATAGGGGTTACCGGTGCCGGCGGCAAAGATGACCACCTTGCCCTCGTTTAAGTAACGGTCAGCGGTATCCCGGGTAAAATACTCGGCAAACTTGTTCATTTCCACGGCGGTAAGTACCCGTGCGTCCAGTCCGTGCTGCTCCAGCACGTCCGCCACGGCAATGGCGTTCATGACGGTAGCCAGCATACCCATGGCGTCGCCGTGGGAACGCTGCATTTTCCCGCTGCCGTTTTTCACGCCCCGCCAGAAGTTGCCACCGCCGATGACCAGACCGATCTGAACCCCCAGATCGTGGCACTGACGGATGACCTCACACACAGAATGAATCTTGGAAAAATCCAGGCCCACCGCCAGATTATCAGAAACAGACTCGCCCAGAGCCTCGCCGCTGAGCTTCAGCAGAATGCGCCGGTATTTGATTGCAGACAAAGCGATCCACACTCCTTCTCTCAGTATCATATCCTTTCCTATTTTAATATAAGATAGCCGAATTGACAACCATAATTTTAAGAATTCTTAAATTGTTTTCTTATTTTTCACAAACCGACTCCCGCTGTACAATTTTCACACAACCGCAATGCAACAAGCCATCGTTTCTGGCACGAATGAATGTTGCAAATTTCCCCGCAATGGGGTATAATGGCTTATTATTGGAAAACCAAAGAGAGGATGTTTGGATATGGCTGAGATTACGGAAAGCAAGAATTTTATCCATGCCTTTATTGATGAGGACATTGCCCCGGGCGGGCAGTACGAGGGTGCCACCGTGCACACCCGGTTCCCGCCGGAGCCCAACGGCTACCTGCACATCGGTCACTGCAAGGCGCTGGTCATCGATTTCGGCACCGCCGCAAAGTACGGCGGCCTGTGCAATCTGCGGATGGACGACACCAACCCCACCAAGGAAGATGAAGAGTACGTGGAGGCCATCAAGGAGGACATTCACTGGCTGGGCTTTGACTGGGGCGACCGGTTCTACTACGGCTCGGACTACTTTGAAAAGGACTACGAGTACGCTGTGGAACTGATTCAGAAGGGTCTTGCCTACGTCTGCGAGCTGACCCCCGAGCAGTTCAAGGAGTACCGTGGCGACCTGAACACCCCTGCCATTTCCCCCTACCGGGACCGGCCCATCGAGGAGAGTCTCGACCTGTTCGCCCGGATGCGGGCCGGGGAATTTGAGGACAACCGCTATACCCTCCGGGCCAAAATCGATCTGGCCTCCGGCAACTTCAATATGCGCGACCCGGTGATCTACCGCATCCGCCATATGCACCACCACCGGCAGGGGGACAAGTGGTGCATCTACCCCATGTACGACTTTGCCCACCCCATTCAGGACGCGCTGGAGGGCATTACCCACTCCCTGTGTTCTCTGGAGTTTGAGAACCACCGGCCCCTGTACAACTGGGTGGTAGAGCATGTGTCCGTGCCCCATCACCCCCGGCAGATCGAGTTTGCCCGGCTGGGCATCGACCACACGGTGCTGTCTAAGCGCAAGCTCCGGGCACTGGTGGAAAACGGCTACGTCTCCGGCTGGGACGATCCCCGGATGCCCACTTTGTGTGGCCTGCGCCGCCGGGGCTATACCCCCAAGTCCATCCTCAACTTCTGCGAGCGGGTGGGCGTGGCAAAGAGTCCCAACACCATCCCCTACGCGTTTCTGGAGTTCTGCCTGCGGGAGGACCTGAATGAAACTGCCCAGCGGGTCATGGCGGTGCTGAAGCCCGTGAAGCTGACCATCACCAACTACCCCGAGGGTCAGTCCGAGACTGTCACCGTGGAGAATAACCCCAACCGGCCCGAGGACGGCACCCGGGAGGTCACCTTCTCGAGAAATCTGTGGATTGAGGCCGACGACTTCCTTGCCCAGCCCATCCCCAAGTACAAGCGGCTGTACCCCGACGGCCCCGAGTGCCGCCTGAAGGGCGCCTACCTTATCAAGTGCACCGGCTGCCTTACCGATGAAAACGGCAACGTCATCGAGGTGCTGGCAACCTATGACCCCGAGTCCCGGGGCGGCGACCCCGCCGACGGCCGGAAGGTCAAGGGCGCAACCATTCACTGGGTGGACGCCGCCACTGCCGTGGACGCCGAGGTTCGCCAGTACGACAACCTCTTTGACGATCCCGATCCCGACGCCGCCGGTAAGGATTTCCTTGCCTGCCTGAACCCCCATTCTCTGGAAGTGCTCACCGGCTGCAAGGTGGAGGCCTCCTTAAAGGACGCCAAGGCGCCCATGAGCTACCAGTTCATGCGTCTGGGCTACTTCTGCCCCGACAGCAAGGACTCTTCCCCCGAGCATCTGGTGTTCAACCGCTCCGTCAGTTTGAAGGATTCCTTCAAGCCCGGCAAGTAAAATAGTTCGTCCCCGTTTGCGTGACGCAAACGGGGACGCTTCTATGTGCGGTTCTCTGTTACTTGGGTAAAGGAGAATTGAATTGACAATTGACAATGAACAATTGACAATTGTGGTATC
>CAMFBN010000067.1 GCA_945948535.1 uncultured Clostridia bacterium
AGGTCTACGGCAGCACCTCCACCGCCGCCATCGGCGTTGCCTGCCACGAGGCGGGTCACGCGGTGCAGTATGCGGTAGGATACGCCCCCATCAAGCTCCGGGCTGCCATCATTCCCGTGACCAACTTTGGCTCCCAGCTTGCCATGCCCCTGATTCTTCTGGGGCTGGTGCTGTCCGCTTTCGGCTCCATGTCCGATTTTCTCATCTATCTTGGCATTGCCTGCTTCGGCCTGTCGCTGGTGTTCCAGCTGGTGACCCTGCCGGTGGAGTTCAACGCCAGCCGTCGGGCCCTGGCCGCCATTGAGGACGGGCAGCTGCTGACCGATGAGGAACTGACCGGCGCCCGGAAAACCCTCCGTGCCGCCGCGCTGACCTACGTCGCCGCTACCGCCGTGGCGCTGTCCCAGCTGCTTCGGCTGCTGACCATCTTCGGCGGACGCAGAAGAAACGATTGACCCCAACGCAAAAAGAGGCTGGCACCAAGCCAGCCTCTTTCTATACAGAGCGCGGAAAATTGTAATTTTGCGAGCTATTGCGTAGGGCTTATGTCATGACCCCGCCGCTCACGTTGGACGTGGATAGTGCTTTCGTCCAATGGAAAACGTGCAGCGGAAAAACTACCAAATACCACTCATCATAGGCTGCATATCATCGAAACCAGGTCGGCGGAGTCATGACTCCGCCCTACGGTACCATGGAACGATACCGAGCAGTACCCAATGGTGTAACGATTACAGATCACCTACGCACGCATTGTCCGCGGCCACCGGCCGCCGGATATCCATATGGTACTCGATCAGTCCCGCCTGGGTGTTTTCGATGTTCACCTGATAGCAAAGATCGATGGAACCGCCGTCGGGTACAATGTCATAGAATAAAGAGGTCGTCTGTACCGTCATCATCAGCGCGCCAAAGGGCATCTGGTACAGAGAATCATGGGCATAGCCCAGCCGGAATACCATTTCCGACTGTAACTGTCCGGTTCTGCGCAGGGTCAGCTGATCCTTCTCTACCCGGAAGGTGGTGGTCACCCCTTCCAGCCCCGTCAGCTCCGTTTCCACATAGCTGATATCCCAGCCGCCGTCCCGGAACTCCATGAGCCCTTCCGTGACCAGCTCCAGCTCCTCCGGCTCCTGATCCTCGTAGCGCTGGACGGAGTGCAGAGACAGAATCACCGGCTGCTTCATTGCGCCGCCTCCAGCGCCAGCTTCAGCAGCTCGTCAATGAGCCGGGAATAGGGCATCCCGCTGGCGGAAAACAGCTTGGGGTACATGGAAATGGAGGTAAAGCCGGGAATGGTGTTGATTTCATTGAACACCAGCCGGTCATCCTCGGTGGCGAAGAAATCCACCCGGCTCAGGCCCTGACAGCCCACGGCCTGGAACACCCGCACTGCCGCTTCCCGAATGCGGTTTTGCAAATCTTCAGAAATCCGGGCGGGGATATAGGCCGTGGAGGTATCGGTGATATACTTGGCGTCGTAATCGTAGAATTCCGCGCCGGAGTCAATTTCACCGCAGACGGAAGCCACGGGATTCTTATTTCCCAGCACCGCGACTTCAATTTCCTTGCCGCGGATGAACTCCTCCACCAGAATCTTGCTGTCATACTTTCCGGCAGCAGTCAGGGCGGCCTTCAGCTTTTCCCGGTCAGCAGCCTTGGAAACGCCTACGGAGGAACCGGTTCCGGCGGGCTTGACGAACATAGGATAGGTAAATCTTTCTTCCAGAGACGCCACGATTGTCTCCATCTTTTCCGCCAGTTCCCCGGCGCGCACCAGTTCCCAGGCTGCCTGAGGAATGCCCTCCTTATCGATGACCAGCTTGGTCAGGGTCTTATCCATGGCCACAGCGGAAGCGGACACGTGTGGCCCCACATAGGGAATCCCCGCCATTTGCAGCAGGCCCTGCATGGCGCCGTCCTCGCCGTTTTCGCCGTGGAGCACCGGGAACACCACATCGATGGGGGTTTCCGTGACGGTATCGCCCGAAAAGCGCAGCAGGCCCTGCCCCCGGACGGGAGAAATCGCCGCCGGGCAGTTGCCCGGGTGTGTGACCCAGGTTTTGGCGGGCAGCATGGTATAATCCGTGCCGCCGAAATAGATCCACTGTCCCGTCTTGGTGATGCCCACGGGCAGAACCTGGTATTTTTCCTTGTCAATGTGGTTCAGAACGGATTCCGCCGAACGCAGAGAGACCTCGTGCTCCGGGCTGATGCCGCCGAACAGGATACAAACCGTTAATTTTCCCATAACTTCACCTCATAATCGGATAAAACTGATATTTTACAATTTTCCACTGGAATTTCCAGGAATCAGTGCTATAATTGAGCCAATCATAACATAAGGAGGGCCGCCATGAACATCGAATTGACTGCCAAAGAGTTCCGCCGTCTGCTGGATCTGGTCTACATTGGCAACTGGGTGCTGAATTCCACCCGGGGCGATGACCGCTTTGCCGACTATGATGATCTGGAAAGCAAGATCTTCGCCCTGTCCCCTGCCCTGTCCGAGGTCTGGAACGGAACCGTCGTCCCCTCCCGTGCCTACACCGAGGGCGGCATCCACGAAGCCATCGCCTACTACGAGGACAACGTCTTTTACGAAATTCTCGCCGAGGAGCTTTCCCGGCGGGATATGGACTACCCCGAGATCAACGGCGAGAACTACGACGAGATTGTGGAGCGCATGGACAAATATATGTCGGAATTTGAAGTCTCCGGCGTAGACCATCTGGTGTTGGAGGAATAACGCAATGTGCCGGGAAACCGGCACATTTTTTTCTTTTAAATACATGCGATAAATCGTAATTTAGCGGCTCTGCCGAATTGACAATTGACAGTTGACAGTTGACAATTAAGGAGTCCCTTCGGGACAATTTAAAATGTTTCTATTGGGAATACTGGGCACTTTCCATATGAATATGCCGTGCTCCATAATTCGAGTTATATTTTATTTCATCCCGAAGGGATACAATAATTGTCAATTGTTCATTGTCAATTGTCAATTAAATTACGATCTGCTTCGCTGCTGAGGGGTGCGGTGGGCATTTTGGGCTCTGTGTTCATTTTCCCAGCAGCGCTTCCCCGGCCCGGAAAATATCTCCCGCGCCCATGGTGATCACCACATCGCCCTCCCGGACGTTGGCCCGCAGGAACTCCGTCACCTCCGGCAGCGTTTCGCAGAAGGTCGCGCCGGGGATTTTTTCCGCCACATCAGCGGAGGAAATCCCGATGGTATTGCGCTCCCGGGCGGCGTAAATCTCCGCCAGCACCAGCACGTCCGCCTTGCTCAGCTCCCGGACGAAATCGTCAAACAGGGCGCTGGTGCGGGAATAGGTGTGGGGCTGGAAGGCCAGCACCAGCCGCCTGCCCGGCATGGCATCCCGCACGGCGGCAAGAGTCGCCGCTACCTCGTCGGGATGGTGGGCATAGTCGTCGTACACATCCGCGCCGTTGTAGGTTCCTTTGAACTCCATGCGGCGGCCCGCGCCGTGGAAAGCCTGTAACCCCCGTGACACAGTCTCGCCGGGAATGCCCATCATCCACGCAGCCGCGGCAGCGGCAAGGGCGTTCATGGCATTGTGCCGGCCCAGCACCCCCATATCCAAATGGCAGTAGAACTCCCCGTCGCACAGCACGTCAAAGTGCCGCCAGTCGGGGCACATATTGGCGGCGTGGATACGGTTGCCCTCCCCTAAGCCGAAGGAAACGAAGTCGATGCCCTCCATGGCCTTGACCGTGTGGGGATCGTCGCCGTTGGCCACCACGCCGAAGGTGGCCATTTCCGCAAACTGGTGGAAGGATTTCTGGATGTCCGCCAGATCCTTGAAGTAGTCCAGATGATCCTCCTCCACGTTCAGCACCAGCGCCAGCGTGGGGAAGAAATTCAGGAAGGAGTCGCAGTATTCGCAGCTTTCAAGCAATATGGTGTCGCCGTGGCCCACCCGATGGCTGGCGTGGAGCAGCGGCAGGTAGCCGCCGATCATCACCGTGGGGTCCAGATCGGCTTCCATCAGGATGTGGGTCAGCATGGAGGTCGTTGTGGTTTTTCCGTGGGTGCCGGAGACGCAGATGGCGTTCTTGTAGGACTTCATGATCTCGCCCCATGCCTGTGCCCGCTCAAACACGGGAATACCGGCGGCACGGGCGGCGGCAATCTCCGGGTTGTCATTGTGGGCGGCAGCGGTGCGGATAATGCAGGAAGCGCCCTCAATATTCTTCGCGTTGTGTCCGATGGCAACGGGAATGCCCTTTTCCTCCAGTTCTCTGGTGCCGTCGGACGCGCTCATATCAGAGCCGGTAACCTCCATCCCCATGCCCTTGAGCACCAGGCCCAGCGGGCGCATGGAAACGCCGCCGATGCCCACCAGATGCACGTGACAGCCGGGTGTGAGATATTTGGCTATTTTTTTATTCTGAAACATAAGAAACCGATCCCCCGCTTGTAATTTGCAAAGCTCACAGCATTATACTATATTTTCTTGAATTTTACAACCTTTATTTCTCCTGATGCCGGTTCCCTCTTGCGAATTTCCCCGGTTTTTGCCGAAGCTCGGAACGATAGCAGGTAAAAATCAGCACCACGAACACAGCCGCGCAGGCAAGCGACAGCTTCCAGCCCAGCGTAAAGGCGGCATTGTGGTAGGTTAGCCGGATGCTGTGGCTTCCCGCCGTCAGCGGCAGGGAAAGCATACAGTCCCCCACCAGCGCCGTCTCCACCGGCTTTCCGTCCACGCTGGCCTGCCAATTACCATTCTGGGGGATGGAGGTATACAGCAGGCCGTCCCGGTCGCAGTCGATGGTGCCCTCCACCCGGGTGGACTTGAATGCTGTCAGCTTCAGGGTAGATGCGTTCAGCACCTCGTATCCCTGCCGGAACCGCTCCGGGTTCAGAATTGCCGCGCTGACGGTCATGGTGCTGCTTTCGTCCTCGCCGCAGACAATGCGCACATCGATGACGTCGCCGGTCTTCACGTCGCTCACCGCCAGCATCTGGGGCAGGCTGATCTTCTCCTTGTACAGCTCCAGCCCGTTGACGCTGACATAGAACTCATTGCGCTTAGGCAAATCCAGATGGATGCAGGCAAAGCCGTCCCGGTCCGCCGTGAAGCTGTAGGTCAGGTCAGACTTGGCGGCATTGCTTACATATCGGCAGTAGCCGCTGCCGTTTTCCTCGGAAATCTGCACATCGTCCCCATGAATCAGAAGGCTGTCCCCATCCAGCTTGTGCCAGACCTCCCCCGTTACCCCCGTAGCGGCGGCAAACAGGTCGTTCTGGAAGGAGAAGGCGTTGCCGGAGGCGGTAAATTCCAGCTGTCCCAGCGACCGCTCCGCCAGGAACCCCAGGGGCAGATACGCCTGATTTTCCAGCAGAACGGTATTACCGAACCGGTTCACTTCCGCAAAATAGGTGCTCTGCTTATCCTTTCCGTCCCGCTCGATCATATATTTCAGGTTCAGGAACAGGTTGGAAACCGGGGAGCTTTCCTCGAACAGATAGCGGTTGTAGGTATTCTTCGCGCCGTAGCCCAGAGCCTGCATGAACAGGGTGGTTTTCACATTGGCGGAGCTGGTGAAGGCGGAAACGCCGTTGTAGTTGTTCAGAGCCCCATCGTTCAGGGTCTGGGAATGGGTAGTCTCCGCCCGGAAGCAGAGGTTATTCTTCTCCCGCTCCTTCATGTAGCGGATGACCGAAGCCGTTTTGTCCGTGCCCTTGGGATAGTCGGAAACACCGGTGCCCGGAAAGTACAGGCCGAAGCAGATCAGATTGGCGATCAGCTCCACGCACACCACCGTCAGCACCAGAGCACTGGAGCGCCGGCGCTGCCGGTTGTTTTCCGCCCGGATGCGGGCTGCTTCCTTTGGCACCGCTTCCTCGGGAATCGGCTCGACAACATTTCCTGACAGCATTGCCAGCAGATACAGCACCAGAAACACCAGATTGTAGACAAAGTACAGGGGAAATTCCATTGTTCCGCCGAACAGGGTCAGCTCCACCGTTTTGGTCAGGTCGTTGGAGCAGGCCAGGACCCCCGCCGCCAGCAGCGCCGCCGCCAGAATCCGCTTCGTGGAAAACTCTCTGCGCAGCAGCCATGCCCGGTAGGCCATATACAGCACCACGAAGCTGTACAGAAAGCTGAACCGGTAGGGAATCATGTTGGTGAAGTGGAAGCCGTGCCAGATATAGTCCAGCTGACGGATAATGAAGCTGACGTTGAAGAATACCAACAGCACTGCGGCGCAGACCTTATCCCGGGTCTTCACCTGCCGGGCAAGCAGGTACAAAAACATGAGGAATACACTGATGATGCCGCAGTAAAGGTTGGGCAGTCCCTCCTTGAAGGTCGGCTCCAGACTGCCGCCCATATTGCCCGCCACCTGCCGCATGGCGTCCAGCAAGCCTAAGAAGGTGTGCTCCTTGGCGATGTTCAGCCGGAAGGAGGTGGGGAATTTGTTCACACTGGACTGGGTAGTACCCAGAGCGAACAGGGCCGGAACGGTCAGAATCGCCGTCATGCCGATGGCGATGGCGGAAAACAGTCCGATGCGCAGAAGATCGCAGAAGAATTTCTGAAGTCCGCCCCAGCGGCAGATTTCATAGATAAAGAACAGGAAAAATACAAAAAAGCAGGTAAACAGGCCGATATAGTAGTTGGAAAACACGGAAAAGAACAGGCTCACCGTGTAAAGGACCACCTTTTTATCCCGCAGCAGCTTCACTTCGCCCAGCACCACCAGAGGTAGCCATGCGAAAGTATCCAGCCACATGACGTTCCACTGGTAGCCCAGCGCCCAGGCGCACAGGCCGTACAGGCCGCCGAACAGGGCGATGGACAAGTCGTCCTTGTGAAAAACCTCTTTCAGAAACAGGGAAAAGAACAGTCCCGCAAGACCCAGCTTGATGGGCACCAGCAGGGAAAAATAGCCAAGGAGCCATTTTTCCGGCAGCAGCACGCTTACAAGGTTCAGGGGCGATGCCAGATAATAGGCAATCAGCCCCAGATAGTCCATGCCCAGCCCTACGCTCCAGGTGTACAGCAGGCCGTTCCCGCTTCGCAGCGCGTTGCGGAAGGCCACGAAAAAGGGGTAATACTGGTGATACATATCGGAATACAGCATGGAATACTTGCCAAAGGGCGCATAGTGGCTGATGAGCATAACAAACAGCATGCTCACACAGGGGATGGCAAAGCCCAGCGCCGGGTAATTCCATTGCGTGCGTGCCTTAAGTCTCATGGGGTTCCTCCAGAAATGTCAGTGTTTGCCTTTTAGTTTACCACGTTTTTCTGCCGGGGTAAAGCGAAAGAATGTGAATTTTTTACGGCGAGTCGCCGCTGACAATGCGTTACGGACGCTGGATGATCATCGCACATCCTTTGGGCCCCTCGACCGGTACTGCTCAGATATTTGGAATGCTTTATTTTGCATTTTGCATTCATCATTCTGCATTACAAAAGCGGCCCCGCTTTTGCTGCGGAGCCGCTTTGCTCAGTTGTCCATATCGTCGTCCGGTTCCCCGTCGCCGTCGGCGTCGGTGGTCATGATCTCGCCGAAGCGAACCCGGCGCTGAATCTTCATTTCCTCCACCTGCTTGTGGATCAGCTCCTTGACGAACAGGGGGTCTTTGATGTTTTTCAGCACCAGCGTGGGCATGGTCTTGTCGGAGGACATCACCGTGACGGTGCCCACCCCGAACAGGCGCTGCCACAGGCTGCGCCGGGTGTCGATGTCCCGGACCCGGTACAGAAGCACCTCGTCGTCTTTGATGTTCAGAAAGCCCTCGGAGACGAACAGCCGGTCGTCGGACAGGCTGTAGCGGGTAAAGCTCATAGGCAGGCCCAGATGGCGTTTCCGGTCCTTCCACAGGCATTCAATGTTGATGGACATAATCATTCCCTCCCGGTTTTTCCTCTATTTTATTCCGAAAAGCCGGGGAAGTCAAGAAAAATCAGAGAATCAGGCAGATAAGGCCCGTAGCACCCTCGTTGACAATGCGGGTCAGGGTGCTGCGGAATTTGACGCGAACCTCCTCCGGCAGCTGCACCAGCTTCGCCGTCAGGCCCTCCTGAATCATGTCGTAGACGGATTTGCCGAAAATGTTGCTCTGCCAGAGTTTTTCCGGGTCCTCCCCCGTCAGCCGGTCGATGAGATCCCGGGACTGCTTTTCGTCGCCCACCATGGGACTGATCTCCGTGTCGATGTCCACCCGCACCATGTGAATGGACGGCGCCCCGGCCTTTAATTTCACCCCGAAGGCCCCGCCCTTGCGGATGACCTCCGGCTTTTCCAGCTTCATCTCCCCGGCGGCAGGCATGACCACGCCGTAGCCCGTGGCCTTGACGGATGCCAAAGCGTCGGAGATTTTGTCGTACTCCTGCTTCACCTTCGCCAGCTCCATGAGAAGGGCCAGCAGCTGGGCGTCGCTTTCAATGGGCACCCCGGCCTTGCTGCTGAGAATCTCATAATACAGTGTCTCCGGCAGGGCGATTGCCACACTGACAATGCCCTCCGCCAGATCGATGCCCCGCAGTGTATAGCTCTGCACCTCCGGCAGCTCCTCCAGCGGCGCCAGCGCATTTTGGGCCTGCCCCAGATTCTGAATCTGCCCGGCCTGCTGCAAAAGGGCCTGATACAGATTCTCCTTCACCGGGTGGTTCTTTTCCAGTGCGTCCAGCCACCGGGGCAGATACACCCGCAGTTCCGTCATGGGGAAGGTGTAAAGAAGGAAGCGCAGCATTTTCCCGATGCCCTCGGCGTCCAGCGTCTGGCCGTCCACCACCATCGGCTCCACTCCAAACTGCTCCCGGATGTACCGGGCGGTGTCCTGCGCCGCCTGCCCTTCCGGGTTTCGGGAGTTGATGACCACGAGGAAGGGCTTTCCCGTCCGGCGCATATCGGTAATGGCCCGGCGTTCCGCCTCCACATAGTCCTCCCGGGGGATGTCGGTAATGGTGCCGTCGGTGGTCACCACAAGGCCGATGGAGCTGTGATCTTCCATGACCTTTTTCGTGCCCAGCTCCGCCGCCTGGGTCATGGGGATTTCCTCATCGTACCACGGGGTCGTCACCATCCGTGGCACGCCCTCTTCCTCAGCCCCCACAGCCCCGGGAATCATGTAGCCCACGGAATCGATGAGCCGCACCCGCAGCCGGGTGGCCCCGTCGGGGCAGATTTCCACCGCTTCCTCGGGGACGAATTTCGGCTCCGTGGTCATGATGGTTTTCCCGGAGCCGCTCTGGGGCAGCTCATCCCGCGCCCGCTCCTTGCGGTAAGGGTCGGAAATTCCGGGAATCACCAGACTTTCCATGATTCGCTTAACCAAGGTGGACTTGCCCGTGCGCACCGGCCCCACCACCCCAATGTAGATATTGCCCCCGGTTCGGGCGGCGATATCCGCGTAAATATTCTCCATAGCCAGCCTCCTTTACCGGCAGGAGGATGGCTCCTGCCATGGGTTTACCACAGGGTATGTCCGGGGAAGAGGATTTAGAACGAGTGTGGAGAGTGAAGAGTGGAGAGTTGTGGTATCGCGTACCAATGCCTTCCCCCGGGGGAAGCTATAGGCGCTGTAAGCGCCCGTGCAGCTAAATTCTTTCGTGTCCAAATAAAAAACTACCCATTTTTGCTCGCTGGCGGGTAGTGACAAGGGGCGTTTCTTCTGCTATAATAGCGGTGTAACGGAATCGTGGCGGGACGGGCCATCTTTTGGAACCATCCCGCTGCCCCATAACCAGCCCGCCGGGCGCGGGCCAAAACAAGGAAGGAGACTGCAATCTATGAAAATGAAACGACTGTTGGCCAGTGTTCTGGCCCTGCTGCTGGTGGTGAGCATTCTGCCCATCGGCGCATTGGCGGATGACCCGAATACCGGAGTACTGGAGGTAAACTACGGAACACTCACGAGCAACGGCACAGAGGAGGGCGGTCGCGGCTCCGGCACTGTCAATAATAATAATGGTACGATTACGAATAACTACGGTACCGTCAACACCAACAGAGAATTTGTTTGTGATACCTACAATCCAACGATCTCCAACAACTTTGGCTATGTAGGAGAGAACAAAAATATTGTCGAGAATAACAGGATGAATGGTGAAGTGACGACCAACAACGGCACCGTTACCAACAACTATGGCCTTGTACGAGAGAACAAGAATACTGTCGTGAATAACAAGAGCACCGGCAATGTGTCCACCAACAACGGCACCGTAACCATCAACGCTGGCACCGTTGGAATCAATAACGAGAACGTAAACACCAACAGCGGCAAAGTGACAGAGAACAACGGCAGCATCACCACAAACGGTTTCAAAGGCGAGGTCACTACCAACAATGAGGATGTGACATACAACAAAGGCACTGTGGTTACCAACGCCGCGAACGGCACGGTGGCCAACAACTACGGTAATATCGGAACCAACGTCGGCACCGTCAATACGAATGCAACGGCAAAAGATGGCACCGTCAAAGGTGTCATCAAAACCAACACCGGTATCGTCAATACCAACCGCAAGGGCGCCACCGTGGTGACCAACACCAATTTGATCAAAGAGAACTATGGCATCGTTGGATCGCCTGTTGAAGAAGATGATGGAGATATTCATGATTATGGCGGCAACGAAGGAACCATTCAATTGAACGCGGGAACAGTAACCAGCAACGCTGTGGGTGCTGAAATTGAAAAGAATACGGACACTCTTGAGATGAATTATGGCACCGTTGATGAAAACACCGGTACCGTGGAATATAACTTCGAAGTGGGCGAAGTCACGAACAAGAGCGGCGGCGAAGTCACATATAATAGGGGTACCGTCAACAACGAGAAAGACGGCACGCTGTATGAATATTTTACTGAATTTGCCGATGGCGAGGAGCCGGAAACTGATAAGCCCAGCAAAACCATCACGGAAGAAGGCACTTACTATGGCATCCTGATCGACAAGGGCACTGCTCCGGAAGCCGCAGATGCGGGTACATGGAAAAATGGTTTCGCGTTGGTGCAGAAGAAGCTGGGCGAGGTTTTGGACCTTGGCAGCATATTCAAGCAGGACGGCTATGAGGTCATCGGCTATCAGGATGCTTCTCCTGTGGAGATGGCACTGGACGAGGATGCTGCCGGCCCCGAAATGGTGTCTGGAACGGAATATAATGAAAACAGGCCCAGCTGGCTGCGCCTGATCTGGGGCAAGATCAAGGCCGCCGTTAAGCCCTCCGCTTCCTCCGACGATCCGGAGCCCAAGACTGTCCAGAACAACATCCCCACCAGCCTGTCCGCAGGTCAGGTGAAGGTGGGTGCCTATGTCCGCCGGGGCAATCTGCTGTTCCGGATCATCGAGGTTACCGACAACGATATCCAGGTGGCCACCGTGGGCAAGCTGTCTGACGAGGCGCTGGCGGATATGCTGGGCTTCCTGAAGCAGCACCTGTCCGATGCCCAGATCGCCAAGATCAACGGCGAGCCTAAGCTTCTGGAGCAGGAGCTGGTCACCTACTTCTTCGGCGACAGCTATGAGCACATCGCCTTCCGCGCGGCAAAGGACCTGTTCGAGTAAAATCAGCAAAATAACATCCGGCTCCCATCCCGGGAGCCGGATTGCCTTCTTTTAATGGGCGAAAGCAGAATTGAATTGACAATTGACAATGAACAATTGACAATTGTGGTATCCCT
>CAMFBN010000068.1 GCA_945948535.1 uncultured Clostridia bacterium
GGCGACAGCTACGAGCACATCGCCTTCCGCGCTGCCAGAGACCTGTTCGCATAAGGAATTGCAAAAAAGTCCGGCTCCCATCCCGGGAGCCGGATTGCCTTTTTTGCTGGGCGAAAGGAGAATTTAATTGACAATTGACAATGAACAATTGACAATTGTGGTATCCCTTCGGGATGAATTAAAATAAACTACAAGCACGAAATACCAGTGGGTTTCCCAAAGGAACCTGCCATTTATGACATTTTTTAATTGTCCCGTAGGGACTCCTTAATTGTCAACAGTCAACTGTCAATTGTCAACTAAAGAGCAATTAAGTGAATTTTGCCAATGAAATTCTTTTTAACATAAGAACGCCCTTCGGGAGAAATCCCGAAGGGCATTTCGTTTAGTCAAGGGCGCGGATGGCGGCGACGGTGGCTTCGTAATCCCGGGTGACGGCTTCCATCGCGGAAGCGGCCGCCGGGGGAATGGTGTCCGCAGGGGCGCGGAGCAGCTCCGTCAGTGCACTGGCGGAAGTACGCAGCCGGGTGAAGCTCAGATTGGCAGCCACGCCTTTCAGAGTATGGGCAGCCCGGAAGGCCACGTCGTGGTCACCGGCAGCCACGGCAGCGGTTAGCTGGGCGTAGCTCTGATCGTCTAAAAATTTCCGGGCAAATTTTACAACCAGCCGCTGGCTGGGCAGACGCCCGCAGACCTCCGCATAGTTACCGCCCATTTCCCGATAGCACTGTTCAATGGTCATAGTCTCGTCTCCTGTCTACAGCGTAGGCACAAAAGTCCAACTCCTATTTCATCATATTTTATAATGGGAAGAACATAAATACAACAACTATGTGGAGAAAGATAAAAAGGAAAGCAGAGTGTGACCATAAAGTGACCTCCCGGTCTGGGGCGCTGCCGGCGTCGGACGACCCGGCTCCCCAGAAAGGGGAGTTTTTTTATTTTTTAAAAATTTTTTGGAAATTTTGCATATATCTCCGCAAAAAAACAGCCATTTGAGACTACTTATGAAAGGAGGCTGCAATGAAACAGGAAACAAAGGAAACCCCGCTGGAACGGCGGGTGCGCACGGGCCACATTCAGCGGCGGGACATTCAGCGCAGGCTTGCCGAGTTGGCCTTCGGAAGGGCCAACGACTGTGTCCGGCTGGTGCTGGAGGAAGGCCCGGATGTGGATGCCCTCGATTTGAGCCTGCTCAGCGAGGTCAAGCGAAACGACAAGGGAACCGTGGAAATAAGGCTCATTGACCGGCTTCAGGCGCTGGAAGCCCTGAGCGGGATGGTGGGCAATGAGGAAGGGGAGATGAAGGCGTTTTTGCAGGCACTGCGGGGCGGTGAGGACGGATGACGGCCTTTTCGCCCAAGCAGAGAATCGTGCTGTCCTGGTGGATGCCGGATTCGCCCTACCACCGGAAAGAGGCCATCGTCTGCGACGGGGCGGTGCGCTCCGGCAAGACCCTGGCCATGGGGCTGAGCTTTTTCCTGTGGGCCATGTGCTGCTTCGATGGGCAGAAGTTCGGTGTCTGCGGAAAAACCATCGCTTCCCTCCGGCGGAATGTCCTATCGGAAATTTTGCCGAGGCTCACCGCTTTGGGGGCAAACTGCCGGGAAAAGCGGACGGAAAATTTGGTGATTGTGTCCCTCTGGGGACACGAAAACAGCTTCTACACCTTCGGCGGGCGGGATGAAAGCTCCGCGTCTCTGATTCAGGGCATCACCTTCGCCGGGGTGCTGCTGGACGAGACGGCCCTGATGCCCCGTTCCTTCGTGGAGCAGGCCTGCGCCCGGTGCTCTGTGGCGGGGAGCCGGCTGTGGTTCAACTGCAACCCCGAGGGGCCGGAGCACTGGTTCTACAAAACCTGGATTCTGGAAGCGGAGCAGCGAAACTGCCTGCGGCTGCAATTTACCATGGAAGACAACCCCTCCCTGACGGAAGGTATCCGACAGCGCTATCAAAGGCTGTACACGGGGGTGTTCTACCAGCGGTATGTGCTGGGGCAATGGGTGCAGGCGGCAGGGCGGGTTTACGACTTTTTTACCCCGGATATGCTGGGGAAAGCCCCGGAACGCTGTGAAAAGTGGTACATTTCCTGCGACTACGGCACGGTGAATCCCACATCCATGGGCCTGTGGGGAAAGCGAAATGGGGTCTGGTATCGGGTGAAGGAATTTTATTTCGACTCCCGGCGGGAAAAGCATCAGATGACCGACGAGGAATACGCCGCCGCCCTTGCCGGACTGGCGGGGGGCAGGCCCATTCAGGCGGTGATCGTGGACCCCTCGGCGGCCAGCTTCATGGAGGTGCTGCGGCGGAAGGGCTGGCGGGTGAAAAAGGCAAAAAACGATGTTCTCAGCGGCATCCGCCTTACCTCCGACTGCCTGAAAACGGGAAAAATCGTCATCTGCCAGGGCTGTACCGACTGCATCCGGGAGCTGGGAGAGTACCTCTGGGAGCCGGGAGGCGGCAGGGACAGGGTGCGCAAGGAGCACGACCACGCCATGGACGATATGCGCTATTTCGTCTCTACCGTGCTGGGGGAGCAGAGCGGCGGGTTTGCGGCGTGCAGTGTTGTTAGGAACTGTAACCGTAGGGCGGATTTCTGACCCCGCCGATCCGGTTGGATGCGGTACAGGCAACAAATCGACGCGCAAGAGTGAACTGGGTGCTGAAATCGGTGCGTCGGCGGGGTCATGACCCCGCCCTACGAAAGGAGGAGCAACAAATTTTGAAACGAAAGAAAAAGTCTGGCGGTGTGGCGGCGGTGTGCCAGCTGCGCTGCGGGGACACCCACCCCTTCGGCGCCATGCGGGGCTTTGTGCCCCTGGGCGGCGGGGAGGAACGGGTGTACCGGGAAATGCGGGAGGCAATCCCGGTGCTGGACGCCGCCGTGGGGAAGATGGTGCGGCTTTGCGGCGGTTTTCAGGTAAAGTGCGTAAGCCCAGAGGCCCAGAGAAAGCTCAATAATTTCCTGGAAATGATGCCCTGTGGACGGGGCCAGATGGGCATTGAAAGCTTTTTGAGCGGGTATCTGGACAGCCTGCTGACCTATGGCAGAGCCGTTGGGGAACTGGTGGTGGTCGGCGGGAAGCTGCGGGCGGTGTGCTGGGGCGATGTGACGAAGCTGGAAGTGCAGGAGGGAGACAACGCCCTGGAAACTGTGCTGTGGGGCATGGACGAGCATGGCCTGATGCGGCCCCTGCCCTACCAGAATCTGTTGCTGTTCACCACCTGGCATCCGGAGCCTGCCCACCCCTACGGCGTCAGCCTGTTCCGGGGAATGCCGTTCCTGGCGGATATCCTGCTGAAAATCTACAACACCATCGGCGTCAACTGGGAGCGGGCGGGAAATATCCGCTACAGCGTCACCTGCAAAGACGGCGAGGAGCTGGACGGCGCGGCAGCCCAGGAGCGGGGGCGGGTTATCGCTGAGGAATGGGCAAAGGCAATGGAGGATAACAAAAACGGCACCGTTCGGGATTTCGTGGCGGTGGGGGACGTGGAAATCAAGGTCATCGGCGGGGAAGCGCCCATTCTGGATTCTCAGGTGCCGGTGCGGCAAATCTTAGAGCAGCTGGTGGCAAAAACCGGCCTGCCCCCCTTCCTGCTGGGGTTAAGCTGGAGCACCACCGAGCGTATGAGCACCCAGCAGGCGGATCTGCTGACCTCGGAATTGTGGGCCCTGCGCCGGGCGGTGGAGCCTGCCATGCGGAAAATCTGCCAGACCTATCTGGCGCTGGAGGGCCTGGACAACCGGGTGCAGCTGGAATGGGACGATATCAGTTTGCAGGACATCACCCAGGAGGCCCAGGCGGAGCTGTACCGGGCTCAGGCGGAAAAGTACCGGGCGGAAGTAAAAAAGGAGGAATGATATGGAAATCAGAAAAGCGGCGGAGGCGGTGACCAGCGGCGCGCCTACCGCCATGCAGCTGGAGCAAATCAATTCGCTGGCGAAAACCAGACTGAACGGGGAACAGGTGTACGTGTTTTCCCTGCGGCTGTGCGACGACCAGATTGACCGGGACGGGGAGCGGTTCGATACCGCCGCTCTGCCCGGGCTGGCGAAGCTGTTCATCGGCAAGACGGGCATCATCGACCACAAATGGAGCGCGGATAACCAGATCGCCCGGATTTTTGAGACCCAGGTGGTGCGGGAGAAGGACGTCAGCTACATCAAGGCCTGGGCCTACATCCGCCGGGGCGGGGCCAACGATGAGATCATTGCCGACATCGAGGCGGGCATTAAAAAGGAGGTCTCCGTGGGCTGCGCCATGGCCCGGGCGGTGTGCAGTATCTGCGGCAGCGAGTACGGCACCTGCGGACACGTCAAGAGGGAAGTCTACGATGGGCAGACGTGCAGCGTGATTCTCAAGGAGCCGGTGGACGCCTACGAATTTTCCTTCGTGGCGGTGCCCGCTCAGCGGGAGGCCGGGGTTATGAAGGCCATGGGCAAGACTCCGGTTCTGAAGGAGCTAGCGGAAGCGAATGGAGCCCAGGCGGAGTACCGGGCGCTGTGCAAGGAGGCCGAGCTGGGCCGCCGCTACCGCAAAGACCTTGAGGACGGCGTGGTGCGGCTGGGACTGGCGCTGGAGCTGGGGGTTTCTGAGCCGGTTCTGCGCTCCCTTGCGAAGACTGCCGCCGCTGAGGATTTGCTGGCTCTGCGGGATGCCTTGCAGGGACGGCTGGACGAGAGCCTGCCCGTATTTACCCAGCTGGGGGGCTTTGCCGGAAAGGGCGAAGAAGTGGAAAGTGGTTTTTTGATTTAGGAATCCGTAGGGCGGGGTAATGACCCCGCCGACCCGCGGATTTTTTTGAATTGGTGCGATTGAAGCGGGAACGCAATATCGCGCATAATTCACACCACCCAAAAAACAAACCTGTTCGGCGGGGTCATGACCCCGCCCTACGATGGGGATTATCGGGATTTCCCGGTGACCATATACTTTATCATAATATAGGAGGAAATGAAAAATGGGTTACGACAATCTGAGACTGGAAAAGGGTATGTACCGGCAGGCGGGGATGAGTTTTACCCAGGTGCTGGAATCTCTGGACCCCAGCGAGAACTACCGGGGCACCGCCCTGGAGGGCACCGACGCCTTCCAGCGGCAGCTCAAGCGCTTCGGCATCCGGGCCAAGGGGGCTGGCTCCTCTCCCGTGGAGAAGTTCTTTGCCACCATGGATTCCGCGGTGCTGTTCCCCGAGTACATCGCCCGTACCGTCCGGCAGGGCATGGAGGAAAACGACATTCTTCCCGCCATCACCGCCACCACCACCGTCATCGACGCCATGGACTACCGCTCCATCTACTCCAACCCCACCGACGCCGACAAGGAGCTGAAGGACGTAGCCGAGGGCGCTGCCATTCCTGAGACCGAGGTCAAGACCAAGGAGCATCTGGTGAGCCTGACCAAGCGGGGCCGGATGCTGGTGGCCTCTTACGAGGCCCTGCGGTTCCAGAAGCTGGATCTGTTCAGTGTCATGCTGCGGCAGATTGGCGCCCACATCCAGAAGCAGCAGCTAGCCGACGCCGTGAAGGTGCTCATCGAGGGCGACGGCAACGACAACGCCGCCACCCAGTACACCATCGGCACCAGCCCCATCTCCGGCACCAAGGGGACCCTGGGCTATGACCAGCTGGTGGAATTCTGGGGCCAGTTTGACCCCTACACCATGAATACCATCCTGTGCTCCACCGGCACCATGACGAAGCTGCTGAAGGTGCCGGAACTCCAGAATCCCCTGACGGGCCTGAACTTCCAGGGCACCGGCAAGCTGACCACCCCTCTTGGCGCCCAGCTGCACCGGACTTCTGCCGTGGCTGACGGCGTTATCATCGGCCTGGACAACCGCTACGCCCTGGAGCTGGTGCGAGCCGGGGACGTGCTGGTGGAGTACGACAAGCTCATTGACCGCCAGCTGGAGCGGGCCGCCATCACCTCCATCTCCGGCTTCGGCAAAATCTGCGATGGCGCGGCAAAGGTGCTGAACGTATGAGATTAGCCGATCAGGTTCTGAATCAGGCGGAGCTGCTGACGGGGGAGCTGGACGGCACCGGGCGGGAGCGGCTGCGGCTGCTGTGTGCCGCTGCGGTGCGCGCTCTGACTGCCCAGCTTCGGGATGGTTTATCCCCGGAGGACATCCGGGAGGACTTCGTGGCGGCGGCGAGCCTGTACGCCCTGTCCCGGTGGGGGCGGGGCGAGGACATTCAGGAATTCCGGGCCGGCGACCTGACGGTGAAAAAGGGACAGGCCGCAGAATTGGAAGGGGAGGCGCTTGCTTTGCTGGCGCCTTACCTGAAACAGGGCTTTGCCTTTTTGGGGGTGTAGTGTGAAGAAGACGATGGAAGACCTGATGGCCCGGTACGGCACGGATATGACCATCGTCAGCGGAGGAAACGAAACGACCGTCCGGGCCTTTTTCCGGGCGGTCAATTCCAAAAGCTGGCAAAATATGGAAAGTGTGGTGTCCCTGCTGGGAGAGATTTCCCGGGGGCAGTATGTCTATATCGGCCCCGCCGGGGTGGCGGTCAGGGAGGGGGATACCCTGAATCTGGGGACAAAATCCTACCTGTTCCGCCGGGTGGAGCCTTACTATTTTAAAAACCAGCCCATCTATCTGTGGGGGCTGTGCGTGGAGAAGGGGGTCAACGACACATGGGGTACTCCATCCTCGAATTAGTGCTCCGGCGGCTGCGGCAGGCGGGGTTCCGGGCGGACGTGGCCTACCCGGGCCAGAAATACCCCCAGATCGGGGAAACGGTAGCGACGGCCCACATCGAAAAGGTGGACCGGGCCAACCTCACCGTGACCATGGAGGTCAGCATCATCAGCCCCGCCGCCACCGGCGGCACCGCCTGCGAGGTGGAGGCCCTGCGGGCCACGGAGATTCTCCGCTGGGCCGGGGCCGTGTGTGTCCAGAATGGGTGCACCTATGACGGCGTGTCCCAGGTGTACGTGGTCAGCATCCTGGCCACCTTCACCGGCACCACCGATGAAGACGCCTGCGTCATCTGGCCCGGCTTCTACTGCTATGTGGACGGGAGCCTTCAGCGGTTCGCGGCGAGCATCCGCATCGAGGAAGTCACCGGGCGGCAGGTGGAATGCGAAATGGGAGAGGCTGCTCCCACCGGGGTCAGCGAGGGCTGCCGCTACTGGAACATCGAGCTGGAAGAGGTGATTCCCGCCGGGTCCGCCGTAAGTGCGGAGCCGGAGACGGAGTTTGTCCTGAGGCTCATTACCGATGAAAAAACGGAAGAATTTGACCGGTGCGTCTGGCAGAGTACCAGCCGGGCCTACAGCAAGGAGGGCCTGCGGCGCATCCACAAGGGCGTAGCCCTTTCCCGAAAGGAGGTAACGGATGGACTATCTTAGCTACAAAACCTTCGTCTGGCCCCAGAATCCCCACACCTATGTGGAGAAAACCAGCCGGGAGCCCCAATATGTGACGGTGGACGGGGTGGTGTATTTTGACGACATGGGGGAGCTGAAGCGCACCATCACGGGGGAGGGCACCTTCTATGGGCCAAACGCCTACACGGAGTTTAAGAAGCTGCAAAAGCTGTTCGAGGACAAGACGGCGGGCAATCTGGAGCACCCCATCTGGGGCATCCGGTACTGCTACTTCACGGGCCTTGAGCTGACGCAGGAGCCGAAGGAAAACGTAGTCAGCTACAAATTTACGTTCACCCAGGCGCTGACCAACGGGGAAGTGCCGAAGTGAGAGTGAAGAGTGGAGAGCGAGGAGTGAGGAGTTATTTTAATCCATCGCCGAAGGCGATACCATCACTCCACACTCCACACTTCACACTCCACACTTACAAAAAAGTTGCAGCACCTGTTTAAACTCCCAAAATCCTGCCCATAATCAGCCTCGGAGGTGCTTATTTATGAGCGACAACAAACGTTCCCGCCGCGGCGGTCAGGGCTACTACATAGCCCTGATCCTGTGCGCCGCGGCAATCGGGATCACTGGCTATGTATACTACAGAAACGTCAATCACACGGAAACGGTTTCTCTGGAGGAAACCGTAGGAGAGGTGCCCGCGCTGATCGGGGAGACCGAGGATGTGCCTGTCATTGCCACCCAGCCGTCCCCTAAGACCACGACACCGGCGGCGACGGAAAGCACCACGGCTCCTACGGAGAAAAAGCCCATGAAAACCATGTCCCCGGTGTCGGGAGACTCGATTTTCGGCTACTCCATGGAGGCCCTGAGCTACAACCAGACCACCCGGGACTGGCGGGTCCACAACGGCGTGGATCTGGCGGCGGAGGCCGGGGCGGAGGTGAAGGCCGCTGCCAACGGGGAGGTGGCTACCGTCTATGAGGACGATGCCATGGGCACTACCGTGGTCATCCGCCACGCCGATGGGTATACCACAAAGTATGCGTCCCTTGCGGAGAACCTGACGGTGAAGCCCGGGGACACCGTGACCATGGGGCAGGTGATCGGCTACGCTTCCGATTCCGCCATTGTGGAATCTACGCTGGGCAGCCATGTGCACTTCGGTGTCACCTGCAACGATGTCCCCGTTGACCCGGCGGAGTTTTTAGCACTTGGCAGTTGATAGTTGACAATTGAGAATTATCCTCCCAGATTTGACCGCTTCCCGTGTTTTCGGGGAGCGGTCATTTTTTGCATAGACCTGCTATCCTCTATTTCAATCATCCCGAAGGGATTCCATAATTGTCAACTGTCAATTGTCAATTGTCAATTCTTATTTGTATGGTTTGCTGTAAAACGGAAACGGATTTTGTCTGTTTTGCACAGGAAATCATGTGTCCGCCGGGGAAATTACACAATTTTGCATTCTGACGAAAATAAGCGTTGCAATCGGTGCTCCTTTCGTGTATAATGTCCGTATTGCGGTGCCCGGCACCGTCCCAAGCTGTGGGGAAGGCACCCCTTCCCGAAAGGAGTATTGACCACTATGTATACTGTTAATTCCATCCGTAACATCTGCCTGCTGGGCCACAGCGGTTCCGGCAAGTCCGCCCTGGCGGAGAGCTTACTGTACATGACCGGTGCCATTGACCGGATCGGCAAAAACGCCGACGGCAACACCGTTTGCGACTATGACCCCGAGGAGATCAAGCGCCATATTTCCATCTCCACCTCCGTGGTGCCCCTGGAGTACAAGAACATCAAGATTAACGTTCTGGATACCCCCGGCGCTTTCGACTTCTCCGGCGCTGTCATGGAGGCCCTCCGGGCCGCCGATGCCGCAATCCTGGTGTGCTCTGCCAAGGACGGCATCACCGTGGGCTTCGAGAAGGCCTGGAAATACTGCGAAGAGCGCAACATGCCCCGGTTCGTCTACATCTCCAAGGTGGACGAGGATCACTCCGACTACAACGCTACCTTCGAGGCCCTGCGGGCCAAGTACGGCAACAAGATCGCGCCCGTGGTGGTGCCCATCTGGGACGCCAGCCACAAGGTCACCGGCATCATTGATGTGCTGAACAAGCGGGCCTATGAGATGAAGAATCTGAAGCGGGTGGAGATCGAGGTTCCCGAGGATAAGCTGCCCGTCATCGAGGAGTTCAACGACGCCCTGAAGGAAGCCGTCGCCGAGACCGACGAGGCCCTGATGGACCGCTTCTTCGAAGGTGACGAGTTCACCTACCGGGAGATGCTGGACGGTCTGCACAAGGGCGTGGAAGAGCTGAGCCTGTTCCCCGTGCTCTGCGGCTCCGGCGTGACCTGCCTGGGAAGTCTGATGCTGATGGATCACATCATCGATCTGCTGCCCAACCCCGCCGAGGGCAACTACCACAAGGCCACCAATGCCGATGGCGAGACCGAGGAATTTGTGGTTTCTCCCGGCGGCGTGCCCTCCGCCTTTGTATGGAAGACCGTGTCCGACCAGTACGGCAAGTATTCCTTCATCAAGGTTCTGTCCGGTGAAATCACCTCCGACACCACCCTGGTCAACGCCCGCACCGGCGAGACCGAGAAGCTGGGCCGTCTGTACACCATGTGCGGCAAGAAGGCCACCGAGGCCAAGGTGCTGGGCTGCGGCGACATCGGCGCCATCGGCAAGATGGACAAGGTCAAGACCGGCGACACCCTGTGCGACCCCAGAAAGGTCGTGTCCCTGAAGCAGATTCCCTACGCTCCCGCATGCTACTCCATGGCCATCGCTCCCAAGACCAAGGGGCAGGAGGACAAGGTGGGCGCGGGCCTGAACCGGCTCAACGAGGAAGATCCCTCCTTCCATCTGGTGAACAACGCCGAGACCAAGCAGCTGGTGCTGTCCGGTTTGGGCGACCAGCAGCTGGATGTGCTGGTTTCCAAGCTCAAGGGCCGCTTCGGCGTGGACGCGGTGCTGATGCCTGCCAAGGTTGCCTATCGCGAGAAGATCAAAAAGACCGTGCAGGCCCACGGCCGTCACAAGAAGCAGACCGGCGGCTCCGGTCAGTTCGGCGATGTCTGGGTTCGCTTCGAGCCTCAGGACGAGCAGGACGATCTGATCTTTGCTGAGGAAGTGTTCGGCGGCAGCGTGCCCCGTAACTTCTACCCCGCCGTTGAGAAGGGCCTGCAGGAAGCCGTTCAGAAGGGCCCGCTGGCTGGCTATCCGCTGGTTGGTCTGAAGGCTGTGCTGTACGACGGCTCCTACCATCCCGTGGACTCCAACGAAATGGCCTTCAAGATGGCTGCCATCCTGTCCTATAAGGAAGCCATGCCCAATGCCAACCCCACCATTCTGGAGCCCATCGGCGCGCTGGCTGTCACCGTGCCGGAAAGCTATGTGGGCGACGTGATGGGTGACCTGAGCAAGCGCCGGGGCCGTCCCATGGGCATGACCCCCGACCACGACGGCAACACCGTCATCGAGGCCGAGGTTCCCATGGCAGAGATGGGCAGCTACGCCATCGACCTGCGGGCAATGACCCAGGCCCGTGGCAGCTTCACGCTGGAATTCGTCCGCTACGAGGAAGTGCCCAAGGCCAATCAGGCCAAGATCATCGCCGACGCGAAAGAGGACTGAGCGATAGAATAAGCGCAGCCGCAGAGGGAGACCTCTGCGGCTGTTTTAGTGCTGTGGGGAGACAAATTGACAATTGACAGTTGACAATTGACAATTGACAATTGTGGTATCCCTTCGGGATGATTGAAAATAGCAGGCTTTCGGAGTAATCGAAGCAACGAAGAAATGACCGTCCCCCTGTAAAGGAAACGGCCAATCTTCACGCAACAAC
>CAMFBN010000069.1 GCA_945948535.1 uncultured Clostridia bacterium
CGTTCAGATTCTCACAAAAAATCTGAACGGAGGAATACAGATGGAAGTAACCATCAACTATAACGGGCAACTCGTGACCGTGGAGGTCACAGAAGAAGTATATGCATTTCTGGATTACGCTGAACATAAGGAAGAAAACCTTGCCCATGAGCAGCGCCGGCACTGGGATGGTCGGGAATTTGACGAGTACATAGTCCAAAAGGAGGGGCGTATACGCTTTGTACAATCCCCGGAACAGGAGCTATGTCAAAAGGAAACCATGCGGGTAATCCTGAGAGCGTTGGAGAATTGTACCGAGAGCCGGCGCCGCCGGTTTCTTCTCTATGCCTTGGATGGCATGAGTTACACCCAGATCGGCAACCTCTGTGGCTGTTCCAAAGTGGCTGTCCACTACAGTATCGAAGCGGTAAGAAAAAAGTGCAAAGAATATTTGAACGATTACCTTAACGATCTGCGATTTTCGGGCTAACCAGTGAAGGGAACTTTCCCTATCACATTACCAGAGGGGGCAAGCAGCTTCAGGCTGCTTGCCCTTTCTGCGTTAGGAGGCTTGCCCATGCAGCGTATCAATTTGAAGAAGTTTTACCATCCGCTCTATGACGAGGACATTTTCATAGAGGTATCGGATGAGATTGCAGATGCCATATGGGAGGAACACCGGATCGATGATAATACCCGGCGAAATCTGTGGGTCCACACCTATTCCCTGGATGAATCCCCGGAAATAGAGAATCACTTTCCAGAGCAAACCTGCTCCGCAGAGGAGATTCTGCTTCAGCGTGAAGCAGATCAGTACCGGGAGTTTCTGCTGGGAAAGCTGGGTGAGGCACTTTCTACACTTACTCCCAAGCAGCTTCGTCGCCTGAAAGCCCGCTTTGTCGATGGAATGAAGTATCGGGAAATAGCTGAGATAGAGGGTATTGATACTTCCATAGCCCATCACAGCGTCCGGGATGCCATCCGCAGATTGCAGCGCTACTACATCAAACATGGCTTCATGGAGGTAGCAACCCATGACCAGTAAAGCCATTCCGATAATGGACTACCGGCAGTACCGAAGGATGCGTTGGCTGGTACACAAATGCTGCAACTACGACGATGGCTTTTGTATTGCCCTGGACGATGGGGAGAAATGTGTCTGCGTCCAGAGTATTTCCTACTCGCTGATCTGCAAGTGGTTTCGTGCCGCGGTACTGCCAATGGATCAGGAACTGGAAGCCGCTCTCTTTCCCCACCTCGGCACCAAGCAGTGTGCAGTGTGCGGGAAACGGTTCCTTCCCGGTTCTAACCGTGCGAAATACTGTCCGGATTGCACTGTGACTATGAAGCGCCACAACGCCGCCAAACGCAAACGGAAACAAAGGTCTAAGCGTCACGCTTTAGAGGATGAAAAGCCCTTGTAAATCAAGCACTTTTTCCCATTGCTCGATAGGGGGGTGGTATATGGATATTCCCCACCCAGTTTCGCAGGACAAGCAAACTATCGACTTCATACGCATAAAGATATAGCACGCAGAAAGAACCCCACTGAATAGAGGTGACAGCGTATTCGAAAATCCGCACCGCTCCATGTGATCGTACACTACCCCAAGACCGACGCAGGCAAAGAAGAACTGGCCCGCCGGGTCGCAACTGTACATGCCGAATCTGTTATCGCCAAGATTAACCGATTGAACTGCCCCTCAAAGCAGAAGCTGGAACTGGTGGAGGCAGTCATTGATACCGTCAAACGCAGGCAAAAGGAGCAGGCCAGATGAGCCTGCCCCCCTTTAATTAGTCTTCTGTTTTCTCGACTATTTCTGGGTTTAAATACAACCTGTCACTAAACTGTGAGACAGATATCTCACCATTCTGTAGTTTTTCAAAGTCTTGAGAATAGTCAACATTCTTACAATTAGCAATTACTTTTCCCGAAAAGCCTGCCAAACCATGATATGGTAGCAGTGCTTCGTTTATTTTATCTAGCAAATAATCCAATATTCTTTTCCTTAAACATCTGAATTTTGCTTCACGCCACACTAGGTAAAAGCTGTCCATATACTGATTACTGCTGTTTCTACCATACCAATGTATTCCTTTCGTCTCCTTTAGCAGTTGATAGTCTGCACTTTCTGCATACTTCGTAAAATCAAATTCCAGATTCTTATTGAACGTAAAATCGCTAACTTTTGTTATGTCTCGCTTGTTAATTCTTTTTAGTATTCTGTTGAAAAACTGGCGGGAATAACCTAAATCATGTAGATCAAAAACAATGAGCCTCTTATGATCAATTCTATACAAGCAAAATTTTTTACTATATTGCCTTGAGATGAAGAGTGACTTATGTATGCCAGTGATTGAAATAATGGGTTTTAGCGGTTCAAATGATATACCTTTGATACTGCCATCGTTATCTTTCCAGAGAATTATCTCTACATACGCTTTTCCGTGTTCAATAAGAATTCTTGTTATTTCGGAGAGTAGACGATCAAGAATACGGTCCAAATCCCATGGTTCTTGTAGGGTTAGTATATTTTTTAGTGGGTCACTAGACGGCTCAATATCATAAAAATGACGATCATGCCAATTTGGTGAAAAGAACACAGAATAACTTCCACAAAAATCTTCTAACAACATATGGGTGTACATTCCCGACATATCCCGGGGGCTCTCCCAGATTTCTCCAGATGGACTAATTTGAGAGGATGAATATTGCTTTGGTTTAGCTCTCATAATCTCTCTCCCATCCTGACCTGCTTCGATATTTTTGATCATCAGGCAGATACTTATTTACAGCTACAATCATATAGACATCTTCAGAATCATGGAGCTCTACTGAACCATGAAACAAGAACGAGCCGCAGAATTTTGATAAAAGTTTGCTATCGGTCTTCAGCCTTTCACTGAAGTGATCATACTCAATCTCAAATCTTGGACTTTCAGATATAGCATGCTCAATTCGCTGAGTCCATCCAGTCTGCAAACTATCTCTGTTTCCAATTCCAAGAATATCTCGTTGTCGTGCCTGTAATTGTTGCGCGAAGATCTGCAATATTCTCTTGTTGCCCTCGTCCTGTTCTAAAAATTTTTGTAGAACACTATCTACTAAGTCTTTCCAGCAATTCTCTCCGTTAAATTCACCCCAAATAATTGCAAGGCCACTAATCAGAGCATATTCCGCGAACGGCGCAGTCGCAACATGAAATACAATTCCTGCCATATGCGCTTCCTTGTGCTTTGTTACATCTGTCCGGACATACTCTTGGTACAAAAGTACTAAGCCAAGATAGTCTTTATATATTTCTTGAAATTCTCGAAAATCATCTCTTTCGATGGAACGAATCAGTGCCTCGGAGATATGATTGTAACAAAGGCCCAGGAAATCCGGACTGTCTTCTCTATTTTTCCAGTGATCTACAGCATAGTGTACACTGCACTTTATGAGAATAGCGGGTAGTTTTTCTTCTATCTGCTTTATCTCTTTATGCAGTAGCTCAGTGGACACTTCTTCCCAAATAATGGAGTTTTCTATGTGTTTATCCTTCAAACGAGGAAGTATTTCCTCAATATAGCGAATCGAGATCCGACATTTATTAAGTATTTCAAAAACGTGAGAAAGGGCGGTTGCCGCTGCTTGTTCGTATTTTTCATTTTGTAGCTGTTGTCCAATATCAAACACGCTTTTTATTGCAGCAGTAATCGAATCAATAATTGTGCCAATACTTTTGTATATTTCAGACGCAACAGTCTGTTTAATATACCAGTCAGGCGTGATTCGGATTTTTTCAATTGATAATTCTGCGTTAATTTGAATATATAGTTTTCTGCATGTCTCTGTATTTAGGTAGGGAATACTCTGAATATCACATTGATTCGAATCAGAATATGCCGTACACAATTGTAACAACTCTTCAATATCAATTTTGGAAAGGCGCCTATTTATTCCCACAATCAGACTAGTAAAATTGGAGCATAGTATGTCGACTGCCGATAACGCGATTTCCTGATCTATATTGTCATTCGACAAGTGCCTACAAATCACTGGTTTAGATATGGCTTCAACACTCTCCAAATAATGAATCCAGTACAAATCCTGGTTCCATTCACCTGCTGTTTGAGAGATTGTGCAGAGATTTAATAAATATCTTTGCACCATTGATACATCATCGTCTTTGAGAAATTTTTCAATGCACTCTTGATTGATTTTAAGCAATTCTTCTTCAAACCAATGTGTGTGCCTTCTTTCTTTAGGCTGAATTGGTGTACCTGTATTCAGCGCAATCCTAATCTCTGAATCCGACGCAAGATGCCATTGCTGATATTGTGCTTTCTTATCAAACCAAAGCGAATCAAACGATATTTTGCTCTTATTCTCCCAATACAATTCTACAAGAGCGAGTATTTTCTCCATAAACAAAAGCATTGTTCTATTTTGGTTCCTGGGGATACTCATGTTGTAGTGTCCGATTTCACGCAAAATAGATATATCGTTTGCTGCTACTTTTCTGTAGTGATTTTGAAAACTCTGATCTGTGGTAAATAAATCGTGTTTTGATACCTTTTTCACAGTATTATAAAGATCACGGAATTTGATATCTGCTATAGAAAAAGTATCCGAAAGCACATATGAGCGATTTCCTGCCAGACTGAATGTCACTACAACACGGATAGTGAGAAAGAGCAGACCGACCATAGTCGTCAAATACAAATTTAGGTCCACAGCACATTCCAACAGTATTATTGTACAAAAAACAATATATCCAACAATCTGCTTGATACAGCTATTGGTTACAATATCTTGTTGAAACAGCCTTGCCAAATTCTGAGGAACATTTGAGTATTTTGCAGAAAAAATCGATGCAATATTGGCGCAATATAAGCCAAGAATTACACCAGCAATTCCCATACCGCCTATGGTAATGTCTTTAACTATATCCGGTAATAATGGTTTTAAACTGAACCTATCCATCAAGAACCCATCGCATTTGGCAAGAAGAAATGCTAAAAGTAGGCTGCTACAAATTTGCAATATCATTGTTTTTACAATTTTTACTTGAACTTGAGCAAGATTATAATGCAGTTCTAATTTCTCACGAATGGTGTAGGTAAGGCGTTTAATATAAAAATCACATTTTCGCCAATATTTTCTTATAATCCAATATAGCTTTCTGTTCATAGCAATCCCTTCTTTCAATATTTTTAATATTATACTGCTATTCTGTCGGCATAACAATACTATTTGAATATAATATAGCATAAGGGGCAGTCTCACCCTTCTGAGACTGCCCCTCATTGCTTATCCGCGATAGAACCCATTCTCACTGTACTGGGCCCATTTTTCATACATCTTTTCGTAGTTCTCTTTGATGAACTCCTGTATCTTGCTGATTTCCCGATCTGTCAGAATGCCTCTGTTTTGCAGAACGCTGTCGCCGTTTCCTTTCACGAAGAACTTGGCCGAGCCTGCTTCCGTCAGCTTTCTGTCACTGGCGTGGACGTGCATACATTCCACAACACAAAAAGAGGTAAAATACAGGTAGTACCCGGCAACCTTAAACTCATAATATTTCGGCATCTTACGCCTCCATATATTTCAGGCTGGCACTTAGATGTTTAGAAGCTATATGAAGCTCAATGTCATTCATCGTTGTTTCCAGGACAGTGCCGTCTGCCGCAAACACAGCCGCCTTGTCCGGGGCATTCAGATTCAAGACCCGATAACCGCCCTCAAATTTTGAGAATGCGTATCCATCAATGATGACTTCCGCTTCGTCCGCAACCTGCTTGATATCAACCATTGGCAATCGCAACCCCCTTGATTGGTTTCAAAAACTCCTGTCCATTGATATACAGTCCATTCAAAATCGGCAGCAAATCTATATATTCTTCTTCCGGCTGTGGATTGTGGCTATATTTTGCCATGACCACAAGGTATCCATTGTCCCACTCTTTCACGGAAGTATAGCGTTCCAGGGAATAGGGTGCCTTAAACCGAATCACCCGATTTCCATAGGAAAAAACACTGAATCCGCCTTCATTTCCCAAAGTTGCAATATCACTCATGTGATCACCTTCTTTCATAATTATCATACCATAGTTTCTGCATAAATGCAACGAGAATCCAGGGGAATCCAACTCATGCCCTCCCCTTGAAATACATCTCCCAGCACTTGAAACTGACCTCTTTCTTTCCGTCCTCCCAGCCGCGCAGACTGGACAGCGGAATGCCGGTATAGCGACAGAAGGGCTTTCGTCCCATCCCCAGTTTCTTCCTGTAAGCCCTGATTCGCTGGGCTTGTCCATCGAAAACAAACTGGTTATACTCGTCCAAGAAGTCGGATACTGGAATCCCGTAGAACTGGGACAGGTTCAGAATCAGGCACCCCGGCAGGTGTCTTGTGATGCCGCACTCGATTTCAATATACACGCTGCGGCTGACACCAGCAATCTGCGCCGCTTCCCACTGCATGAGGCCTTTTCTGTGTCTGAGCCAGCGGAGCCTGTCCGGGATACTGGTGATTTCTTCATAGGAACGGTAGGTCTGATTCATCATGGTGGCTTCCAGAATCTTATGAGGGGCGCACAGCCGGAAACTATGGATATATAAGGGCGCGAGCCTCACATGGCTATCCAAAGTGGCGCAGAGGACATACATTCTGTCGGAAATCTTGGCAATCACCCGCCACTTGGGGCTTTTTGGGGTTCTGATTTCCGGCTTCTCCTCAATGAACGCATCTGTGATAGGATAGCATTTTCCACACACCGGGCAGCATAGGTTGCAAGTCTTGCCCCCTTGGAGGGGTCAAAGGTGGTGATGCCTTTGATAAGGCCGATGGTGCCGATGGAGATTAAATCCTCCTGATCTGCGGTTTGGGCGAAGTATTTTTTAGACGGTTGATGCTCGTGGGTAGGGTCCCAGGCGAGTAAATCGCCTCATACTGCTGTCCCAACTTCAGGTATATGTCCAGATGGATTTCCTCCTTTGTGCTCCCCTTTTTCACAACAATTTTCTCCAAAATTGTTGTAAGAAGTGCCGAATTAGGTTCCCCTTCAAAGCTCAATTCCCGGTCGAGAACCCGCCGGATTTCAGCTTCATTCAGCTTATTATCGACTGCCCTCTCTTCTTCCTGCCGGATGGCGGAAAGCTGGCTTTCACACTCCCGGAGCCGGACATTCAGGGCGTCGTTTCGCTTTTTGAACTCGGGTGCATCCAGTGCCCCGGCGATACTCAAATCCAGCAGACGATCCTTCTTTTTCTCAATCTCGTCCATTTCTTCCTGCACCCGGCTGCGGAGCCTGTCATAGTCCACCTCCTTGGGAACGCTGGTAATCACCTTCACCAGAGAGTCGATGATGGCCTGCTCATCCTTCATCAGTTCCTTGAAGATTTCCGTGAGAATTGCGTCTACTTCACTGCTGCGGATTTGGGGGGCAGAGCAGCCGGAACGGCCGTGGCTGCGGTACACCTTGCACTGCCAGACCTCCTGTTTCCCTTTTTTGTTTTCCAGCACCTGCCGGTGGAAGGTGGTGTTGTGCTCCTCGCAGATGATCTTTGCGCTGTAGGGATACCGATTTTGGAAACTGACACCGCTGCTGTGACTCATGGTTTCTTCTCTCCTTTTCTTATACAAGGCATTTGCACGATCCCATAGTTCTTCCGGGACGATGGCGGGAATGGACGGGTCGGGGTACATGACCCACTCGCTTTCGTCCAGAAATGCTTTTTTCTTGGTGCGGTAGTCGAGGCTGGAGGTCTTGTTGCCGCAGTACCAGCCCTTGTATTTGGGATTCTCCAAAATATGGCGAATGGTCAGAGTATTGAAGGCATTCCCCTCCCGGCTGGTGTAGCCCATCTCCGTCAGCTTCTTGGAGATACTCCGTGTACCCAGCTTCTGGTTGGCGTAAAGATCAAAGATAATGCGGATAATCTCCGCTTCCCCTTCATTGATGGTCAGAATGCAGTCCTTTTTGTCGTATCCGTAGAGCTTATCGTTGCCCAGCACATGACCGTTTTTGATGGCCTGCCGGAAACCGAATTTCAACCGTTCAGACAGCTTGCGGATTTCATCCTGAGCAACGCCCGCCATGATGACCAGCCGGAACTCGCTGTCCGTGTCCAGGGTGTTGATATTATCATTTTGGAACAGCACACCTACATTGTTCTCCAACAATTCTTGTGTGTATTTGATGCTGTCCAGCGTGGAGCGGGAAAACCGGGAGATTTCCTTGGTGATGATGAAGTCAAACATCCCGGCTTTCGCGTCCCGAATCATGCGGTTGAAATCATCCCGCTTTTTTGTGGTGCCGCCGGAAATGCCTTCGTCGATGTACCCCGGCACAAAGCGCCAGTTGGGCTTGCTTTGAATCAGCTCCGTGTAATACTGCACCTGATTTTCCAGACTGTTAATCTGTTCGTCCTGATCTGTGGATACCCGAGCGTAGAATGTGACCCGGAGGGGCAGGTCGTAGATTGACCTCCCCGCCCGCAGCTCAGCACGGATTCTTCTCACATCCATGTGCATCCTCCTTTCGTGCCTCATTATCCCGGAAAAAGTCCGGCAAGTCCAATGTGCCCAGGATTTTGTTCCGGGATTTGTCGTGAATGTCCCGGGAAATCAGTTCCTTATCCAAAAGCGTCTGCAATAGGACGCACAAAATCTCCTGCTGTACCTCATTCATGCCCGCTCACCTCGTAACACCCTATGCGTGTTCTTTTTCATCATGCCGCACCTCACCGCTCCTGTGCGCGCTGCCGCTTGCGGCAGTCGGCTTCCAACAGCTTCAAAATTCGCTCCTGAATCCGGGCAGGAGTGTAGCTTTTGGGGAAGAATTTACGCAAATCTTCCACCCGGAAGCTGATTTTTTCCTGCTGGTTGGCCTTGGGTTCCCGGAGAATTTCAAAGATTTTGTCCATAGTCAGTTCCCCAGACTGACTCAGCTTCTTCAGCTGGACGGCTTGGGACAGGGACGGAGTACAGTCCTCACTCTCCATGGTTTCCAGCAAGTCCTGCTGTTCCTGTTCGGTCAGATAGGACAGTTCCACCGCCGGGGTGAGGGCGATTTTGCCGGCATCCACCATGCTGAGAATTTGGGGAATCAACTCGGTAAGACGGATGTACCTGTGAATCTGTCGCTCACTATCTGTCCCGACTTCACTAAGCTGACTGACGCTCCACTTCTCGCCAAGTTGGCGAGAAGTTCCCTGATGGCTCATGGCATCCATTTTCAGCTTATAGGCAAAGGCTTTTTCGCTGGGCAGTATCTTCTCCCTGTGGATGTTGCTGTCCACCAGAGCAATGGCGGCGGCATCCCGGTCAAGGGCATACATTAAGGCAGGAACCGTTTCGATTCCTGCCTTTTGGCATGCGTGCAGTCTCCGATGCCCGGAGATTACTTCATATTCACCGTTTTCTAGAGGACGGACAACCAGCGGCGTCAGAACGCCCTGTGTGAGAACGCTCCATACCAGCTGATTCATTTCGTCATCGTCTTTCACCTGGAAGGGGTGATTCTCAAAGGGGCGCAGCTTTTGGATAGGCAGCTGCATAGCCTGTACTTCTTTGGTATTATTCAAGGGCAATGGTTTCCTTTCTTTCAGTTTTGGGATTGTGATATTCAGCGAGAATTTCAGGAGGGATAGCATACAGCGCCTGCTGCAATTCCTCTACCGTATGGCGCAGATCGTCCAGCTCCTGCACCTTCCGGGTCAGTTCCAGCTGACGCTGGATGCTGGCCTTGCTGTTGTTGACCTCCTGTTTCAGAGAGGCGATTTCTTCATTCAGTTCCTTCACGGCACCGTTGGCCTTCTTCATTCGGGTCATAAGCTTTTCCACACCGGGAATGTAGTCCGTAAGGATATCTTCGATTTCTGCGGATTTCTTCTTGGCGTTCAGGGGCGTGATTTCCGAAAGCAGCCGGGCGATCTTGTCCTTCTGGCGGTTCAGACGCACTGCCTCCTTGAAAAGCCGAGGTGGAATATGGGTTCTGCCGGTTTCGCTGGCGGATTCGCCCCGCTCAAAGTCCGGGTACTTTTTCACCATGTGCTTCCAGAATTCATCCTGCCACTGGGTCAGCTTCTTTTTGTTGCCGATAATATCCTTAGCACTGAGCCGCTTATCTTCCGTCAGCGGGACAAAACAAAGGTGCATATGGGGCGTTTTCTCGTCCACATGCACCACGGCGGAGATGATTGTGTCGGAAGATTGCTTGCTCTGGATGAAATCCAATGCGTATTCAAAGAACTCTTTTACCTCCCGGGGCTTTTTGCCTTGGAAAAATTCCGGGCTGGCGGTGATCAGGGTTTCCACCACCCGGACGCTGTCTTTTCGTGCGCGGCACCCGGCTTCGGCGATCTTCTTTTCTGCCTCCGCCCGGTAGGAGCGCTGGGGCTTCACCAGATGGAAATTCAGCCTGCTGCGGCTGGTGTCCACATCGGGATTGCTAGCGTATTCTGCCTTGGTACGCTCGTCATGGGCTTCAATGCGTCCGATTTCCGGCCCCTTGTACTTGGCGAAGCGGAGAATGGCATATTGGGCTTTTTCCATCAGGTATCCCTCCGTTTCTGCCAGACCAGGTCATACCCCATCACATCCGCAATCTGAATGGCTTCCCGGTAACGCAGGGAGCCGCGACTCAGCTTGTTGGAGAAGTTGGAAATGCTGTCGCTCCAGCCATATTCGTCAGACAGCAGGTCAACCACCTGCTGCATGGTCATGCCGGAACGGACGATGATACTTTTGATTTCATTTTTCACATTCATAGTCATACCTCTTTCATTGAAAATTTGGATTTGGAGCCAATGGAAATGGCTCCCATGATGTCTGCATCGATAATGCCTTATTTGCTTTTCCTGTTTCGGAATGGATTCTTTGAAACGGCATAGAAAAACACGAAACCGTGTAGCTGATTCACCCTTCTCACCAGCGCGATTGGGTGAAAATCTCCTACGGTTTCGTGTATCATTTTCCCGTTTCCACAAGCCTTGGGAAATCGGTTCCGTTTTCCTGTGTTTCCTGCGGCTGTTTTCTGCTTTCATACCGCCGACAAGAGAGAATCTCCGCCCGGAAGCTCTGCTTGCAGCGGTTTCGGCAGCTGCGGCATACGGAATTGAACT
>CAMFBN010000070.1 GCA_945948535.1 uncultured Clostridia bacterium
TTTTTCAAAAAGTTCGAAAAAAAGCTTGACAAATGACGAAAGCCATAGTATAATGGCAAAGCTGTCTGAGAGACAGCGTGAATTGAAAATGCTGCTATAGCTCAGCCGGTAGAGCGCATCCTTGGTAAGGATGAGGTCGCCAGTTCAAATCTGGCTAGCAGCTCCAAAACCTCTGAAATCTTCGGGTTTCAGAGGTTTTCTTTTGCTATTATAGAAAATCGGCAGTCAAAAGTTCAAATTCGCCAATTCTGTGAAAAAAGGGAAACGCTCAACCACATGTACCTTGCCGGAATAAATTGCGGGGCTCCGGATGGAGCCCCGACTATCGTATAGCACATCTTCAGCACCCAGAGACGCTATTATTGCAGGATATCCCGAATATGGGCCTGTATTTTATCAGCCAGCCGGTTGTGCTGCTCCAATTCCTCGGGCAGCAGAGCAGCCAGCCGGGCCGATTCATAGTCCTGCCGGGCAAGCTCCAAATCCGCCAGTACGGGCTTCGCCGCTTTGGGGAAGGAGATATCCATCCGCTTGACCTGCTCTTTTTCCCGCCGGATATCGGTGATCTTCACCAGTCCCCGACCTGTCAGCTTTTGCAGGGAAAGAGAAAATGTACTCCGGGGCAGGTTGGCGAAATCCGCCGCCTCCCGGCGGGTCGGCTGAAAATTCAGCTCCCAGAGCGCCAGCAGGAGCTTGGCATCGGGAAGCGCCAGATCGTTTTTCAGTGCGGCTGTTTCCAGATAGCGGTCCAGCAGCTTTCGCTCCCGGAAGGCATCGTACAGCACGCCCTCACCGTCCAGAACATGGGGGCAGACCTGCATTCGCTCATTTCCCAGCTTCTGGGAATTGGGAAGCACCGCCGGCGGCACAGAGCCGTCACCGGCGGCATCCAGCAGGAACCGGTAGACCTTCAGCCGGCACTTTTCGTATTCGTCCTCGTCCAGAACCGTTTTGAAAAACCGATGATAGCATTCAAAGACCGTCAGCTTCATCTTCACGGTCTGGCTGATGGTCAGGCTCTGGGAAGCCAGAGAGCCCTTGGTTTTGACGTAGTAATAAATGGGAATCTGAATGGCACGGAAGACCTCCGCATAACGGATGTACTCCAGATTGAACATGAAGTCCTCGCACCAGCTGATTTCAGGGTCCATCCGCAGATGGTGCGCCTCAACGATGGCGCGGCGGTAGAGCTTGTTCCACAGAACGCCGTAGTAGAAGTCGGCGGGATCTTCCATCATGTGGGCGGCGAACTCCTCACGGGTCATGGTGCCGTCTTCATCGATATCGCCTTTTTGAGAGACCCGCTCCCCCACGACTCGATAAAAGTCGGAAATCACCAGATCGCAGGGGCCGCTTTCCATAGCCCGCACCAGAGAGCTGGTGGCGTCGGAAGTAATCCAGTCGTCGCTGTCCAGAAACTGGAGATAGGTGCCCCTGGCCCGGTCCAGAGCAAGATTCCGGCTTGCGGAAACGCCGGTGTTCTCTTTATGAATGACCTGAACGCGGCTGTCCACGGCTGCATATCCATCGCAAACGGCGCCGGAAGCATCCGTGCTGCCGTCATCGACCAGCAGCAGTTCAAAATCGGTATATTCCTGATTCAGAATGCTTTCAATGCATCTGCCGATAGTATGCTCCGCGTTATAGACCGGGACAATAATACTGACGGTGGGACTCATAAACGTACTCCTTTTGGGAAAATGGTGTTGATACTATTCTAGCACGGGCGAAAGATCCGCGCAAGATGTGGAGGACAAATTCGGGTTTCTTTTCTTTGCGTCCGGGGGCCGTATGGGATTTGGCAGGGGAGTTCCCATTGACAAACAAAACCCCCTTCCTTATAATGAAGATACCAAAAAAGCACTGGAGGGCCGAGCTTATGACACGAGGCTTTATCACCATCGCCACCGGACGGGATAAATACTATGAAATGGCCAAAAATCTGGTACTGTCCTACCGCCTGTTCTGCGACAATCCCTGCCCCTTCGCCATTTTGTGCGACAGGGAAAACGAATACACCGATGTCTTCGATGAGGTAATTCTCTTCCAGCCCGGCCCCCGGCCTTTTTTCAATAAATTTGAGCTTTTGAAGCGCTCACCCTTTGATGAAACCATTTTCATTGACGCGGACTGTCTTGCCTACGCCGATCTGAACGACTTCTGGGACTATTTTTCCAGCTCCGACGATTTCTCCGGCTGCGGCACCAACTACCCCATCGATTCCGAGAAGGGCCTGTTTCAGGACGGGAAAATCGGGGAGTACAATGGCCGCGTCCGCTGGAAGCCGGATATCTGCGGTGGACTGTACTTCATCCGAAAAGGCCCGGCATGTGATGCCCTCTACGACGAGTGCCAGAACATTGCGAAGCACTATGATGAATACGTCTGGCCCGACTTCTGCGCCCCCTATGCCGATGAAACCGTGCTCTGCCTTGCCATGGCAGTCCACGGGATGCACGCCATGGTCGCCGACCCTGCCAATTACGGCCACCCCTGGGAGGCAGACTTCATGGAGCACGACATCTTCACCGGCCTGTGCCGCTACAGTACCGAATGGCACCCCATGGTGGAGCAGGGCCATCTTGTCCACTTCGGCACCCGCTACTGTGCAAAGCCCCCTTACCTGTTCGAGATTGAAAAGATGAATCTCATGCTGAAAAAGGGCCTGCGGCCCAGTAAGTCCGGTGTCCGGCTGAATCCCATGGAAACCCTTCTGTACCGCTGGAAGCTGCGCTACTACTATCTCAAGCTGAAGGATTTGTCCATCCGGGCGGTTCGCAAGCTCTGGCGCGTCCTCACCCGCACGCCGCCTACAGACTGACCCCAGCCCCGCCGCACTGCCGCGGCGGGGTTTTTGGCGAAAAGCGGTTTACTTTTTGTGCATCCTGTGGTAAAATCATGGGATAAAAGGGAGAGTGTGCGCTCCCAACCAGGAAAGGAGTATTGTTATGAAGGGAATCATTCTGGCCGGCGGCTCCGGCACACGGCTTTACCCCCTGACCAAGGTCACCTCCAAGCAGCTGCTCCCCGTTTATGACAAGCCCATGATCTACTATCCCCTGTCCACCCTGATGCTGGCGGGCATTCGGGACATTCTGATTATCTCCACCCCCACCGACACCCCCCGGTTTCAGGACCTGCTGGGCGACGGCAGCCACTTCGGCATCCACTTAAGCTACGCCGTGCAGCCCTCCCCCGACGGGCTGGCCCAGGCCTTCCTCATCGGCGAGGAATTCATCGGCGACGAGCCCTGCGCCATGATTCTGGGCGACAATATTTTCTATGGCAACGATTTTTCCTCCATTCTGGAAAAGGCCCGGCGGGGCGCGGAAAACGGACGGGCCACCGTCTTCGGCTACTACGTCCCCGACCCGGAACGCTTCGGCATCGTTGAATTTGATGAAAATGAGAAGGTGCTTTCCGTGGAGGAAAAGCCCGCCCAGCCCAAGAGCAATTACGCCATCACCGGCCTGTACTTTTACCCTGCCGGGGTCTCTCAACTGGCAAAGCAGGTCAAGCCCTCCAAGCGGGGAGAACTGGAAATTACCACCCTCAACGATCTGTACTTACAGCGGGGCATTCTGGACGCCAAAATTTTCGGCCGGGGGTTTGCCTGGCTGGACACCGGCACCATGGAGAGCCTGCTGGAAGCGGCGGAATTTGTCCACATGGTGGAAAAGCGGCAGGGCATGAAAATCTCCGCCCCGGAGGAAATTGCCTTCCGGTTTGGCTGGATTTCCACGCAGCAGCTGCTGGAGTCTGCCGACCTCTACGGAAAATCCCCCTACGGGCACCACCTGCGGCAGGTGGCAGAGGAGAAATTTGTCAGCTTTCGGGTAAGACAGCAGAAATAAAGGAGGCCAATATGACCATTATTGTCACCGGCGGCGCCGGATTTATCGGTTCCAATTTCATTTTCCATATGCGCTCGTCACACCCGGACTACCGGATTGTGTGTCTGGACAAGCTGACCTACGCCGGCAACCTGTCCACGCTGGCCTCCGTCATGGATAAGCCCGACTTCCGGTTCGTAAAGCTGGACATCTGCGACCGGGCTGGAGTATACCGGCTGTTTGAAGAAGAACACCCGGACATGGTGGTGAACTTCGCCGCCGAGAGCCACGTAGACCGCTCCATTGAAAACCCCGAGGTGTTCCTGCAAACCAACATTTTGGGCACCCAGGTGCTGATGGACGCCTGCCGGAAGTACGGCATCACGCGCTACCATCAGGTGTCCACGGACGAGGTCTACGGCGACCTGCCCCTTGACCGGCCCGACCTGTTCTTCACCGAGGAAACCCCCATCCACACCAGCTCTCCCTACTCCGCCTCCAAAGCCAGCGCCGACCTGCTGGTGCTGGCCTATCATCGTACATATGGATTGCCCGTCACCATTTCCCGGTGCTCCAACAACTACGGCCCCTACCACTTCCCGGAGAAGCTGATCCCCCTGATGATCGCCAATGCCCTGAACGACAAGCCCCTGCCCGTCTACGGCACCGGCGAAAACGTCCGGGACTGGCTGTATGTGGAGGACCACTGTAAGGCCATCGACCTGATTCTCCACAAGGGCCGTGCGGGAGAGGTCTACAACATCGGCGGCCACAACGAAATGCGCAACATCGACATCGTGAAGATCATCTGCAAGGCGCTGGGCAAGCCGGAAAGTCTCATCACCTTCGTCACTGACCGGAAGGGCCACGATATGCGCTACGCCATCGACCCCACCAAGATTCACTCTGAGCTTGGCTGGCTGCCGGAGACCAAATTCGCAGACGGTATTCAGAAGACCATCGACTGGTATTTGAATAACCGGGAATGGTGGGAGACGATTATTTCCGGAGAATACCAGAAATATTACGAGAGGATGTACGGCTGAGCGCAAATGTCCGCCCTTCTCAGCGCAATATCCGCGATTTTTCAAAACCAAGGAGGATTCTTATGTTCTCAGCAGATTATCGTTATCTTCGTCCCCTGAAGGCCGCGTCCCTGAAGCAGATGTACGCGACGCCCTATGAAAAACGGGATGAACTGGAAGTGTGGCGGGGCGAAAAAGCCACTATTTTTCCCCTTCGGGAATTTCCGGGGGATGGTACGCTGTTTGGCCGCGCGGGTGTTCTGGATTCCGATGGAAAATATGTAGAACTGTCCGGTATGGACGGAAAAATCTATGGCAGCTATCCTCTGAAATCCACGGAATTCCGGGATGAGACCGTGGTCTACTGCGGCTATCTGGTAAACCACTGGGGCCACTACCTGATCGAAGGCATTGCCCGTCTCTGGTACTGTCTGGAAAACGATCCCACTGTGGATAAGTATGTATTCGTTCTCGATATGGACGAAAAACGTGAGGTCGCAGGCAACCACAGGGAGTTGCTGCAGCTTCTGAAAATCTGGGACAAGGTGGAGATTATCAACCGTCCCATCACCTACCGGGAGGTCATCGTGCCTGAACCCGGAACACGGGTCCTCCGGTACTACAGCCCCAAATTCGTGCGTATGCTGGACACCATTGCGGAGAATGTGGAAGTTGACCCCAGCTGGGTTGCAAAGGATAAGATTTTCTTTACCCGCTCCAGCTTCGCCAGCGATAACGGATACGAATTCGGACTGGACTCCATGGATAATTTCTTCCAGGTCAACGGCTTCGAAGTGCTGGCCCCCGAAAAGATTCCGCTGAGCAAGACCATCTTCTATATCCGCAACGCCAAGGAAATCGCCTCCATCTCCGGCTCAACCCCCCACAATATGCTCTTTGCCCGGGATGGTCAGAATCTGATCATGATGGAGCGGCTGGTCATGAACGACGACTGCCAGCTGAATATCAATCTGCTCCGTCAGCTCCATGTCACCCACGTAGACGCCAATTACCACCTCTACCCCGTAGACTGGTGCGGTCCCTATATTGTGGGCTACAACGACATTCTGCAGCGTTTCATTGACGACCGGAATATGCTGCCGCCGGACCCCTGCTACACCTCCAAAAAGTATCTGGATAAATGTATCCGGCAGTATCTGTTCTCCTACCGGGATAACTACCAGTACCGGTGGTTCATGGCGGATTGGTATCCCTGCATCACCGATACCATTTGGGAGGCCTACAAGGACAGCTATCCCTATTTTGAGCCTTATCTGCTCCGTAAGAAGCCCTTCCTGAAGGAACAATATTTCCAGTTCCACTACTTCAAGCAGTTCATCAAGCGGCTGATTCACTATCGCGAGTAAAGATTGGAAAGAGGAACCCATGAATATTGACTACCGGTACCTGCGCCCGGAAAAGGCGAAGGCTCTGAAAAAATGGTACGATGACCCTGTGGAAGTGCGGGGCAACCCCGCCCTCTGGCAGGGGAATAACGCCACCATTCTCCCTCTGCGCCGGGACGAACGCTTCGGCCTGCTCTTCGGCAAGGGCGGCGTGGTGGATGAAAACGGGGCCTATGTCCCCCTGTCCTCCATCCCCGGACGGGTGGAGGGAAGCTACCCGGCAGAAACGGCAGAATACCACGACGAAAAAGTGGTCTACTGCGGGTATCTTGTGAACCACTGGGGCCATTTTCTCATCGAAGGCGTGACCCGGCTGTGGTATTTTCTGGAAAACGACCCCACCATCGACAAATACGTCTTCTTTCTGGACGAAAACGAGGAGCGGGAAATCCGGGGCAACTACCGGGTCTTTCTGGAGCTGCTGAAAATCTGGGACAGGCTGGAAATTATCAACAAGCCCACCCGTTACCGGGAAGTGATTGTGCCGGAGCTGGGCATCCATATGCGAACGGCCTACACCCCCAAGCTGCTTCGGGTCTTTGACGCCGTGGCGGACAGCGTGGTGCCCCAGCCCGACTGGGACACCCCCCAAAAAATCTATTTCAGCCGCAGCCAATTCAAAAAGGGCCAGCCCTTTGAATTTGGCTTTGACGCACTGGACAATTTCTTTGAAAAAAACGGCTACACCATTCTCTACCCGGAGAAGGTGCCCCTGGACCGGATGATTCACTACATCCGAAACGCCGAGGCTGTCGCTTCCCTGTCCGGCTCTCTGCCCCACAATATGCTGTTCGGCAAAAACGGGCAGACCGTGGAAATCGTGGAGCGGCTGGTCATCAGCGATGACAACCAGACCGATGTGAACCGGATGCGGGATCTGCACGTTGTCTATATCGATGCAAACATCCCCCTGTATCCCATCGATTTTGTAGGCCCCTTCATCATGGGCTACACGCCGGAGCTGGAACGGTTCGCCGAAGACAATGGATACCAGCCGCCGGATGCGCGTTTTCTGACGGAAAAGCACTACAAGCGCTGCTTTGTGAGCTATATGAAGGCCTACGCCGACCTGTACCGCTACAACTGGTTTGAGGACAGCTGGTACGGCCCCTTCGCCGACTCCCTGTATGAGGGCTTCCGGGCGGGCCATGCTTTTTTCGCGGACTATCTGGACGGGAAAAAGCCCTTCCGCTGGTATCACTATTTTCAGTTCCACTATTGGAAGCAGTTTATGAAACGTCTGCTGAGGATACATACGTAAAAGTGAGGGTAAGAGTATGATAAATGTTTTTCAACCTGCATTGGGTAAGGAGGAACTGGACCGGATTGAAAAGGTCTTCGATTCCAATTGGATCGGCAAGGGAAAACTGGTGGATGACTTTGAGGAAACCTTTGCCGCACATCTGGGCAGTACCAAAAGCCGCGTGCTGACCACAAACTGCTGCAGCGAGGGATTGTTTTCTTCGATGCACCTGTGCGGCATTCAACCCGGTGACGAAGTCATTCTGCCTACCATCAGCTTTGTAGGCGCCGGCAACGCCGTCTGCGCCAACGGCTCCAAGATGGTGCTGTGTGATGTGGACCGGCGCACGCTGAACGCCAGAGCTGAGGATATCGAAAAGGTCATCACGCCAAAGACGAAAGCCATTCTCCTGCTGCATTTCGGCGGAATTCCCTGCGACATGGACAGCATTATGGCGCTTGCCGATGCCTACCACCTGAAGGTCATAGAGGACTGCGCCGCCGGTGTCTGCTCCACCTACAAGGGCAAGGCCGTTGGCACCTTTGGAGACATGGGTATGTGGTCTTTTGATGCCATGAAAATTCTGGTTTGCGGCGACGGTGCGGCGCTGCATTTCCGGGATGAAGAGCTGCGGGAACGGGCGGAAAAGTGGCTGTACTTTGGCCTGGAAACCAAAAGCGGTTATGAAAACAGTGTCGCCCAGAAATGGTGGGAGTTTGACATTTCCAGCTTTGGTCACCGGGCCGTCATGAATGATCTGACTGCGGCAATCGCTCTGGAGCAGTATAAGAAGCTTCCCATGTTTATGCAGAAGCGCGCTGCCGTCCACAGGTTCTATGACGAAGCCCTTGGCGATCTGGAATGGCTGGATCTGCCTGAGCCGATCCCGGCTGACTGCACCACCAGCTATTATTTCTACCATGTGCAGACAAAAAACGGGAAGCGGGACCAGCTGGCAAAATTCCTGCGTGACCACGACATATACACCACCTACCGGTATTACCCCCTGCACAGGGTTCCCGGCTACGGCGTTACCGGCAAATTTGAAAACGCGGATTATGCCGCCGACAATACGCTGTGTCTTCCGATGCATCAGTCCTTGAGCCTTGAGGATACAGAGCGGGTTGTGGAGGCAATCCGTCAGTTCGGTAAGCAATATTGCTAAGTGTACAAGAAAGGTTATCGATTTATGTCTACCATTCAAGTATTGAAGCCCAAATTCCATATTGACGAGTGCCTGGCACAGATTCGGGAGTGTCTGGAGAAGGGCTGGACCGGCTCCGGCTTCAAGACCGTCGAATTTGAGCAAAAATGGAAGGAATACACCGGCCATCCCTACGCCTGCTACTTAAACTCCAACACCTCCGGCCTCCATCTGGCGGTGAACATCCTCAAGCGCCGCTACGGCTGGCAGGACGGTGACGAAATCATCACCACTCCCGTGACCTTCGTCTCCACCAACCACGCCATTCTCTATGAAAATCTGAAGCCCGTTTTTGCTGATGTGGATCAGTATCTGTGCCTTGACCCGGCGGACGTGGAGAAAAAGATCACCGGCAAGACCCGTGCCGTGATGTTTGTGGGCTACGGCGGACGGGTGGGCCAGCTGGATAAAATACTGGAAATCTGCAAGGCCCACGGCCTGCACCTGATTCTGGACGCCGCCCATATGTCCGGCACCCGGGTAAACGGCGTGACCCCCGGCACCTGGGAGGGCGTGGACGTGGCGGTCTACTCCTATCAGGCCGTCAAGAATCTGCCCACCGGCGACAGCGGCATGATTTGCTTTGCCGACGGGGAGCTGGATGCCGAGTGCCGCAAGGTCTCCTGGATGGGCATTAACAAGGACACCTACGCCCGTACCAGCAGTGAAGGCACCTACAAGTGGAATTACGGCGTGGACTATGTGGGCTACAAGTACAACGGCAACGCCATTATGGCCGCCATTGCTCTGGCCCAGCTGCCCTATCTGGACGAGGAAAATGTCCGCCGCCGGGAGATCGTCAAAATGTACGACGAGGCATTCTCTAAGAATCCCAAAATCCAGATCATTCCCGCCCCCTATCCTGAGGAATGCTCCTTCCATATCTACGAAATCGCCGTCCCCGACCGGGAAGCCCTGCTGGCGGAGCTTGCGAAAAATGACATCTACGGCGGCGTCCACTACCGGGACAACACCGAGTTCTCCATGTACACCTACGCCCAGGGCACCTGCCCCCGCGCCCACGAGATCACCCAGCACATCATCACCATGCCCCTGCACCTGTACCTGACCGACGAGGATGTGCGCAAGATCATCCGGGTAGTCAACGATTTTGTGAAATAAGGGAGAAAAAAGTATGCTGTTTTTACAGTATCCCCCCTGCTCTACCTGCAAAAAGGCCAGGGCATGGCTGGACAGCCACGGCATTGCCTATGAGGCCCGGCATATCAAGGAGCAGAATCCTACCTATGAGGAACTGTCCCAGTGGGTTCAAAAAAGCGGCCTTCCGGTAAAGAAGTTCTTCAATACCAGCGGCCTGCAATACAAGGCCCTCGGACTCAAGGACAAACTGCCTGCCATGTCCGTAGAGGAGCAGCTGCGGCTGCTGGCCACCGACGGCATGTTGGTGAAGCGGCCCATTGTTATCACTGACGACGGCAAGGTGCTCACCGGCTTCCGGGAAGCGGAGTGGGAAAGCGCTCTACTGTAACAATAGGAGGAAATCCATGAAAATTCTGGTAAGCTATGGTTCCAAATACGGAACCACCAAGCGCTATGCCCAGTGGATTGCCGAGGAACTGGCCTGCGACCTGGCGGACAGCCGGGAGGTCACCCCGAAAATGCTCAAGTCCTATGATGTGCTTATTCACGGCGGCGGGCTGTACGCGGGGGGACTTTGCGGCATCAATACCATCGTTAAGAATTTCAATGCCATCTCCGACAAGCAGATCCTTCTGTTTTCCTGCGGTCTTGCTGACCCGGAGGACCCGGAAAATGTGGCCCACATCGAAGCCGGACTGGAAAAGGTTCTGACCCCGGAAATGCGGGGGAAAATCAAGCAGTTCCATCTGCGGGGCGGCATTGACTATTCCCGGCTGGGGCTGACCCATAAGGCCATGATGGCGATGCTGCGAACGGTCATGCTGAAAAAGGGCTACGACAATCTCCGCGGTGAGGATCAAATGATGCTGGACACCTACGGCGGCACCGTAGACTTTACCAACCGGGAGTCGCTGGCTCCTCTGCTCAGCTATGTCCGCTCCCTTCTATAACACAACCGGCGCGCCGAATTCGGCGCGCCGGTTGCGTATTATTCAAAATGGAATTCATGCGCTAAAGGAGAATTGAATTGACAATTGACAATGAACAATTGACAATTGTGGTAT
>CAMFBN010000071.1 GCA_945948535.1 uncultured Clostridia bacterium
AATGGGTATTCCCTCTGGAGGGAGACAGCGCCGATCTGGATGACATTGTGCGGACGGTTTTTGTCCTGAATCTGGATTCCAAGCTGCTGTGCAAGGAGGACTGCCGTGGGCTGTGCCACCGGTGCGGCAAAAACCTCAACGACGGTCCCTGCAATTGCCAGAAGGAGCTCGATCCCCGATTTGCTGCTTTGAAGCAGCTTCTTGAGAAGTAAGTCCAATTATGCTGTGAAAAGCAGTTTGACCAAGGAGGTGTCACCATGGCTGTCCCTAAGTGTAAAGTGTCCAAGGCCCGCCGCGATAAGCGCCGTGGCTCCAACTGGAAGCTGTCCGCTCCCAGCGTTGCGGTTTGCCCCAAGTGCGGTGAGCCCGTAATGCCCCACAGAGCCTGCAAGGCTTGCGGTACCTACAACGGTCGTCAGGTCCTGGCTGTCGAGGCTGAGTAAGGCACACGGAAATGCAGAGGAAGGCGGTTTCGTCTTCCTCTTTTTCCTTTTTTGAGTGTGAAGGGTGGAGAGTTGAGAGTGGAGTGATGGTATCCGCTTCGCGGATGATTTGATTCGATCGCCGAAGGCGATACCTTCTCTTCACTCTCCACTCTTCACTCTCCACTCTGAAAAAACCCATTGCTTTTACCGCCAAACTGTGCCATAATAAATGCGATTTTCATCGCATACGAAAGGAAGTGTTGTCATGGCAAAACCACTGGTAGCCATCGTCGGACGGCCCAATGTGGGAAAATCCATGCTGTTCAATAAACTCACCGGGCAGCGCACCTCCATCGTGGAGGACACCCCCGGCGTCACCCGTGACCGGATTTACGGCGACTGCGAATGGTGCGGCCGGCACTTTTCGCTGGTGGACACCGGCGGCATTGAGCCGGACACCGACAGCGATATGCTGAAATTCATGCGCCGTCAGGCGGAAATCGGCATTGAACTGGCAGACGCCATCATTATGGTCGCCGATGTCCGCAGCGGCGTCACCGCCGCCGATCAGGACGTTGCCACCATGCTGCGCAAATCCGGCAAGCCCGTGGCGCTGGCAGTCAACAAGTGTGACTCCATCGGGCCGGTCAATGCCGACGCCTTTGAGTTCTATTCCCTCGGCATCGGCGATTTGTTCGAGACCTCCGCCATCCACGGTCACGGCACCGGCGATTTGCTTGACTGGGTGCTGGAAAATATTCCCGAGAACGACGAGGAAGCGGAAGAAGACGATGTCATTAAAGTCGCCATCGTGGGCAAGCCCAATGTGGGCAAGTCCAGTCTTCTCAATCGCATCCTCGGGGAGGAGCGGGTCATCGTCTCCAACGTGGCAGGCACCACCCGGGATGCCATCGACTCCTATTTTGAAAACGAAACCGGAAAATACTGCTTCATCGACACCGCCGGTATGCGCCGGAAAAGCAAGGTGGACGACGCCATCGAAAAATACTCCAATATGCGCTCCATCAGCGCCATTGACCGGGCGGACGTGTGCCTGATTCTCATTGATGCCAATGACGGCGTTACCGAGCAGGACACCAAGATCGCCGGGCTGGTGCACGAGGCGGGCAAGGCCGCCATCATCGTGGTGAATAAGTGGGACGCAGTGGCGGACAAGGAAACCAACACCATGCGGGACATGGAAGCCAAGGTTCGTCAGGGCTTAAGCTATATGCTCTACGCCCCGGTGCTGTTCATCTCCGCCCTCACCGGCGCAAGGGTAGACAAGCTGTTCCAGCTGATTCAGGACGTCTACGCCCAGAACACCATGCGCATCACCACCGGCGCGCTGAACAGCGTGTTGGCTGATGCCACCGCCCGGGTACAGCCTCCTACGGACAAGGGCCGCCGCCTGAAAATCTACTATATGACTCAGGCAAGCTCCAAGCCGCCTCATTTCGTCATTTTCTGCAATGACGCAAGGCTCTTCCACTTCTCCTACCAGCGGTATCTGGAGAACCAGATCCGGGAGGTCTTCGGCCTGCAGGGCACCCCCATCCGCATTACCATCCGCCAGAAGGGCGACAAGGAGGAACAGTAAAATGATACTTTCCATTGTCATTACCGCCGTGGCTGCCTACCTGCTGGGCAACCTCAACGGCGCGGTGGTGGTCAGCCGGCTGGTTGCCCACGAGGACGTGCGCACCAGGGGCAGCGGCAACGCGGGGCTGACCAACTTCACCCGCAATTACGGCACCCATACCTCCGTATTCGTCATCCTCATTGACGTGGGCAAGGCCGTGGCCGCCTGCCTTCTGGGCGGCCTGCTGCTGAAGCGCTTCGGACATTACGCCGACGGCGTGGCCCTGGGCGGCCTGTTCGTAATTTTAGGCCACGACTTCCCTGCCCTGCTGGGCTTTAAGGGCGGCAAGGGCATCTTAAGCGGCGTCACCGTGGCTCTGATGATGGACTGGCGCATCGGTCTGTTTGTGTTCGGCATTTTCCTCGTGGCCTACGCGCTGACCAAATACGTTTCTCTGGGCAGCATCCTGTCCTCCGGCTCCTTCGGCCCCATTTACGCCTTCGTCCACTGGGGCGAGGGCTGGTTCCCCATCGCAGCGGGCTTGGGCTTAAGCGGATTGATTGTGTGGATGCACCGGGGCAACATCCTCCGCCTGATGAAGGGCGAGGAACGGAAAACCAATCTGTTAGGGAAAGGAAAAAAGCAATGAAGACTGCTGTCATCGGAAGCGGCGCATGGGGCACCGCCCTCGCCATCCGCCTGTGTAAGAACGGTCACGATGTAACCATGTGGACCTACGACAAAAACCTGATTCCCGAAATGGAGGCCACCCGCCGCAACCCAAGGCTCCCGGGCGCCGTGCTGCCCGAGGGCCTGAAGATCAGCGGCGACTACGCCTGCGCCGTGGGGGCAAAGCTGGTGGTTATCGCCAGCCCCTCCTTCCCCCTGCGCAGTGTCAGTAAGGGCGTGGCCCCTTACATCGACGAGGACGCCATCGTGGTGTCCGTCACCAAGGGTCTGGAACAGGGCACCCACCTGCGCATGAGCGAGGTCGTCTCTCAGGAGACCGGCAAGGACGTGGTGGTGCTCACCGGCCCCAGCCACGCCGAGGAAGTGTCCATCGACGTGCCCACCGGCCTGCTGTCTGCCTCCACCGATCAGAAAAAGGCGGAATTCGTACAGGACGCCTTCATGTCCGACACCCTCCGGGTGTACACCAGCGCGGACCCCGTGGGCGCGGAGCTGGGTGCGGCCCTGAAAAACGTCATTGCCCTGTGCGCCGGCATCACCGATGGGTTAGGGTTCGGCGACAACACCAAGGCCATGCTGATGACCCGGGGTCTCACGGAAACCGCCCGGCTGGGCGTCGCCATGGGCGCGAAGAAGGAGACCTTCACCGGTCTTGCGGGCGTGGGCGACCTGATCGTCACCTGCACCTCCATGCACTCCCGGAATCGCCGGGCGGGTATCCTGATCGGTCAGGGCAAGGATGTGCAGACCGCCATGAAGGAGGTCGGCGCGGTGGTGGAGGGCTACTACGCCGCCAAATCCGCCTATGAACTGGGCAAGGCCAAAGGCATCGATATGCCCATCACCGAAGCAGCCTACAAGGTTCTCTACGAAGGCGCGGATGTACGTCAGGCCGTTCAGGCTCTGCTGACCCGCGAGCGCAAGCCCGAGTCCGAGAACCCCGGCTGGTTATGATTATGAAGAAAAACAACGCTAAAAAGCTCCCGCCGGTTCGGGAGCTTTTCTCAAAACTTCAGACTATGTGCAGGCGCATGGGACTGGATGAACTGAAGGCCTTACGCTGGCAGAACTTTCTGCTGCTCATCTGCGCGGGCTGCGTCAACGCCGTTGGTGTCACCATGTTCTTAGCCCCGGTGAACCTGTACGACAGCGGCATGTCCGGCACCGCCATGCTGCTTTGGCAGGCCACGCCGCCCCAGTACACCCTGTCTGTGTTTCTTGTGATTCTCAACGTGCCGCTGTTCCTGTTCGGCCTGAAAAAACAGGGCTGGTGCTTTACGGTATACTCCATCTGGGCGGTGCTGGTGTACTCCGCCGCGTCCTTTGTCATCACGGACATTCTGCCGGTGGATGTATCCTCCGCTTCCCCCTTTGCCGGGCAGGACCTGCTGCTGTGCGCCATTTTCGGCGGACTGGTGTCCGGAGCCGGCAGCGGCCTGACCATCCGGTTAGGCGGCGCCATCGATGGCATGGAGGTGCTGGGCGTGACCTTTGCAAAGAGGCTGGGCCTGACCGTCGGCTCCTTTGTGATGATCTACAACGTGATTCTGTACCTGTTTATCGGCGTGATTTTCCAGAGCTGGATTCTGCCGCTGTACTCCATCCTCACCTACTTTGTGGGCAACAAGGCCATCGACTTCATTGTGGAAGGTCTGGATAAAGCCAAATCCGTGATGATTGTGACCGTGCGGGAGGACGAAATCTGTCAGGCTCTGTCGGAGGAATTCGGCCGGGGCATTACCCAGCTCAGCGCCCGGTGCTATTTTTCCGGGGCGGAGAAATGCGTCATCTATTTCGTGGTAAACCGGTTCCAGATTCCCAAGGTCAAGCACCTGGTCACCACCATCGACCCTGCCGCCTTTATCACCGTCACGGAAATTTCCGACGTCATGGGTACCAGCGTCAAGCAGAAATAGCTGCCCAAGGCTCCCCTTGAGGGGAGCTGTCAGTGAGGTCGGAGGAGGATCGGCGACAGGTATTTCTTTGCCGCAAGGTTGGTAAAAGGAGAATTGAATTGACAATTGACAATGAACAATTGACAATTGTGGTATCCCTTCGGGATGAATTAAAATAAACTACAAGTACGAAATACCTGCGGTTTTTCCAAAGGAACCTGCCAGTTATGACATTTTTTAATTGTCCCGCAGGGACTCCTAAATTGTCAACTGTCAATTGTCAATTGTCAACTAAAGACCAATATACTTAAGTAAGGAACAATCACTATGATCTATCTCGACAACTCCGCCACCACCAAGCCCTGTCCGGAGGCGGTGGACGCAATTTCCAAAGCCCTGACCGAACATTGGGGCAACCCCTCCGCCCTGTACAATTTCGGCATTGACACCGCCCGCCTTCTGCGGCAGGCCCGGCACAATGTGGCCGCCGCCATGGGAGCCGAACCGGACCGGGTGTTCTTCACCTCCGGCGGCACCGAGGCCGACAACTGGGCCGTGTTCGGCACCGCCCGCCGCATGGGCAAACGGGGCAAACACATCATCACCACCGCCATGGAACACCACGCCATCCTGAACTGCATGAAGGAGCTGGAAGATAAGGGCTTTGAGGTCACCTATCTGAAGCCCGACAGGATGGGCCGAGTATCCGTAGACGATTTGAGGGCCGCCCTGCGCAAGGACACCATTCTTGTCTCCATCATGATGGTCAACAACGAAGTTGGCTCCGTCATGCCCACGCAGCGGATGGCGAAGCTGACGCACAAGCTCTGCCCCGACGCCATTTTTCACACCGACGCGGTGCAGGGCTTCCTGAAAGTCCCCTTTGCCGCGAAAAATCTGGGAGCCGACCTGATGAGCGTATCCTCCCATAAAATCCACGGCCCCAAGGGCGCGGGAGCGCTGTACATCTCCCCCCGCCTGAAATCCTTTCCGCCCCTGCTGCTGGGCGGTGGTCAGGAGAGCGGCTACCGCAGCGGTACCGAGGGCGTTCCTGCGATTTTCGGCTTTGCCGCCGCCTGCGACGCTGTGAGCAGCACCTTCCGGGAGGATTCTCAGCGGGAAGCCGGGCTGATTTCGGAATTTGCCGAAAAGTTTGCCGCACTGGAGGGGGTCGTGGTCAACGGTGCCCACGAAGCGCCCCATATTCTGTCCCTCGCGATTCCCGGCGTACCGGTGCAGAACACCATCAACATTCTGCAGGATCACGACATCTGCGTCAGCGCGGGCAGCGCCTGCGCCAAAGGCCACCGCAGCCATGTGCTCACCGCCATGGGCCTGCCGCCGGAGACCATCGACTCCGCCTTCCGGATTTCCCTGTGCCGGGACACCACCCGGGAGGAGCTGGAAGCCCTGTACACCGTCATCCGGGACAAGGTGCTTCCCCGCGCGGCGAGTCGCCGCTGACAGTGCGGGCGGCAGTGCCGCCGGACAATGCGTGCACGGCTGGTGTGAAATCGTTACACTATTGGGTATTGCTCGGTATCGTTCCCTAGTCGGATAAATTGTTCTTTAGTTGACAATTTAGGAGTCCCTGCGGGACAATTAAGTATGTCATAACTGGCAGGTTCCTTTGGAAAAACCGCAGGTATTTCGTGCTTGTAGTTTATTTTAATTCATCCCGAAGGGATACCACAATTGTCAATTGTTCATTGTCAATTGTCAATTCAATTCTCCATTAAGTAACCAAGCATTCCGTCAATTTGAAATTCCCACGAAAGATTGCCTCCGCTTTCCCGCGCCGATTGAGAAAAACGGGTTGTTTTTTGCTTATTTGCAATTTCCTGTCAAAAAAGTTGCATAACCCCCTTGTATTTTGCACATAATTCTGTTACAATGCGTAAGCCTAAATCTTTCTAGGGAGGACATATGTACATGAATTATGTCGACGAAACACTGGCTCGGGTCAGGCAGCAGAACCCGGACCAGCCGGAGTTCAATCAGGCAGTCTATGAGGTGCTGGAATCCCTGCGCCCCGTTATCGAGAAAAATGAGGAAGGTTATCGCCGCGATGCGCTGCTGGAACGGCTGACCACCCCCGAGCGGGCCATTATGTTCCGGGTGCCTTGGGTGGACGACAAGGGACAGGTGCAGGTCAACACCGGTTACCGCGTGCAGTTCAACAGCGCCATCGGACCCTACAAGGGCGGCCTGCGGTTCCACCCCTCCGTCAACCTGAGCGTCATCAAGTTCCTGGGCTTTGAGCAGATTTTCAAGAACAGCCTCACCGGCCTTCCCATCGGCGGCGGCAAGGGCGGCTCCGACTTTGACCCCAAGGGCAAGTCCGATCGGGAGGTCATGGCCTTCTGTCAGAGCTTCATGACCGAGCTGTGCAAGTACATCGGCGCGGACACCGACGTGCCCGCCGGTGATATCGGCGTAGGCGGTCGGGAAATCGGCTACCTGTTCGGTCAGTACAAGCGTATCCGCGACCTGTACGAGGGCGTGCTCACCGGCAAGGGCCTGAGCTACGGCGGCAGCCTGGCCCGTACCCAGGCCACGGGCTACGGCCTGCTGTACCTGACCGAGGAAATGCTCCGCTGCAACGGCAAGGACCTGAAGGGCAAAACCGTAGTGGTTTCCGGCGCCGGCAACGTGGCAACCTACGCCATCGAGAAAGCATGGCAGCTGGGCGCCAAGCCCGTGACCTGCTCCGATTCCAACGGCTGGATCTACGATCCCGACGGCATCGACGTTGCCACGCTGATCGAGGTCAAGCAGGTGCGCCGCGCCCGTCTGACCGAGTATGCCAAGGCACGTCCCAATGCCATCTACCACGAGGGCAAGGGCGTTTGGAGCGTCAAGTGTGATGTGGCTCTGCCCTGCGCGACGCAAAACGAGCTGCTGCTGGACGATGCCAAGATGCTGGTGGCAAACGGCTGCTTCGCGGTCTGCGAGGGTGCCAATATGCCCACCTCTCTGGACGCCACCGCCTACCTGCAGGAGAACGGTGTTCTGTTCGTCCCCGGCAAGGCTTCCAACGCCGGCGGTGTGGCCACCTCCGCGCTGGAGATGACCCAGAACTCCGAGCGTCTGAGCTGGAGCTTCGAGGAAGTGGACGCCAAGCTGAAGGACATCATGGTGAACATCTTCCACAATCTGGACAATGCCGCCAAGGAATACGGCATGGAGGGCAACTACGTTGCCGGCGCCAACATTGCCGGTTTCCTGAAGGTTGCCGACGCCATGCAGGCACAGGGTATTGTGTAAGGAAACAGAGCAAATCCCCGGATTTCTTCGGAAATCCGGGGACTTTTACGTTTATCACCTTATTCCAGCAAACAAACAAATTGTAATTTGCGGGGATGCCCCCGCGGGCAATGCGTGCACGGCTGGTCTGTAATCGTTACACCGTTGGGCGTTCATTATGGTATGATTGCCACCGGCAATCATTGGTATTTCAGATTCGCTGCGCGGAGCACCACGCTCGGTATCGTACCATAGTACCGTGGGGCGGGGTCATGACCCCGCCGACCCGGTTTCGATGATATGTAGCCTATGATGAATGGTATTTGGTAGGTTTTCCGCCGCACGTTTTCCGTTGGACGAAAGCACTATCCACGTCCAACGTGATCGGCGGAGTCATGACTCCGCCCTACGCATTGGCCCGCGAATTACAATTTATCGTTTAACCGCGTCTGTTATATTGTGTCCAGAAAGGCCTTTACTTCCTTCCGGTTTCTCAGCACCACAGCCTTTGCGTGCTTTGCTTTCGCAAGGTAGGTGTAATTGCGCACCCGGTTATTCTTGTTGAAGTTCCAGATCCATTTGACAAATTCCCAGTGGAACCGTTCCGGACACCCGGCACTCATATCCGGGCGGGTCTTTCCGTGATTGCTCAGAATCCGCTGGCACATACCCCAAAGGCACGCCCATCGGCTAAAATCCAGATAGATGACCGTGTCGCACCGGGAAAGCCTTGCTTCCATCGTCCGGCTGTAGTTTCCGTCGATGATCCACCGGTCCATATTCAGCGCCATGGCAAGGCGGCTGTCAAATTCCTCCTTGGTCACATTCTGCCAGTTTTCTTTCCACCACAGCTGGTCCAGATGAATGACCGGCAGCCCCAGCTTCTGGCCCAGTGTCCGTGCCAGTGTACTTTTGCCGCTGCCGGAGCAGCCGATAATCAAAATTCGTTCCATTGTCCTCCCAGTTATGTAAACCATCACGCATTTGAATCAGGCCTGCGCAGGGCGCAGACCTGATTTGTTTGAACTTAGTAAGCGATGCCCCAGTAAATCATCTTGCTGGCAGGCCTGCCGCAGCAGGCGCAGGTGTCGCCCAAATGCTCCTGATTCAGGGGCATACAGCGGGAGGACATGCCGGCAGCTTCCTTCATCTTCAGCTCGCAGGCCTCGTCGCCGCACCACATGGTCTTGATGAAGCCGCCATTCTTCTGCTGAAGCTCTCTGGCTTCCTCCACGGAGTGCGCCTCGAAGATGTGCTCTTCCAGGTTCTTCCTGGCCTTCTCGTACATGCCCTTCTGCACCAGCTCCAGCTGCGCGGCAACGGCAGACTCCAACTCCTCCAGCTTGACCACGGTCTTCTCGCCATCGTTCCGGCGCACCAGAACGCACTGGCCGTTCTCCAGATCCCGGGGGCCGCACTCGACGCGCAGGGGAACGCCCTTCATCTCGTACTCAGCGCACTTCCAGCCCATGGAGTTGTCGGAGTCATCCATCTTCACCCGGTAGCCCGCGGCAATCAGACGGTCCCGCAGAGCGGAAGCGCCTTCCAGAACGCCGGGCTTGTGCTGGGCAATGGGCAGGACAATCACCTGAATGGGCGCGATCTTAGGCGGCAGAACCAGACCGTTGTTGTCGCCGTGGGTCATAATCACCGCGCCGATCATCCGGGTGGTGCTGCCCCAGGAGGTCTGGAAGGGATACTGGAGCTTGTTGTCCCGGCCGGTGAAGGTGACGTTGTAGGCCCGGGAGAACTTGTCGCCGAAGTAGTGGGAGGTTGCGCCCTGCAGCGCCTTGTGGTCCTTCATCATGCACTCCACGGTGTAGGTCGCCTCCGCGCCGGCAAATTTCTCCTTCTCGGTCTTCTGTCCGGGCACCACGGGGATAGCAAGGACATTTTCAAAGAAGTCAGCATAGCACTTCAGCTGCTGCTCGGTTTCAGCCTTGGCCTCCTCGGCGGTCTCATGGATGGTGTGGCCCTCCTGCCACCAGAATTCCCGGGAGCGCAGGAAGGGACGGGTAGTTTTCTCCCAGCGAATGACGGAGCACCACTGGTTATACAGCATCGGCAGCTGCCGATAGGTTTGCAACACATTGGACCAGTGGTCGCAGAACATGGTTTCGGAGGTGGGACGGAAGGCCAGACGCTCTTCCAGCTTCTCGCTGCCGCCCATGGTGACCCAGGCCACCTCGGGGGCAAACCCATTGACCAGCTCGCCCTCCTTTTTCAGCAGGCTCTCCGGAATCAGCACGGGCATGGCGACGTTTTCATGGCCGGTCTTTTTGAACTCCCCGTCCAGAATCCGCTGCATGTTCTCCCAGATGGCGTAGCCGTAGGGACGCAGAATCGTGAAGCCCTTGACCGAGGCGTACTCCACCAACTCCGCTTTGCGGCAGACATCCGTATACCACTGAGCAAAATCAACCTCCATATCGGTGATCTGCTCGACCTTTTTCTCTTTTGCCATTGTATTTTCATCCTCTCAGGTTCCAAATATTGTCGTACAGCGTATTTTACCACATCCGTTGGGAAAAAGCAATTGCGAAATTTGGGCTTTCCTCCTGATTCTCCGCCGAATCCGCACTGCGCAAATGCAAAATGACGAATACAGGACCCGAAGTAAAGGAAAATACGCCGTCTTCTCGCAAAGGCGGCGTATTCTTTATTGTTTCCCGGTTTCTTCCGGATAGTCCTCGTGGTACTGCTCCCACAGCTGCATCTGGCCCTTATTGGTCAGACCCCGGCGGACCAGTTTTTTTACAATATCGTAAATTACCGCGAACATGGGCACGCAGATCACCATGCCCGCCACGCCCCACAGGCCGCCGCACAGCACGAT
>CAMFBN010000072.1 GCA_945948535.1 uncultured Clostridia bacterium
TTATCGCTCTGGGCGCAGGTCTCGCAATCTGGGGTGTCGTGAACCTCATGGAGGGCTACGGCAACGACAACCCCGGCGCCAAGAGCCAGGGCATGAAGCAGCTCATGGCGGGCGGCGGCGTGGCCCTCATCGGCATGACCCTTGTTCCTCTGCTTACCGGTCTTTTCGGTTAATCGCCGCACAGCAAGACAGAAGTGAGTAAAATCCAGGGCTTCCCCCTGCCATAGCGCAGGGGGAGCCGGAAAGGAGGTCGATGCCGATTGGATTTATTGCTCAACACGCTGACCGAATGGCTCAAGGAGCTTCTTGCCGGAGCGATTGCATCCAACCTGACAGGGATGGTGGACTCGGTGAATACGAAGGTCGGAGATATTGCGGCGCAGGTCGGTCAGACCCCGCAGGGCTGGAACAGCGGAATCTTCCATATGATTCAGAACCTTTCCAACAACGTGATCCTGCCCATAGCCGGTATCATTCTGGCGCTGGTCATGACCATGGAATTCATCCGCATCATCATGGATAAGAACAACATGCATGATTTCGACACCTGGTCGATTCTCATGTGGGTGTTCAAGACGGCCTGCGCCATTCTGATCGTGTCCAACACCTGGAATATCGTCATGGCGGTGTTCGATGTTTCTCAGACGGTGGTGAACAACGCCGCCGGCATGATCGTGGGCAATACGGATATCGAGCTTGTCACAGAGGGACTTGAGGAAACGCTGATGGCCATGGAGCTTTCCAGCCTGATCGGCCTGTGGTTCCAGTCCATGATCGTGGGCGTGACCATGCATATCCTGTCCATCATCATTATGCTCATCTGCTTCGGCAGAATGATCGAGATCTATCTGGTCACATCGGTTGCGCCGATCCCCATGTCCACCATGATGAATCACGAGTGGAGCCAGATGGGTCAGAACTATCTCAGAAGCCTGTTCGCACTGGCGTTTCAGGGCTTCTTAATCATCGTCTGCGTGGCAATTTATGCCGTCCTTGTGCAGAACATGGTCGTGGAGAGCGATATCTCCATGGCAATCTGGACGGTTATGGGCTACACCGTGCTGCTGTGCTTCACGCTGTTCAAGACCAGCTCGCTGGCAAAGAGCGTGTTCAACGCACATTAAGGAGGTGGAATCAGAATGGCATATGTACCCGTACCCAAGGACATGAACGCAGTCAAAACCAAGGTCGCCTTCAACCTGACCAAGCGCCAGATCGTCTGCTTCGGCGGAGGGCTTCTGGTGGGGCTTCCGGTCTTTTTTCTCATCAAGGGACACGTCAGCAGCAGTACGGCAACCCTTCTCATGGTGCTTGTCATGCTGCCTTTTTTCATGTTCGCCATGTATGAGAAGAACGGACAGCCGCTGGAAAAGATCATCCGCAATATCGTGCAGGTCAGCTTTATCCGCCCGAAGGAGCGGCCATACAAAACCAACAACTTCTATTCTGCCGTAGTACGGCAGGAAAAACTGGATAAGGAGGTACAGAAGATTGTCCAAGGCGAAAAAGCTCACAAGAGCGGAAAAGCAGCAGATTAACGCTGCCATTCAGAACGCCAGACGACAGGACAAAAGACACAAATCCGCACAGGATTCCATCCCCTTTCAGCGCATGTTCCCGGACGGCATCTGCCGCGTGACCGATCATTACTACACCAAGACGGTGCAGTTCCAGGACATCAACTATCAGCTGAATCAGAACGAGGACAAGGCCGCCATCTTTGACGGCTGGTGCGACTTCCTCAACTACTTTGACAGCTCCGTGCGCTTTGAGCTGTCCTTTATCAATACGGCGGCGAACAAGGATACCTACTCGGAGCGCATCGCCATTCCCCTGAAGGGCGACAGCTACGACAGCATCCGCGCCGAATACACCCAGATGCTGAAAAATCAGCTGGCCAAGGGCAACAATGGCCTCATCAAGACCAAGTACCTGACCTTCGGCATCGAGGCCGATTCGCTGAAAAGCGCCAGGCTCCGGCTGGAGCGCATTGAGACCGATGTGCTGAACAACTTCAAGCGCCTGGGCGTTCAGGCTGATCCGATGAACGGAAAACAGCGTCTGGAGCTGCTCCACGGCATCTTCCACATGGACGAGCAGCAGCCTTTCCTGTTTGACTGGGACTGGCTGGCTCCCACCGGGCTTTCCGTGAAGGACTTTATCGCGCCCAGCTCTTTCTCTTTCCGAAACGGCAAAAACTTCACCATGGGCAGGAAAATCGGACAGGTTTCCTTCCTGCAGATTCTCGCGCCGGAGCTGAACGACCGGATGCTGGCCGACTTTCTGGATATGCAGAGCAGTCTGATCGTGACCATGCATGTGCAGTCGGTGGATCAGGTCAAGGCCATCCGAACCATCAAGCGCAAAATCACCGATCTGCAGAAGATGACCATTGAGGAGCAGAAAAAGGCCGTCCGCGCCGGATATGATATGGACATCATCCCCAGCGACCTGGCCACCTACGGCAATGAGGCGAAGAAGCTCCTGCAGGATCTGCAGTCCAGAAATGAGCGCATGTTCCTGCTGACCTTCCTGGTGCTGAACGTGGCGGAGACCAAACAGCAGCTGGAAAACAATGTGTTCCAGGCGGGCTCCATTGCCCAGAAATACAACTGCCAGCTGACCCGGCTCGACTTCCAGCAGGAGGAAGGGCTGATGAGCAGCCTGCCGCTGGGACTCAATCAGGTGGAGATCGAGCGCGGCATGACCACCTCCAGTGTGGCGATTTTCGTGCCGTTTACCACGCAGGAGCTGTTTCAGAGCGGCAAGGAGGCGCTCTACTGCGGCATCAACGCCCTGTCCAACAACCTGATCATGGTGGACAGAAAGCTCCTCAAGAACCCCAACGGCCTGATTCTCGGCACGCCCGGTTCCGGCAAATCCTTTGCCGCCAAGCGCGAGATCGCCAATGTATTCATTGTCACCAATGACGACATCATCATCTGCGACCCGGAATCGGAGTACGGCACACTGGTGGAGCGCCTGGGCGGGCAGGTCATCAAAATCTCGCCCACATCCAGCGACTACATCAACCCCATGGACCTGAACCTGAACTACAGCGACGATGAGAATCCGTTATCGCTGAAATCCGACTTCATCCTCTCCCTGTGCGAGCTGATCGTAGGCGGCAAGGAGGGCTTGCAGCCGGTGGAAAAGACCATCATCGACCGCTGTGTCCGCATGGTCTACCGGGATTATCTGGCCGACCCCGTGCCGGAAAACATGCCGATTCTGGAGGATCTGTACAATGCGCTGCTGACGCAGGAGGAAAAGGAGGCACAGTACATCGCCACAGCTTTGGAAATCTACGTTCACGGCTCTCTGAATGTGTTCAACCACCGCACCAGCATCAACATCGAAAACCGCATCGTGTCCTTCGATATCAAGGAGCTGGGCAAGCAGCTGAAGAAAATCGGTATGCTGATCGTGCAGGACGCGGTGTGGAACCGCGTGACCATCAACCGCGAGGCGCACAAATCCACCCGCTATTACATCGACGAGATGCACCTTTTGCTCCGCGAGGAGCAGACGGCGGCGTACACGGTGGAAATCTGGAAGCGCTTCCGTAAATGGGGCGGCATTCCCACCGGCATCACACAGAACGTCAAAGACCTGCTTTCCTCCCGCGAGGTTGAGAACATCTTTGAAAACTCCGACTATGTGTTCATGCTGAACCAGGCGTCCGGCGACCGGCAGATTCTCGCCAAACAGCTGAATATTTCTCCCCATCAGCTCTCGTATGTCACCCACAGCGGTGAAGGCGAAGGGCTTCTTTTTTACGGCAGCACGATTCTTCCGTTTGTAGACCACTTCCCGAAGGATACGGAGCTGTACCGAATCATCACCACCAAGCCGCAGGAGCAGGCTGGATAAGAAAGGACGAAAAGATATGGAAAACAGGATGCAGATATTTCAGAATGAGGAGTTCGGGCGTGTCCGTACCTTTGTCACGGAGGACGGAGTTCCCTGGTTCGTTGGAAAAGATGTGGCGGACAACCTCGGGTACCAAAACGGTAGTCGAGATATTAACCGTCATGTAGCGCCGGAAGACCGGACAAAAGGAATGGTCTTTGACGGAAATCAACGGAAAGAGACCATTCTTATCAATGAATCCGGGCTTTACAGCCTGATCCTCTCCAGCAAGCTGGAAAGCGCCAAGCGCTTCAAGCACTGGGTGACGAGCGAAGTTCTTCCCTCTATCCGCAGGCACGGAGCCTATATGACCGATGCGCTGCTGGAACAGGCGGCAGGCAATGCCGATGTGGCGGCGCAGGTCGTGCGGGCGCTGTCGGAGGAACGGAACCTCAACAAAAAGCTGGCCGGGCAGCTGAAACAGGCCGAGGCGCAGCTGACCGTGGCGCTTCCCAAGGCAGCGTATTTCGATGCGCTGGTAGACTGCCCCGACTGCACCGGCATCCGGCTCACCGCCAAGGAACTGGGTGTTCCCCAGAGCATGTTCACGGCCTATCTCGTCAGGAAGAAATATGCCTACTATGACAGCAAAGGCATCATGCATCCTCACGCCCTTCCGTACCGCAACGGCCTGTTCGTTGTCCGTGAGTTTATCGCGCCCAACGGGCATCGCGGCACGCAGATGCTGGTTACGCCCAAGGGCAAACAGGTATTTCTGGCCGAACGCGCGGAGATCATCGGCTGAACAATACCACAACCATACGAATCGAGGTGATGCACATGGCAAAACGCTCGCCCCGCCTTCTGTTTACAGAGGAGGAGCTGGAAACGCCGGAGCTTCAGAAGCCCATTAAAAAGGCGGAGAAAGCGCAGAAAAAGCTCACAAAAGCTGAGTCGAAAATCCCCAAAAAGAAGATCGTTCAGAAACAGCGCGTCTATGACCCGAAGGAGAATCAGGTCGTGACGCGCCTTGTTTTTGAGGGAACCGAGAAAAAGCGCCCGTCCAAGCTCACCCATGCCGCAGCGGTCACTCCGCTCAATGCGGTTTCGGCAGTATCCCACCGGGAACTGCACGAGGATTCGGACGGCAGCGTTTCCGCATCGGTCTCCCATGAAGCCATCAGCAGCGCCGAGGGCGGCATCCGCACATTGGATACCGCCCACCGCACATTGCAGGATAAACCCTATGCCAGAGCGCTGAAAGCAGAACGCGCCGCCGACCGGGCCAATCTGAAGGCGCTGTATAAGGAGGCGGAGCTTCAGAATCCGGAATGGGGCGCAAGCCCGGTCTCCCGGTTCCAGCAGAAGCGCGCCATTAAGAAAGCCTATGCCGAGGCCAAGGCCGGAAAGGCTGCGGACAACACGGTCAAGGCATCCGAGGCTGCGGCCAAAGCCGTGAAGAAAACCGGTGAGGAAACCTCCAAAGCCGTTCAGTTTGTCGCCCGGCACAAAAAAGGCTTTGTGATTCTCGGCGTCATCGGAATGATGTTTCTGTTTGTTTCCGCTGTGATGTCCAGCTGTTCCGTGATGATGAGTTCGCTCACATCCTCCGGCGTGCTGACCACCTATCCCAGCGCCGATGCGGATATGCTGGCGGCGGAGGCGCAGTATCTGGCGCTTGAGGCAGAGCTTCAGGAGTATCTGGACAATTACGAAAGCACCCATGATTACGACGAATACCATTTTGACCTGGATGAGATCGAACATGACCCCTATGTGCTGATTTCCATGCTGACCGCACTCTGGGAGGGAGAATGGACGATTGATGAGGTAGGCGGCCTGCTTCAGACCATCTTCGACCGCCAGTACACGCTGACGGAGGATGTGCAGGTTGAAACCCGCTACAGAACAGAGACCCGCACCGGCTATTACACGGTTACAGACCCGGAGACCGGCGCGACCAGCATCGAGGAATACGAATATGAAGTGCAGGTTCCCTACGATTATTACATCTGTACGGTGACGCTGGAAAACTTCAATCTGTCCCATCTGCCGGTCTACCTGATGGATCAGGATCATCTGTCCCTGTATGCCTCCTATATGTCCACGCTGGGCAACCGGCCCGATCTGTTTGCCGGTTCTTCCTACGTTGACCGCTATTACGGCGACCAGTACCGGTACGAAATCCCGGCAGACGCGCTGGAGGATGAACAGTTTGCGGCCATGATTCAGGAAGCGGAAAAGTACCTGGGCTATCCGTATGTCTGGGGCGGCAGCTCGCCCAGCACCAGTTTTGACTGTTCCGGCTTTGTCAGCTGGGTCATCAATCACTGCGGTGTGGGCTGGAATGTGGGGCGGCTTGGCGCCGAAGGACTGCGCAATATCTGTTCCTATGTTTCTCCGGCCAACGCCAAGCCGGGCGACCTGATCTTCTTTGAGAAAACCTATGACACTTCCGGTGCGTCGCACGTCGGCATCTATGTGGGCAACAACATGATGATCCACTGCGGCGACCCCATCCAGTACACGAGCATTGATACGAACTACTGGCAGCAGCACTTCCTGCAGTTCGGAAGGCTGCCCAGCCCGTAAGAAAGGAGCAGTATGAACCCGAAAATTGAAAAGCTGAAGGCGGAGAGAAGCAGGAATACCGAAAAGATTTCCGACCTTCAGAACCGCAACCGCAAGCTCTCCGAGCAGATTACGAAGCTGGAGAACAACGACATCATCGGCATGGTGCGCGAGATCGGCATGACGCCGGAGCAGCTGGCCGCACTTTTGAGCGGCAAGGCTGCGGATTCGCCCGAAACCGCAGAACCCGATGGATACGAGGAAACGGAGGGATATGAACATGAGAACTAAAAGGATGCTTCGCAGGGGGCTGACCGCACTGGCGGCAGCGCTTGCCATGATGACGGCGCTGGCAGCTCCCGCCTTTGCCTACACAGGAGATTCTGCGGACAGCACAGCAGAGACTGCTGCACAGCAGTCCTCCGCCAGTCAGACTGCCGTTCAGACAGAGAGGATAGGAACGGTGACAACCAACGGCGGCAGGCTGAATCTGCGTGACGGAGCCAGCACCAGCTACAACATCATCGGCCAGCTTCCCTGCGGCAATACCGTCACGGTGATCGGTGAGGAAAACGGCTGGTACAAAGTTATCGTGCCTGAAAAGGAGGGCTATGTATACGGCGGCTATCTGAAGGTCAGCGAGGGTACGGTTATTGCCGGTGATAGTGCCGATACCAGTTCAACCGGTACAGAGAGTTCCGGAGCTCCGCTGACGCCTGACGGCAACCTGGAGCTTGTGGATGACGTGTACCAGACCTCGGACGGAAAGCAGTTCATCACGGTGCAGTCCAAGAATGACAACACCTTTTACATCGTCATCGACCGGGATAAGAACGGTGAAAACGTCTATTTTCTGAATCTGGTGGACGAGGCTGACCTGATGGCGCTGATGCAGGACGGCGAGGTTACGGTCAAATGCACCTGTACCGACCGCTGTGAAGCCGGTGATGTGGACTTGAACTGTCCGGTCTGCAAGGCCAATCTGACGGAATGCACCGGTACGGTCAAGGAGGAACCGGAACCTACCGTTGCTCCGGAGGAGCCGGAAGAACCGGAGTCTGAAAAGAGCAGTTCCGCGCCTCTGCTTCTCCTGCTGCTGATCGCCGGTCTTGGTGCAGGCGGTGCTGTGTACTGGTTCAAATTCAGAAAGCAGAAGCCCGATACCAAGGGCCCCGATGATCTGGATGACTACGACTTCGGCGATGATGACGAAGATGATGAGGAGGAATACGTCATCGAGGACGACCAGCCGGAGGAAACGGATGAAGTGTAATTGTGCAGACAGCATCTGCACCAATCAGAGAAAGGAAGGATAACGATATGAAGCTTGTGATTACCGAAAAGCCCTCTGTGGCCAAATCCATTTCTGCCGTCCTTGGCGCTGACAAGCGCCGGGACGGTTATTTCGAGGGAGGAGATTATCTTGTTTCCTGGTGCTTTGGCCATCTGGCGGAGCTGGCTTCCGCTGAGGTGTATGACGAGGCGTATGCCAGATGGAGCCGTGAACAGCTCCCCATCATTCCCGAAAGCTGGCAGTACAGCGTCGGGCGCGATAAGAAAAAGCAGCTGGATCTGCTGACGGAGCTGATGCGCCGTTCGGATGTGACGGAAATCATCAATGCCTGCGATGCGGGACGCGAGGGCGAGCTGATTTTCCGCACCGTTTATCTGCTGGCAGGCTGCGTGAAACCCGTGAAGCGCCTCTGGATTTCTTCCATGGAGGATGCGGCAATCCGCGAGGGCTTTGAAAACCTGCGCGACGGCAGCGAGTACGATAAGCTCTATGCCGCAGCCCTTTGCAGAAGCAAGGCGGACTGGCTGGTGGGCATCAACGCCACCCGGCTTTTCTCGGTGCTGTATCACCGCACGCTGAATGTCGGACGCGTGGTGTCGCCTACGCTGGCGCTGCTGGTACAGCGGGAAGCGGAAATCAAGGCATTTCAGCCGGAGCCTTTTTATACGGTGAAGCTGGATACCGGCGATTTTACGGCTGTCAGTGAAAAGCTGAAAAACAAGCCGGATGCGGAAAATCTGAAATCTGCCTGTGCAGGAGTGCCGGCAGTGATCCGCAGCGTGGAGCAGAAAGAAAAATCTGAAAAAGCCCCTGCGCTCTATGACCTGACAACGCTCCAGAGAGATGCCAACCGCATCCTGGGCTTCACCGCCCAGCAGACGCTGGACTACCTTCAGTCCCTGTATGAGAAAAAGCTCTGTACCTATCCGCGAACCGACAGCCGCTACCTGACGGACGATATGGAAAGCGGGGTTCCGGCCGTCGCTGCCTGCGCCGCCGGGATTCTCGGCGTATCGGTCGGAGATGTGTTTGCAAAACAGGTCTGCGACAGCCGTAAGGTTTCCGATCACCATGCCGTCATTCCCACGATGGCTGCCGGAGAAGCTGAACTGTCTGCGCTGACAGCCGGAGAGCGCGAGGTGCTGAAGCTGGTTGCCCGTCAGGTGCTGATGGCGGTCAGTGCGCCGTATTCCTATCTGGAAACGGTGGCAACCGTCGAATGCAGCGGACAGGTATTCACCGCAAAGGGAAAAACCGTGCTGAACGCCGGCTGGAAAAGCTATGCGGCGGGCGAACAGAAGGAAAAGGTACTCCCTCCGATGACGGAAGGACAGTCCATTGACAGTTTTGCCGTTTCGCTGGAGGAAGGAAAGACAAAGCCGCCTGCCCGATACACCGAGGATACGCTGCTTTCCGCCATGGAAAATGCCGGGGCGAAAGAGATGCCGGATGATGCCGAGCGCAAGGGGCTGGGCACACCCGCCACCCGCGCCGGGATTCTGGAGAAGCTGGTTTCCTCCGGTTTTGTGGAGCGAAAGAAGAACAAAAAGGCGGTCAGTCTGGTTCCGCAGGACATTGGCATCTCCCTGATCACGGTGCTTCCGGAACAGCTCCAGTCTCCGCTTCTGACTGCGGAATGGGAGAACATGCTGAAGGAGATCGAGCGTGGCGAGCTCTCCCCGGAGGCGTTTATGGAGCAAATCAGCCGCATGGTTTCCGAGCTGGTGCGCGACTATGAGCCTGTGAGCGGTGCGGAGGTGCTGTTCCCGTCCGGACGTCCGGTGGTCGGAAAATGCCCCCGCTGCGGCGGTCCGGTTACGGAGAGCAAGACCGGCTTTTTCTGTGAGCGCCGCGACTGCCGCTTCGGACTCTGGAAGGACAACCGCTATCTGTCCGCAAAGCACATCATTCTGACAAAAAAGATGGCGGAGGCGCTTCTGAAGGACGGCAGAACCTTTGTCAGCGGCATGTACTCCGAAAAGACCGGAAAAAGCTATTCCGCCTACCTCGTACTGACGGACGACGGGCAGAAATCCAGCTATGCTCTGGAGTTTGACAGGGAGAAAACCGGCGCATGAAGCTGAGCCCCGCAGAACGCGAAACGATCATCCTGTTTTCCGATGCAGACGATACCGCCAGCGTCTACACCTACGACAGGAGGCTGATTAAAAAGCTGGACGCCCTTTGCAGAAAATGTCCGGAAGAAGTGTATGAGGAGAAAAAACGCTCCTCTGCCGGTGCGAAAAGCTATATTGTGCCGAAAAGCTGTGTTTCCGTCCGCGAGCCGTTTTCCAGAGCGCGGCGCGAGGCGGCAAGCAGACGCGCAAAGGAGGCCGGCACTGTCCCGCCGGACAGAAGCAAAGGCAGCAATTCGGATGAATAATGCAGGGAGATGGGCGCGGGGCTTCGGCTCTGCGCCCTGTTTCCCGGAAAGGATGGTATATGGCAGAAAAACA
>CAMFBN010000073.1 GCA_945948535.1 uncultured Clostridia bacterium
AGGCAAGAGTCTGCAAAACTCTCATTCGCCAGTTCAAATCTGGCCGGTACCTCCATGTTTACCCAACACTTTAGATGCGACTTGGAAAAAGTTGCATCTAAAGTGTTTTTTACGGGTATTTATTGAAAATATAATAGGTATAAGTTTTGCTTTTAAGGGTAAAATGTGAACACGATTTTTTGCAACTCCATAGATGCAGACACCGTTTGATACACCTCTTGAACTGGTTCAGCCAGATACAACGCAGATATTTGCAGCACCCTTTTTGATTTCGGACAAAATATGAAAAAGGGCACTGCTTTTTTATAGAGTTTTCAGAAAATTATCATATGTGAATCAGCCGGGATTTTTGTGGCGCAGCAGCGCCATAAGAATCCCGGCTTTTTCTTTTTCAAAAAGGGCGCTGGCTCTCAGCATCCTTTTCCCCGCCGTTCTCCTGTTTCAGGGAGGACGGCTTTTTTTGTTTTCTAAGCATACTATCCCGCGCCTCAAAAAGGGCGCTGGAGGAAATGGAGGTTAAGAATGAAGAATCTGAACAAAGCTAATTCCAAGCCAAACAGAACCAGACCGGAATACCGTTCCTACACAGGGCCTCCTGCCCAGACGGAGAAGCCTGTCTGTACAGCATCCCCACTGTGCGAGGGGTGCCCATTTCCCGGGCATGGCTTTCTGTGCCAGGGCGGGGACGGAGAATGTATGCGCACACGACTGATGAAACTATCAAAGAAGGAGGAACCAATATGAACATACCTTTTCCCAGCCGTGGGCAGGTGGAGTTCAACCGGAGGTGTTATCCACCCGGCACGCGAATTGTCTTGAACAGTATGGATGACCCATATGCCCCGGTAGAACCCGGAACGCGAGGTACTGTGCGGTATGTGGACGATGCGGGGCAGGTCGGAGTTGCCTGGGACAATGGGCGCAGCCTTTCGCTGATTCCCGGTGTGGACAGCTTCCAAAAACTGACCCAGCAGGAAGTCGCTCAGGAACAGGGTATGAGGATGGAGGTGATGAAGCTGTGAGTATTCAGAGTATTTCCACAGAGCAGCTCCGCCGGATGGGAGAACAGGAGGGACTTGTCCTCCAAGGCTGCGGCGGCGACCCCCAGGAATGGCTGGATGGTATCAACCAGATTCTCACCGATGAAGGCATCCTCAAAAAGGGCGCCAGATTCGAGGACGCCTATACCTTCCGGCATGATGGGCTGACGTGCCTGCTTTTCCCCTTCAAAGAAAATATGGAGCTGGATAAATATTCCAGCACTTGGATTTGGCAGGCGCGGGGTAGATCAATATAAAATTCTCCCGATCTGCGATGTCATGCCAACCACTCTGCTCCGCGCCGTACAGCGGCACACAGTTAACGCCATGGAAGTAAAACACCAGGGGTACCTTTTCTGTGGTTCCCCGAAGCTGGGGCGGAATGTAGGTAAACTAGGTGTGGGGATAGTTGTCGTTGACACCCATATCGTACCGGAGTCTGTACGTTATTTGTCAGATCAGCGGAAGATGGCGAAAAAGATACGGGTGATGGATGTGGACATGGGTAATCTGATTTTTGAAGCCAAACCAAGTGATGCGCCTTCCCAAAATATTGGGAGATTATCCCGGCTTCCAATGCCGGTTTGAAAGGATTTGATTGTCTTGGCACCCACAGAAACTACCTTTGAAGATCGTCTGCGGCTGTACTGGCCGGAGCTGAAGCAGCTGTACATGGAACTGTATCACGATGATGCCATGCTGAAAAAGCTCTGCCGCCACCTTGCTGCCTTTTCAGAAGAACGCCGGGATTCTCTGAAGCAGCGGGACGCGGAAAAGCAGGAAAGTCCCAACTGGTATCAGTCCCGGGAACTGTTGGGCATGATGCTCTACATCGACAATTTCGCCGGAAACCTGAAGGGCGATGGGAAAAGCTGTAAACACTGTGGAGACCACAGGTGCCGGGGACACCTTTATGGGCGCAATGCTGCATCAGATTCTGAAAATGGGCTGGAAACGCTACTCCCAGCAGGAGCTGGAAACAATGCTTCGGTTTGCCAATGCGGCGGCAGCTGCCGTCACCACACGGGCGGGTGCACTGCGGGTGATGCCCTCTGCCCAAGAAATCCAGACCATTCTTTCGACACGTGCCTGAACTTAGACAAGGATGTGAGGACAATGCAGATACAGAAACTCGTGCCCGGACAAACGGAGGTCAGCAGCAATCGCACAGATGTGATCAAGCGGAATTCGGAAAAAACACGAAATGGATTGTCCCCAATTTGCATCCAGTCCCCAAATTTTCTGAGGGGCCGGAGAAAACCGGTTTCCACCGATTTTCCTGATATCCCGAAAGATCCATTACGCCTTTTCTTAAAAATGGTTTTCGGAATATTTGAACATATTTTATCCCAATGTGATGATTATTCCAGTTCGCCAAATTCCCAGACACTGCTCATACCATAATCCAGATAAATAATCTGACCGCTCATGTAGCTGAAAATCTGACTGCCTATGGCAACAAGGGGATATCCCATTTCCTCAGGAGTTGCCCAGTGGCCGTTCCAACTATCCAAAAACAGCGCTTCGATTACAGCTTTTCCTTCCTCTGCGTTGCCGGTGGGAGAAGTTCCTCTGTTAAAGTCATCGGTTAAACCGGTTATTGTGTTTCCTGGATTGATGGCGTTCAGACGGATCTTACGGTCAATATATTCCGGCTCGTGAACTTTGGCTTTAACATAGGTACACAAACACTGTTTGGAGAACACATAACCGCTGGCGATCGTATCGGGATGTGTCTCATACCATCGGATAGCATCTTCATAAGTTTCTGCATTGATTACTTCCATACACTCGGACACATGACTTTGCCAGTCGTAACCGCCGGTGGAGGAAATAATATTTACCGAACCTCGATCACATACTTTATGCAGACTCTTTTCCAGCAGATATTTGTGACCCAGAAAATTGACTCTTTGCACCTCCAGCGTGTTTGAACCGTCGTTTTTCAGGGCAATGCCGTGGCAAAGGAACATGGCATAGATATTATCAGGCAGCGCCTCTGCCAGAAGATCCAGATCCTCTTTGCTCCCAAAATCTGCATAGAGGATCTTCTTTACAGGAAAATCCAATGTATTATGCCTGCCGTTGCGGCGGCAAATGGCATACACATCCGCACCCAGTTGGGATAGCAGGCGGGCAGCAGCCAATCCCATACCGGAGAAAGCGCCGCTGATTACCACAGTTTTTCCCCCGTAACCAAATAAATGTTGCAAATCCAAATTCCATTCCTCCTCTGGTAGAAAAGGGGCACAGAATATCTGTGCCCCGGTTGATTAGAAGCAGGTCCAGCCGCCGTCGCAGGTGATAACGGTACCGTTTACGAAGTGGGAATCGTCGCTGGCCAGGAACAGTGCGGCATTGGCGATGTCCTCCGGCATACCCATTTCCGGAGAGTGGGTCAGCAGGGAACTGGTGCGTTCAAATCCAAATTCATTTGCCTAGGCATTACCAGCGGGATATCGGTCAGAGTACCGCTGGGTGAGATGCAACTGGAGTGCAGCTCACTTTATGCTATGTATTAGATCTGTGGAACAAATATTCCGGCATTCTGACCGCCGTCGGCAAGAATATCCACGCCATTTACATATCCGGCCCCGGCGGAGCACAGGAACGCTGTCAGCGCACCCATCTCATACGGATGTCCCCAGCGCCCGGCGGGGATAAGCTCAAGCTGATTTTCTGCCGTCTCCGGCTGGTTGTCAATGAGTTTCTGGTGCATCGGTGTCAGATAGCACCCCGGAGAGATGGACAGAATGCGGCAGTGCTTCTGCGCAAACCGTGCCACATTTTTCTGCGTAAAGTAGATTACGAATCGCTTGGATATGGCGTATGCCAGTCCCGCACGAAAGAATTCTTCCTCTTCATCCCCTGCTTTCCCGGCAAGCGCCAGCATACGGTCGTAGAAATCCGGATCGTTCCACGCCTCAAACACCTGCGTCCATTCGTCCACCTGCGGCATGGTGTAAGCGGCAACAGACGAGAAATTGATCATTACGCCTCCCTCTGCCAGAATCGGATAGAACGTCTCGACCATATTCACAGTACCAACAGCGTTGATTCTGATGATACTCTCCGTCACAGTATCGCTCGGTGAAACGCCTGAAGTGTGGATAACCTGTGTGACCGCACCGAGCGAGGACGAATATGACGCCAGCGCCTGCACTTGCGCAGCATCTGCAATGTCCGTCTTGCAGAGATAGCTTTCCACGCCAAGCTCGTCCAACTCCGCTTTGGCTGTTTCCATTTTAGCAAGATTGCGCCCTGCCAGTACGACTGTAGATGTTTTACCAAGCTCCTTGCAAATTGCCTTTCCCATGCCGCCATGACCGCCGGTCACAACTGTAATTGCTTTCTTCATGTGGTTCTCCTTATAGTACAGGTGGCTCCGAGTGGGATCTCCTGTTTTGCGTTTGTGTGTTACAGATCGATCAGAAACACGTCCACCCGCCGTCGCAGGTGATAATGGTGCCGTTTACGAAGTGGGAATCGTCGCTTGCCAGGAACAGTGCGGCATTGGCGATATCCTCTGGCATACCCATTTCCGGGGAGTGGGTCAGCAGGGAGCTGGTGCGTTCAAAGCCAAATTCGTTTGCCTGAGGCATTACCAGCGGGATATCGGTCAGAATACCGCCGGGAGAGATGCCGTTGCAGCGGATACCCTTGTCAATGTACATGAATGCGGTGTTCTGGATGGCGGAGGCAATCGCTGCCTTGGAGGCACAATAGGCGACACCTGCTGTCGGGTGGCATGCACCCACGGAAGCTACATTGATAATATTGCCCGCATCCTCATCCTGCTCCAGGAATACTCTGACCGCCTTCCGCATGGCGTACAGGGGACCATAGGTGTTGACACGGAACAGCCGTTCGATCATCTCATCAGACACATCACCGACGGCGGTATTATCATCCATGATACCGGCATTGTTCACCAGCACATCCAGCCTGCCGAATTCTTTAACGGCTGCATCGATCATGCCTTCACACACGGCAGGATCGGATACATCACCGGCATAGGGCACCACCTTACCGGGGGCATCCTTTAATTCTTCCGCCAGTGCATCCAGACGTTCTTTTCTGCGTGCAACCGCAATGATATTGGCGCCTTCCTGTGCAAACAGTGTCACAATCGCCTGTCCCATACCGGCAGAAGCGCCGGTGACGACGATGGATTTTCCTTCCAGTTTCATAGTTAAATCCAGCCTTTCTTCACAATAATGGCGGGAGAATCATTGCAGCCCACCGTTACCCGATTGCCTTCAATTGCCTTGCGGGCGTCAATTACGGCGTAACCGATATTCTTGTCTACGGTATAGCCGTAAATTGCTGTTTTTACCCTGCCGCAGGGGACACCCTTGCAGCAGACGATTTCCATCTGGGCAATGTCTTCATAGGATTCCGCCAAATACTCAAGACCGACCAGCAGCTTTTTGGGTCCTTCCTCCTTTGCCTTCACAAGGGCATCACGACCAATGAAGTCCTTGTTCAGGTCTACGGACCAGTCAAGCCCACACTCGTATGGTGTCAGCAGGTACATATCCTGACGCAGGGCGAATCCCTTTTCCGTCGGGAGACTGCGGACATAAACCTCCAGTGTGGTAACCTCGGGAGCGTTGTGGGCATCACAGGCGGAGCGGATGGCAGCCTTCACCGCGGCGGTATCCGCCATGTCGCAGTAGACCTCGAAGCCGTTTTCACCGGTGAATCCGCTGCGGTGGATGATGACGGGAATGTCACCGATCTTGTTGTCGGCAACCTGAAAACGCTTCAGATTGTCCACAGGAACGGACAGCAGCGTGTTCATCACTGCAGGGGAATTGGGACCCTGGATGGCGTACATATCCATCTCACCGGTCATATCCCGGTAGTCGACATCGCTGTCGCCCTTATGCGCATCCATCCAGATCACCATCTGGGGTGCATAGAGGGTTGAAACCCAGTACAGATTTTCGCCCATGTGCATGACAATGGTATCGTCGATGATCTTCCCATCTTCATTGAGCATGGTGGTATACTTGGTGCGTCCAATATCGGCTTTGGCGATGTTGTTCACGAACAGGCGATCCAGAAAGGCCAAAGCATCCTTTCCTTTGACTTCCACCAGGTCGTGGGTCCAGCGGTACCAACCGGCGTTTTCCCGGACAGCCTGATGCTGGGCGCGTGCGACGGAATCTTCGCGGAATAACATTTTGGTCAGCCTCCTTCCTTATACCATGCGCTTGTCGATCTTTCTGCCGACAACGATGGTCATTTCTTCTTCATCCTTATCCTCAAACCAGCAGGACCATTCCGGCGAAACCAGGGTTTTGACCATGTTGTGCCACAGCGTCTCATAGCCCAGAATCAGCTCGTCGATGGGCGCCATCTCAAAACGACCGGTGAAGGTTTCCACATTTACCTTGATTCGCACTTCATCCTTTGTGAACGCGTCCAGCTCGCTGGGTACAAACTGGGTATCCAGAATGTTCTTGATGTATCCGCCCATCAGACGGGGATCATTCCAGCCGATTTCGTGGGGGACACCCAGCCAGCTGCGCAGTCCCTCTTTGGCGAAAGGTTCGATGAATTCGTTTTTACCGGCAGTCGCAAAGACGATTTTGAAGATACGCTCAAATTCTTCTTCCGAGTCTGCCATTTCGCGGATGGCAATCAGCGGGAAAGCCACGCACCAGACCCAGCCCTTTTCCATGCTCCAGCGGTAGGCCCATTCCAGGGACTTCTCTTCGCCGAAGGCCTGGGAGTAACAGCCGTTCCGAATGAACTGACCGTCCCGCACTGTCCGCTCCTCCGGCGTATCGTGAATGGGCATAACGGGGGTGCCCATGTGATCCAGCCAGCCCTGCTTGGGTAGGTTGAAGGTATCCCGGCGCTCTGCCACCACACGGCACTTCCGGTCACCGCAGCCTCTGGCTTCGCACATATTCAGCGAAACCTCGTTTTCACCGGGCACGGCGGATTCAATATCGAAGTTCGCGGTGAACATGGCGGTGGTCATGTTGCACAGCTCCGCGCCGACGATGTCCCAGGGGCAGGCGTCCAGCTCTTTTTCCACCCGATCCCGGGTGAACTGAATTACACGTCCTGCCATGTTCTGGTATTCATCGCCGGAGTCGCCCACGATACCGCCCAGCCAGGCGCATCGGTCGCAGAACTCCGGGATATTCCACTCGCCGTAAAACGCGGCCTTATAGTCGTCGCTGCAGGCAGACATGTTGAACATATACGATGTTTCGCAGATTGCCTCGGTTCGCTTGTTGAAGTCGGGCTCCAGAATCCGCATGACCTGGAAGATATTTGCGGTGAAAGCTGCAATGTGCCGAAGCGCATAGCTGTAGGCTTCCCGTTCCGGGATCAGCTTTCCCCATACGGTGGTGACGCATTTTGTTTGATTGAGTTTGTCGTTCAGCGGCATATGTTTACCTCCCTTAGCCGGCAGCCGGGCCGGACTTAATATCCAAAATCATTGTAGCGGGGAGGGAATTGCTTCGACAGACAGCAAACTGTCGGTTATTTTGTGAAAAAACCGTACATTTTGTTGGGTACTGAAAGAAAGGCTAAAGAGAAATTTTCTGCGGAAATATATTGCAATCTGTGATATAATGAAAGAAATAGAGAAAGACTGTGAAACGTGACTATTGGGAATCCGACAAAACAGGGGTGTGTGTATGAAACTGAATGCCAATCTGATTTTTGACAATCTTCCGGCGGAGCTGGATGCCGTTTACCATGGTCAGAAGGAAACCGCATTGCACCTGCTCCGCCCGGAATTCCTTGAAAAAGGACAGGAGCGTTTTCGCGCGGATCACGTTTATTTGGTGAAGGCGCAGGATCTGCCTCTGCGTCCCCGGATTGAACCGGGCGCGCTGATTCTTCTGCTGGGTGACAGCGTGTACCTGCCCCGCTATGAGGGGAAATGCAACGTGATTCAGCTCCGGGGGGATGTCCGAAGCAGCCGTGCGTTTAACCTCATCAGCCGTATCTATAACCGCTTTGACCGATGGGAGGAATCCCTGCGGAGAATACTTGACACCACCGCGAGTCTGAGTGAAATGATTCAGTGCAGCCGGGAGATATTCGACAATCCCATTGTGGTGCTCAATTCCAATTTTCACTATCTGGCGCATACGGATTTCAGCTTTGTGGAATTGGGAAAGATGGACAGAATCAGCTGGGGCAGCAGGGAAAGTACAGGCCTTCCGCTGGAGTCTCTGAACGAATTTATGGAATTGCATGAGATGTCCACCGATGTCAGAGAGCCGCTGCTGCTGAACCTGCCAGGAAGTACAACATTGAATGTGAATCTGTTTGAGAACGGGGAATATTCCGGCTGTCTGTCCATAGATTACAGGAACAGAAAGTACCGGGAAAGTGATAAGCAGTTGGCGATTTATCTTGCGGAAATGATTCAGCTTGCGCTTCGCCGGTATTCCTCGGTGTCCGGGAGTGACCAGAGCAGACTGCGTCAGGCGCTGATGGACATTGTGGATGGCGTTCAGGTAACCCTGAATCAGCGCAGAACCATCGACACCTCCTATCTGGAGCAGGAGCATATCTGCGTAAAGATCAAGTTCCGAAGTCCTATGGTTCAGCTTCCGGTCAAGTACCTTTGCAATGCCATAGAGGATGAATTTCGCAGAAGCGTCGCGTTTGAATACGACGAGGCACTGATCTGCTTTATTGAGATATCCAGGCAGCAGGCAGAGGAGGAAAGCTATCTCACACTCCTTCAGAAGCATCTGACGCCGTTGCTGCGCGCTTTTGACAGCAGCGTGGGGATCAGCGACCCGTTCCATGACATCTATCAGGCCAGACCCTATTATTATCAAGCCTGCGCCGCAGTGGAAAATGGTCAGTTGTTTGATTCTGACAAAATGTTCTACCCATTCCGGGATTACGCACTCCGGGAGCTTTTAATCAATGCCATTGGAAATCTGCCAATGGAAATGTATTACACACAGGGGTTGCAGAACCTCATGCGCCATGATCTGGATTCTCAGGTCAGCTATATGGAAACGCTGCGCATTTTTCTGGACTGCAACATGAGCGTAACGAAAACCACTGCAAAGCTGTATCTAAACCGCAGCACGCTGATTGAACGCCTAGCGCGGATCAAGCGGGAGCTGAACTGTGATCTGGAGGATCCGGAACAGCGGCTCCTGCTTCAGATTCTTCTGAAGGCTCAGCAAATTCACGGAGAAATTGGGCGCAAAGTATAACAAAACACCGCTGCTCTCTGTGAAGCAGCGGTGTTCTCCATCATTAGCCGAGTGCCTTCAGCTTTTCGTCGATTTCTGCCAGCTGTTCTGCGCTCAGACCGGCCTGGGGGAAGGAGCAGAGCTTGCGGAAGGTCAGTGCGCCCACCAGCTTCATCTGGGGATCCGTCTTAAAGCCGGGGGAGTACTGCGCGATAATGTCGCTGGCGGCCTCGCTCTTTCTTAAGTCCTTCACCTTGGTATCAATTGAAAATGCCATGATCCGTTTCCTCCTCTAAAATGTAGGGTTCCGATCGGTTTTCTGATCGACAACCATATTTTAGCGGAAAAGCACACTCCCTGATAGCCAACAAAGTGTCTGGTTAATTGTTGAATTTCCATACAAATTGTCGTGCAGAAAAGGCAGAAGTTGTGGAACTTGTTGTGATCAGCGGTGGGGAACGGAAGAAAGCAACTGGAATTATCCACCATTATACTCTATCAATTCATACTGTTGTCTTTCTATATAGCCGATGACGTTGCCGCTGCCGTCCATGATGGCGCTGCGGAACATGGGGTCTTCCTCGGTCATGTGGTGAATCAGGGAACGGAAATGCCAGACAATGGTATCCTCGTCTCTTCCTCTGCGCACATTTTTCATATCAACGGCAGACGGAAAGAATCCCGAAGGATGATATCCGCCTCTTCCATCTCATGAATGGGCGTGCTGTTTCCGGTAAGAGAGTCATTCAGCTGCTTC
>CAMFBN010000074.1 GCA_945948535.1 uncultured Clostridia bacterium
TTCCATCTCATGAATGGGCGTGCTGTTTCCGGTAAGAGAGTCATTCAGCTGCTTCAGAACAATCCGAATGGCAGCGGAAGCCATTTTTTCATTAGGCAGATCGATGATACTCAGTGACGGCAGGGAATAGAGGGTTTCTTCCTGCCCCAGCATGGAAATTGCCAGAACCTCCAGGTCGGTAGGGATAGAAATGTTCAGACGCTGAAAGGCGCTTAGTGCCCCCAAAGCCAAACTGTCAGATTCACAGAAAAGCATTTTAGGACGGTTGTTCAAATAGCAGAACTGAACAGCACCCATGGATCCGCCCGCCATATTGCCCGGAACACTGAGAATGTGGCTTTCCTCAATTGTGATTCCCAACGCCCGGCAGGTGTCAATAAAAGCCGTAGTTCGCCGACGGGTCTGTAGGTAGCGTTCACTGGCTGTAAGCAGGGCAACACTGCGGTAGCCCTTTCTGAAAATCATTTCCGCCGCTTCCCGACCGATTTTTTCATTGTCGACACATACTGATGAATACCGCTGCGAAGTTCGATTAATGAGTACCACCGGGATTGTCAGATTTTGTGATTCCAAAAACGCCAGATCATCAGCCGAACAGGCACCGATGATCATTGCGCTGTAATAATGATCCTGCAATACCTGAGCCGCGTCTTTCAGTTTGTCATTCTCGAAGGTCTGCACCACCAGTTCACATTCCACACCCTGACTGCGCAGCTCTTTGGAGATGCTGTTAATAAAGGAAGCCAAGATGGGCAGACGATAGTCCATGGGCCAGAAAAACGCGATTACCGGCTTTCGGTCACCGCCTTTGCGCAGCCGCTTGGCGCTGGAATCCGGGCGGTAACCGATCTGTCGGGCGGCCTCCCGGACACGCTCACAGGTAGCGGCAGGAATCTTCCTCTGTTCACTTTTACCGCCCAGAATGATGGATACGGTTGTTGCGGACACCCCTGCCTGCTTGGCAACATCTTTAATGGTAGGCATGGCTTTACCTCCTTGTGCTTGCTAATTCTAATGATAAAGGGGAAATAGGTCATTGTCAACTGGTTCGTTTATCGTTTGACTTCTTTTATTCTAAGGAAAAAAGTCAGCCTCCGGCATTTTTGTGCCGGGGGCTGACTTATGCCTATGGGAATGCCTGATCAAAAGAAAGAGAAAGATTGATTACCATGTCCAAAGGTGCGGCATCCCCGGTAGCATCGGGAAGGGATCATTCGTCCAGTTCCAGCGCCTCAAGATCAAGCTGCTCCAGAATGGGCAGTAGCTTTGTCACGCCGCAGGTGAAGAAGATCATGCGGATCACCTCGCAGATTTCATCAACGGAAGCACCGTTCTGAACGGCAAGCTTGGCATGAACGTTCATGGTAGTAGCAGTGCCGGTAGCCATGCCGACAGCCATGACCATAAGCTCCTTGTATTTCTTCGGAATTGTGCAGTCAGCCTTGTTATTCTGGTAGGTATCCAGAAACATCTTTGCGAGGTAGGGGTCATTGCCCATCTTCCGATGGGATTCCAGCAGGGATCCGCCTCGTGCCTCCTTCAGTTGCTGAAGAATGGCTTTGGACTGTTCCAGCTTTTCGGGATTTGTTTGTTTCATGGTAGTATCACCCTTTTATTCACATACTTCAATGGTATAAGAGACACAGTTTGCTGCCTTTCGGCGTTTTTCCTCCAGAAACTTGGGGGCGATGCTGGGGAACAGGGCATAGGTCAGAACGTCCTCCTCGCATTCTGACAGATCACCCACAGCCTTGCAGGCTTCTTCCCAACCGGGAGCCAGCAGTTCGGCAGGACGGCAGGTGATGGGTTTTTCATCGCCCAGAGCGGCTTTCATCAGGTCGGGGCTGATGGGGCCGGGAGCTTGACCGTACATACCACGGCAGTAATCGGTCATTTCCTTGGAAATCATGCCGTAACGTTTACCGGTAAGCACATTGGTGGTGGCCTGGGTGCCGCACATCTGACTGGAGGGAGTGGCCAGAGGGGGATAGCCCATATCGGCACGAACCTGTACCGCCTCCTGAAGCACCTCATCCAGACGGTGGAATGCCTTCATGTTCTTCAGCTGGCTTTCCAGATTGGTCAGCATACCGCCGGGGATCTGATGCTGCAGACAGCCGACGTCCACGCCCACAAGAGCGGAGGAGAATTCCGCATACTTCTTCCGCAGCGCCTTAAAGTCGGCATTCAGGGAATTTAACTGCGCCAGATCAATACCGGTGTCCCGGGGCGTGCCCCGCAGAGCGGCAACCACGTTCTCCACACCGGGCAGGGAAGCGCCCAGACCGATGGGGGAGAATGCTACATCCAGTCCGTCAACGCCTGCCCGGGCGGCTTCCCAGTAGCACATTTCAGCCATGCCGCCGGTGCAGTGGCAGTGCAGGTAAACGGGGATATCCAGAGCGTCTTTCAAATCGGAGATGAGGGCGTAAGCCTCGGTAGGTTCCATCAGACCGGCCATGTCCTCCACGTGGATGCCGGAAGCCCCCATCCGCTGCTGTTCCAGCGCGTTCTCCACCCGCATCTTCCGGGTGTGGTAGGGGCTGATCATATATTGCAGGGAGCCTTCCACCTTCTTGCCTGCTTCCAGAACCGCTTCAAAGGGAACCTGACAGTTGCGAAGATCATCCAGACAGTCAAAAATCAGGAAAATGTCCATCCCGTTCCGGGCTGCGGCGGCAATAAATCTGCGGACGATATCATCCGGGTAAGCCTTGTATCCTACCAGATTCTGTCCGCGGCAAACCATTTTCAGGGGTGTATTTTTCATAACGGCTTTGAATTTCCGCAGCCGCTCCCAAGGATCATCGTTCAGATAGCGGATGCATACATCAAAGGTGGCGCCGCCCCACATTTCCATATTGTCATAGCCGATGTTATCCATGCGTTCCAGAAAAGGAAGCATGTCCTCGGTGGTGACGCGGGTAGCCAGCATGGACTGCTGACCGTCCCGGAAATCCAGACTGTTCAGCCGGACGGGGGTGTTGGTTGAGAATACTCCGTATGACATGGAATCACACGCCTTTCTTTCACGATTTTTCGCCGGGAAACGTCCCGCGCGAGAAGCTGCGGCTGCCGCCCTCCGGTGGCGCGGAGGGAAAAGCCGCAATTTGAGAAAGAAATAATAGAGTAACGTTTTAGTAATTCGTTGTACTCAGTGTATCACAGAGAAAATACCATTGTCAATTAGCAGTATTTCACAATAGTGTAACGTTAAACTTGTGAAGCACTGACAAAAGCGCACTGAAAGAGGCAGTCAGTGCGCTTTCATCTTGCGATTTTCTATAGGCTGAAGCTGCTGCGAAGCTGAACCAGCGGTTCCAACTCAATGTGGGCAGGCTCTGCTGAGGGGTTCTCCAGCATCCGGGCCACCAGGGTAATGCAGTATTTTACGGAATTGGGAGGCAGATAAATGCAGCTGATGGAAGGGATCAAATACTGCATGGTTTCCGGTACCTGTTGACCAATGGCGAGAATTTCCACATCTTTCGGCACAGACAGACCCATCTTGTGTAAGGCATAGGCACCGCCCTGGGCCATGCAGTCCGTCTCATAATAGATTACAGATGGCCTGTCCGGCAGAGTGCAGAATTCCTCCGTAGCCTGGGCGCCGCCGGCAATGGTTGCGGGACCGCTGAATATCCATTCTCGCCGGATCTCAATACCAAGCTGCTGACAGGTAAATAAAAACGATTGGGTTCTGGCGGAACTGCCAGTGTAATGGGCGGAAGCTTTGACAACCGCGCAACGGTTATACCCTTTTTTCTGCATCAGAACCGCTGCCTGAAGGCCAACATGGCTGTTATTCACACCGACAGAGGCCAATTTTCTGCTTTCCCGGTTCAACAGCACGATGGGGACGGAGAAATCCGTGGTTTCCAACGTCTCCACATCATGGGGGCTTGCGCCGCCAATGATAGCAGCATCGTAGTACCCCTTGGTCAGCGGAGCAATAAAATCTTCAATATGATTATTGTAATAGTTCTGCACTACCAGCTCATAGTCCAGATTCTGTTCCACCAGCGCGTTCTGTAAACCGGCCAAACGATAACCCAGCAGATTGGAGCGCACATCCAACGGCCAGTAAAAACAGACCCGTGGGCGGCTGAAGGTTTTTACCCGCAGCTGTCTGGCACTGTGATTGGGCCGGTATTGGAGTTGCTCCGCCGCCTCCAGAACAAGCTGAATGGTTTTGTCTGAGATATGCTTTTCCTTGGCTTTGCCGTTGAGAATTAAAGAAGCCGTTGTAACAGAGACGCCTGCCTGAGCCGCTACATCCTTCAGGGTTGCCATGGGATCACCTCCGGGGTGTTATGGACTTCCGAAACGCGAAAGACGGATATTCTTATTATATTGTGTTCCCGAAAAATGTCAATTCCTTTACTAAAATTTTACTAAAGTTTATTTGTATTCTACCCAGTTTAGCAAGCGCCAACTTGTGACAATATCTGAAAATAATTTTGTATATTGACAATAGTTTTACGTTAAACTATACTGAACTTGCAACGAAATATGTAGAATTAACGTTTTAGTAACTCGGAAAACAAGTGAAGCTTTTGTATGTGGCGTACAAAACGCTCAACTGCTTATTTTGTCAGGAGGAAACTCAAATGGTAAAGAAAAAGACAATGGATGGCAACGAGGCTGCTGCCTACGCCAGCTATGCGTTTACCGAAGTGGCCGCCATCTACCCCATCACTCCCTCCAGCCCTATGGCTGACTTTGTTGATCAGTGGGCTGCCAGCGGTATGAAAAACATTTTTGGTCAGCCTGTAAAGCTGATCGAAATGCAGTCCGAGGCAGGTGCGGTGGCCTCCATGCACGGCAGCTTGGACGGCGGCTCCCTGTCCACCAGCTATACCGCCTCTCAGGGCATGATGCTGATGATTCCTACCATGTACCGTATCGCGGGTCAGCTGAAGCCCGGTGTCATTCACGTTGCTTCCCGGAACGTGGCCACCAACAACATCTCCATTTTCGCGGAGCACTCCGACGTGATGGCCTGCCGCCAGACTGGTTTTGCTCTGCTGGCGTCCTCCAACACGCAGGAATGCATGGATCTGGGTGCGGTTGCCCACCTGTCTGCCATCAAGGGTCATGTGCCCTTCCTGCATTTCTTCGATGGCTTCCGTACCTCCCATGAAATTCAGAAGGTGGACCTGCTGAATTATGATGACCTGGCAAAGCTGGTGGACTATGAGGAGCTTGAGAAGTTCCGCAAGCGCTCTCTGAACCCCGAGCGCCCCCTGCTTCGTACCGTTGGTCTGAATGCCGATACCTACTTCCAGTGCCGCGAGGTCATGAACCCCTACTATGACAACCTTCCTGATGTTGTGGAAGCGTACATGGGTGAAATGAGCAAGCTCACCGGTCGCGAGTACCACAATGTCAATTACTACGGTGCTCCCGATGCGGAGCTGGTTTTGGTGGGCATGGGCTCCGTTGCCGAGACCGCTGCCGAGACCATCGACTATCTGTTGGCGCAGGGTCAGAAGGTTGGCTATCTGAATGTCCATCTGTACCGTCCCTTCCCCGTGAAGCATTTCCTGGAGCAGCTGCCTGAAACAGTAAAGGCCATCACCGTTCTGGACCGTACTAAGGAGCCCGGCGCTGTGGGCGAACCCCTGTATGAGGATGTCTGCTCCGTCCTGAAGGAGTTCAGGAACGATATCCCTGTCTATGCCTGCCGCTTTGGTCTGGCCTGTAAGGACACCACGCCCGCACAGATCGTCACCATGTACGACAACATGCGTAAGGCGGAACCCGCCAACCACTATACCATCGGTATCGAGGATGACGTGACCTTCCGCAGCCTGCCCATCGCTGAGGAACTGGACATCATCCCCAAGGGTACCGTTTCCTGCAAGTTCTGGGGTCTTGGTTCCGACGGTACTGTTGGCGCAAACAAGAACACCATCAAGATCATTGGCGACCACACCGACAAGTATGTGCAGGCATACTTTGAGTAGGGATTCATGCCTTTTTTTGCTGCTTATTGAGATCCTGCAGAGGGCGTGAAGCTTGATCCGACCGCCGAACGAATCATACGGGGGTGCTGCTGTGAAGACAATCAGAGTGTTCAATAATAATGCGGTTTCTGCTGTCATGCCGGATGGAAGAGAGGCCATTGTCTTGGGGAAAGGCATCGGCTTTCATAAGCGTCCGGGGGATACGGTGGAGGAACGCTATATCGAGAAGGTCTACTATGTGCCGGACGAGATGCAGACGAAGTTCCTTCAGATGCTTCAGAACGTGGAACCCAACGTTATGCGGGCGGCAGAACAGATTCTTGCCATGGCGGAAAACGACGGGTTTTCCATGAGCAATCAGGCGACCATATCCCTTATCGACCATATCAGCTTTGCCATTGAACGGCAGAAAAAAGGCATCGCCCTGCCGAATCTGTTGCTGAACGAAACCCAGCTGCTCTATCAGAAGGAGTATGAGCTGGGGCGGCGTTCACTGAAAATTATTGAGAATTGCTGCGGTGTGGAACTGCCGGAAGATGAGGCGGGGTATATCGCTCTGCACCTGGTGGCTATTTCCGTGGATCGCAATGCAGCCTATGGGTTCCTGAAGTTTGTAAAGGGTGCTCTGGACATTGTGAAGGAAACCTACGGCATTCCCTTCGACCAGAACAGCCTGGATGCGGTACGCCTGACAACTCACCTGAAATTCCTGATGCAGCGCATTCAGCAGGAAGGCCCGTGGGAGGACGAGGAAGAAGACCCGATGTATGGAGAACTTCCCGGAGATGCTGCCCAACACCTACCTCAATTACTACCTCCAGCAGAAGGAGTTCGTGGAGCATTCCGATCCTGCCCACACCCGCGCCAATGAAGTCATGGAGACCAGAGAAAAGAACCTGTTCGAGGGTGTGGACACCTATCTTGCCACCGGTAAGGTGGATGAGAAGGTCTTCTATGCAGGCAGCCGCGGCGACTGGATTGCCGATCTGGCCATTGCTCTGAAGAACGACACCAAGGCTCGCTTCATTATGATTATCAAAAATGCCCTCGCTGTTAATCATCTTTAGGAGAACATGCACATGGCAAGACGAGACAACGGGACGGGAACAGTTTACCAAAGACCCAATGGCAGTTTCTGTGTTTTATGGGATGGCAGGATTGCAGGGTAAAAAGTCTGAAAACCCAACGGCAGTCTTACTGCGCCGAGGAAAAGGAATTGTCCAAAGTTGAGTATCTGCGTCTGCTGGCAGCGGCAGAGAAGAATCCACGGCTTCATTTAATTCTTCAAACGATTTGCAGTACAGGTATCCGGATCTCAGAGCTGCGCTTTTTTACCGTGGAGGCGGTGAGAAAAAGCACGATATCCGTTCGCTGCAAGGGTAAAATCAGAACGATTCTGATATCTGGAAAACTGCGTGGCCTTCTGTTGGCGTACGCAAAGAAGAGCGGCATCCGTTCCGGCGCAATTTTTGTCACCAGAAGCGGAAAGCCGCTGAATCGAAGCAATATCTGGGCACAGATGAAGTCTTTGTGCGAAGCTGCCAAAGTAAAGCCCAGCAAGGTGTTCCCGCACAATCTGCGAAAGCTGTTTGCCCGCACCTTTTATCGGGTTGAGAAAGACATAGCCAAGCTGGCGGATATTCTGGGTCACAGCAGCATTGATACCACAAGAATCTATATCATGACCACCGGAGCGGAGCACAGACGTAAGATCGAACGGTTAGGTACTACATAATTTCTATTATGTAGTGCATAACGAATTATGCCAGCGTGCATCTCCGCCGGCGTCAGAAAATTTGAATATAAAACCATACTCTTATCTGTGTGATGAAAGCAGTGCAGTGGGTGTATTCGCGCTTCCGGTTTCTTGCTTCGATATTATGCTTTCGGTATTCCAATTTTTCTATTTTTTTGCATAAATACTTGCTTTTGAATTTGGCCTGTGTTATACTCAAAAATAAGCGTGGAAAATTCTACCTTTTATTATTTTTTGCAATTTTTATAATTTTTTACTACATAATAGAAATAATGTAGTAATTGTGCCGTATGAATGCGGTTGAAATACAGTTATGAAAATGAGTATGCTGTCACGCCGCTTTTTGCGGTAATTCCTTTTTGAAAGCCGCATTGGCGGGATGGAGGAGCCTTATGGAAGATAAGGAATTGCGAAAACTGAATCGAAAGGAACTGCTGGAGATACTGGTGGAGCAGAGCCGGGAAATTGACAGCCTTCGTGCTCAGTTGGAGCAGATGCGGCAGCAGCTTTCAGAGCGCCGGTTTATGCTGAACGAGGCAGGTTCCATCGCGGAGGCCTCGCTGCGGATACATCAGGTTTTTGAGGCGGCCCAAGAAGCAGCCCAGGCGTATTTGGAAAATATCCAGGATCTGAGCGGACGGCAGAAGGCCATCTGTGCCCAAATGGAAAAGGAAAGCCGGGAAAAAGCGGAGCGTATGATCGCGAGAGCAGAGAAGAAATGCGCGGAAATGGAAAAGGAAGCAGAGCGCCGATGCGGCGAGATAAGTGCCCAGGCAGATGCGGCAGCCCAAGCTTACTGGGAGGAATTATTCAGTAAAACTGTTTCATCTGAGGAAGCATATGCCGGTATGGAGACGTTGCTGGGTGAGCTTGGGGAGAAGGACGTATGAAAGAGAACTCGAAGGAGCAGCTTCCGGCCACAGTCCAGCTGGAAGCGGAATTGAACAGGGAGCAGTATAAGAGACGCTACCGTTCCGTACTGCGCAGCACGCTGTATACGCTCATTACTGTGGCTGCTGTCGCGGTGCTGGCAGCGACACTGTGGCTGCCGGCGCTGAGGATCTATGGCAATTCCATGACACCCACTCTGGTGGACGGTGAGATTATTTTTACGGTGAAGACCTCGGACTTCGAGCCTGGGGACATCATTTCCTTCTACTATAATAACAAAATTTTGATAAAGCGGGTTATCGCTCGGCCGGGGGAGTGGGTGGACATTGACGAAGAGGGAAACGTCTATGTCAACGATATTTTGCTGGACGAGCCCTATGTGAAAGAAGCCTGCTGAATATTTCCGGCAATGGTATCATGGGGTACATAGAGATTCCAACGATTAACTGCAGCTTTCCCATTTTCCACGGCGCGGATGAGTCAGTTCTGCAGAGTGCCATTGGTCACATTGCGGGAACATCCCTGCCTGTAGGCGGTGAAAGCACCCACTGTGTGCTCTCAGGCCACCGAGGCCTGCCATCGGCCAGGCTGTTCACCGATTTGGACAAGCTGACGGTCGGAGATACTTTTATACTCCGGGTCCTGGATGAAACACTGACCTATGAGGTGGATCAGATTCGGATCGTTCTGCCTTATGAGATGAAAGACCTGGAAATTGAAGAAGGCATGGATTACTGTACACTGGTGACATGTACGCCCTACGGCATCAATTCTCATAGGCTTTTGGTGCGGGGCCACCGGATTGATAACATTGCGGATGCAATGCCCCTTCGTGTGACCGCGGATGCTATGCAGATTGAGCCGCTCCTGATGGCGCCTGTTCTGGCGATTCCAATGCTGATACTGCTTTTTATTGCCCTTCTGTTACCGAAACACCGAAACAATGGGAGGAAAAGAATATGAGAAAACGAGTTATTTCCATATCGGCGCTGTTGCTCCTGCTGAGTTGCCTGCCTGTTG
>CAMFBN010000075.1 GCA_945948535.1 uncultured Clostridia bacterium
CGATCTGCCACTTCTGGATCTTGGCCAGCCTGCCGATCTCCGTTTTCAGCTCCACATAGACCGTCGTGCCTCCGGGAAGAATGACGATCCTATCCGGCACCCCGGGATTCCCAGGCGAAGTAAACTTGTAGCACAGGCCGCCCCGCTTTTTGACCTCCCTCACGAGACGGGCTTCGATGGTTGATTCTTTCACGGCGCGTCACCGAATGCGGTCGGGGTGGCACCAGTGCTGCTCCCCATCGACGGTCAGCGTAAGAATGCCCAGCTCTCGTCTAGCGATCTTCATCGCCTCTCTCGAGATACCAGCCGCTTTGGCTCCGGAGATCAGCGCCTTCGTCGGCTGCCAGGCAGAGAAATTCCTGTCCAGTAAAACAGACCTCAGAAGTGCTTTGGCCTGTTCAATCTCGCAATTTCCGCAATGCATTTTTACTTCCTTTCTGCGAGGTTTCGCTTCCTCGCGCGCGTATTAATTATTAAATCAGGCGTACAGGCGGTATAAACACTCTCTAATACCTCTAATTTTTTATTTATAATAGTAAGTGTTGCTTTTGTTGTATCTGTTGAAAACGTTGTGGCTCTAAGGATTTTTGCGGCAACACTCTATTTGCAAACTGTTGAAACTGTTGCCGTTAATCTGTTGCCATTTTTCAGACTGTTGCCGTTAATCTGTTGCCGCCTTTTTCTCAAAGCAGCGCTGCTTTCCATAGGGCTTTCCCGCATCCCGGACGCCCACACAGTTCCAATCCGCCGTCCGTTCCAGCAGGCCGTTGATCTCCCGGGTATCCCGCTGGCGCATGTCCCCGCGGGGCTTCCCCAGGACCTCGCACCACACCTCTGCAGCGCAGATCCGGCTCCTCGGCTCCAGCTTGCCGTCGTATTTCATGCCCCCGCCGCGCCACATCTGACGCTGCTGCAGGCTCCATTTCATCCAGTCCGCGGGGATATCCTGGGCCAGATAGTCCGCGATCATGCCCTCCCACGGATGCCGTGCACGGTGCGCCTCCTGCACAGATCGTGCTACCGCTTCCAGCTCCGGCGGCAGATACAGGGGCTCCCTGAGCCGCCAATAGGCCGCAGCCTCGGCCCACAGCTGATCCCGTTCCTGATCCAGATCCTGAAATACATTCTTACTCCGGGGCTGCTGGTCGATGTCAATGACCCAGAACCGGCGGCTGCCGGTTTGATCCACCAGGCACTCCTTGCTGTTGGTGGTGCCGAAGAAAACGCACTGCCGCGGCCGATCAGCGGTATACCGGCCGTAAGCTGCCCGGTAGTAGTCGTTCGTCTTACTCAGGAACATTTTGACGGCGTCCACCTCCGCTTTGGCCATAGCCTGCATCTCCGCCACCTCGTTGATCCAGGTGCCCTGTATCGTCTCCATGGCGTCCTTGTCGCCGAATGTCCGAAGGCTGTCAGAGAACCACTCCCCGCCCATCTTGGCCAGAATCGTTGACTTGTGGCGGCCCTGAGAGCCCACCAGCACCAGCATGGTGTCATACTTGCAGCCGGGGTGCATGACTCTGGCTACCGCTGCCACAAAGGCCTTGCGGGTCACAGCCCGGACATAGGGAGAATCCTCCGCCCCCAGATAATCGACGAACAGCCCGTCCAGTCGGGGCACTCCATCCCACTCCAGACTGCTCAGGTACTCCCGTACCGGATGATACGCCTGGTCACTGGCGCAGGCCGCCACCGCGTCCAGAAGATCATTCTTGGATGTTTTTCCAAAGAAGGGTTCCAAATAGATCCGCAGCTGTGCCGCGTCATCGTCGCCCCAGGTCTTGGAATCTCCGGGTCGCTTCCAGGGAAGCTCCCCTACAAGGTCGATGCGCCCGGAAAACAGGTTCAGCTTCAGTTTCCCCCGCAGCTGGGGGTCGTGCTCCAGCGCCGTGCGGAGGTTCTTCATGGACTTCTCCGGAGCGCCCTGAGAATTGGTGTCCAACTGATGCCGCCAGCTGCCGTCCTCTTCCGCCGCTTCCTGGCCGAAAGCGTCCTGGGCTTTTTTCCAGCGCTCATCCAGCAGCAGCGCGGCGACCTGCCTGTCCCCGGCTGCCATCTCGCACATGGCGGTATAGGAGGGAAGCCGGTTGGTTGGTGTCCCAGGTGCTGCCTCATCGTCCTTGTCGCCAAACTTATGGATGCGCACCAGGTCGAACGCGTTTACCAGCTTTCCCCCGCAGGGGTCGGTCGCATGGTGGGAATAGAGGAATTTCCCGTTGTCGTACAGCACCGCGCCGCCGGTGGTGGAGCCACCGGTGAAGGTGAAGCGTCCAGGCATCGCGTCTACCGGCTCATAGATCCCCGGAAGAAACCTCGCCATTGCCGCCTCAATATCGTATACCCGGCAGAAGGCGCCCACGACGCCGTTTTTTGTCAGAGGATCACCCTGCCTTGCCGCCAATCTTGCCGGGGCTATGGCGCCCGGCACAGCTGGCCAGGAGGTATAATCCCGCCAGTCCGCATAGGTGGCCAGCAGGCCATCGGCGGATAGCATAGGTTTGTCCGCGAAATGGTAGACGGCTTCCCCGTCGGCGCAGCTGCTTGGCCAGTACATCAGCCGGCTGGCCTCGAAGGTGGACGGATCCGCCAGCTCCATTCCGATGAGCTCGGCCATACGCCGGGCGCAGGGTTCATATTCATCGGCTGTGCAGGTTCTGTCCAGAGGCAGCAGCACCCGCAGCCGGGGTGCCGAAGGCATATGCTTTCGCGTGGAGTATACGCAGTAGCCGCAGCCCAGAGCTTCCACCCGGCGCAGCACATCTTCCGTTCCCCCGGTGGGGATATTGTCCAGGTCCAGCGTCAGGACATCACGCCCAGTCACGGCCCCTGCTTTGCGGCGGGGGCCATTCAGAGTGCCGGCGACGAAACCGCCCACATCTTTTAGATCGTCCTGCTGGCTCTTGGGCATCTGGAGATATTCCGCCAGAGATTCGGCTCCACGGGCGGGCACACTGAGACGCGTGTACAGTTCCGACAGCAGCATTGTCTGCGGCTGCCACTGTGTCGCCCGCCGGCTTGCGCCGACGGTAATTGTGATTTGTCTGTCGTATAACATTTTCTTCTCCCCCCCCGCCTCGAGAGGAGGCGTCAGTCCTTTTTGAAGAAATCATTGACCCATCCGTCGGCATTCAGAGGCAGCCCCTCGGCCCAGGATGGCACCTGGCTCATGATGCGGATCACGTCATCCAGATCCGCTTTGTCCGGCCCGGCGTCGATCACCACTTCGTCGTGGATATGGAACACCACCGGATAGCCGGCGGCCTCCAGACGGTCGATGGCCTCGGCCAGACAATCTCGGGCGACGGCCTGGGTGATGTTCTCCACCAGCTTTCCACCGTAGGTCTCTAGCCGCTCCCATTTCTTGGTTTTCTGGTTCATGCCCCAGTATCCCAGACTCGGCTGACCGAAACGGTTGACGCCCATATGCGGCTTGGCATAGTACAATTTTCGCCCGCTGGGGAGCCGGATCGTCAGGAAATCCAAGTCGTTGTCCGGGTCGCTTTCCCTGGAAAACACCAGGCGCCCGTCCCAGAGCTCGATACACCTTCCGGTATTCACAGCCTCCCTGGCCGCCGCATCCACGGTGTACCAGAAATTCACGATATTGGGGTTCGCGTTGCGCCAGCGATCCACGATGTCCGGAAGTTCCTCTTCCGTCAGACCGTTGCGGAGCGCGCCCATACTGATAAGAGACCCGGTGCCGCCCTGATACCCCAGCGCCAGCGTGGCCACTTTGCCCTTCTGGCGGTATCTGTACTCCGGGCTGCCTTTTTTGATCCGTTCCAGCGGGATGTTGAACATCTGACTGGCGGTGGCCTCATAGATTTTTCCGTGGGTGCGGAATACATCCAGCACCCACGCTTCCCCGGCAAGCCAGGCGATTACCCGGGCCTCGATGGCGGAGAAGTCCGCGTCTACCAGGGTATGCCCCGGGCTGGCCGTAAAAGCGGTCCGGATCAGCTGGGACAGCGTGTCCGGCACGCTGCCGAAGATAACCTGAAGGGCATCCCGCTGCCGGTTCTCCACCAGCTCCCGGGCCATCGGCAGCAGGTCGCCGTCGATGTATGTCCTGGGCAAGTTCTGGGGCTGTACGATCCGCCCCGCCCAGCGTCCTGTACGGTTGGCGCCATAGAACTGCAGCAGGCCCCGGACACGTCCGTCGGCGCACACAGCGGCTTCCAGGGCGTTGTATTTTTTGTTGCTGGTCTTGCCCAGCTCCTGCCGGATCTCCAGCATACGGCGGGCGGATTCACTGGAAAGCTCTTTACCCAGCAAGTCGGAGACTGTTGTTTTCCTCAGATCTGTGACTTCCTCCCCGGTCTCCTCCTGGAGCCATGCGGCCAGCTGCGCCACACTGTTGGGGTTATCCAGGCCAGAGAGCCGCATTGCCTCCTGCAGGTACTCCTGCCGGACAGCTGCATCCAGATCCAGTGCGCCCTCTACCATGGCCCGGTCAACGGCAACACCCCGAAGGTTGATTGTCTGATCCGTGACCCACTGGGCCTGTACTTCTTCCGGGACCGGGAAACGGGATAAACGGTGCTCGATCTCCATTTCTGTCACAACATCCTGGGCGTTATAGGCCTTGAACAGATCCCACCTGCCGGGATCGTGGTGCGGAAGATTTCTTGTGCGGCCGCCGTTGGTCTTTGACGGCGCGCAGGGGATGCAGAAATATTTGATCAGCGCTTTGCCTGTTGCCAGCTTCTGTTTGTCCTGGGGAAGCCCCAGAGCCTTGCCTGTGGCATCCAGCCCGGCGGTATAACCACAGTACAGTCCGTGGAGCATGGTACAGCGCCACTGGCGAAGGAAGGTAGCGCCCTCCTTTTCCGGGTTCCAGCGAAAGTGCCTGCAAAGGCAGTACCACTCGAAGGCGGCGTTGTAGGCGTGCTTTATATAAGCAGGGTCTTTCAGAGCGTTTATCAGCCACAGCGGAATACAGCCGCCCATACCGCCGCCGGCCATATCGATGACCTCCACGGGCCCGCCATCAAGGCTGTAAGCGAACAATAGGATCTCGAAGGCCGGGCTCTGCGCGTATTTGTAGAGCCCGGCCTTGCCGATGTCCACGTCGCTGTACGTCTCGATGTCAATGCTCAAATGATGTACAGTGTCCATGGCTTACATGGGGTATCCGGTAAAGGGGTTGATCTGAGGAGCGGCAGCGCCCCAGGGTGCCTGAGAGGGCATTGCCGTGTTGTACCCAGAGGCAGGGGGCGCCCCGAAGGCTGCGGCTGCGGGATTGGTGGCGCCTACCGGCTGGAAAGCGTCCTGGGCGGTCACCCGGGAGCTCAAAGGCTCGCCGTCCCGGGTCTTCTGCAGCCCGTTCAGGCCACAGCCGATTCCTTTCTTTCCCGCGCTGTTGTATGCGAAGAAAGAAACGGATACGTTGCCCCACATACCGGAGTAGACCTTCGTGGGGTCGATGATAGGCTGTACCTGAGCATCAACCACAAAGGGAGGATGATCTGCCTTTGCGGATGCGGTAAACACCCAGCAGCCCTTACACTCCTCGCCGAAGGCCTGTCCGTCACTGGGGCGGACGCCGTCGCCATCGTGGACGCAGATCGAGGGCTGAGGCGGCCGGACGTTGTTCCATTTGGTGCTGACACCGGCATCGATGGCCGCCACGATGGCCTGGTCGATGATAGCTTTCGCCTGGGTGTTGGACTTCGGCACCAGGATGGTGACGGAGAACTTTGCCTCGCCGTTGGGGTTGTTGTGGGGGGCCTTCGCCTGGAAAACATTCAGGTAAGAAAAACGAACATCATTGATTGTAACTGCTGCCATTTTGGTTAATCTCCATTTCATTCAAAATTTGTAGTAATGCTTTTGCCTTGTTTAATGTGGCTTTTGTGCGTTTTACAGCATTTTGGAGCCGGTTATTCTCTTGCATGGTCTCTACCGCATCTTTTGTGCGGGATTTTGTATTGACATACTTCCAGCCTGCCGCAAACTCTTCTTTTGCTTTTGCATGGGCGGAAGCCGCGGCGGATGCGTTTTCCTCCAGAATGCTGCGCAGCTTCCGCAGTTCCGATTCGTTCCGGTAATCTCGGCGCGCCAATTTGAGAAGCTTTTTTACATTCGCCCTGGGCAATGCGTCAAGTGCATCCGCATCCAACACCGCCCGAAAGTCGCCATACCGTATCTCTATGGTACGCATCACTCGTCATCCTCAAAGCGACAGCCCGTGGCAATATAATGGGCATAGCTGATTGTGGCTCCCACCGTAACATAGCCTCCTTTACAATTCGTTGTTGATAGATTTTGCCATCTGCTCTATGGCAGACACAAGCTTTCTGCGGTTGATACGGGGTTCCTCCAGCAGATTCAGCACGTGCCGGAGCTCGTCTAAGGTATCATGCAGACGGGCACGGTACCCGTCGCAGATTCGCTCGTAGTCGTCCCCGGTGATTTCCGGTTTGTTGCTGGTACACTCCCGGTACTCCTGCATGAAGTCGTCCCCCAGGCGTTCCCGCATGATGCTTTCCAGTTCAATCAGACGGTATTCCTCTGGGAGACCCCCAGACAAAAGAACATCGGTCGAGCCATCCGGGTAACAGATTACTCTTGCCATTACTTACCCCCAAAAGCGATGGCCGCGGCATTGTAAGGCGGGCGCTTATCGCTGGCTGGAACGAGGGCGGGCTTTCCGGGCTTTTTGACCACCAGGCCTTCCGCCGCTTCCGAAAATACCTTTTTTCCAAGGGCCTTTTCCAAGCCGGCGACACTGCAGGGCTTGCGTTCCCACAGCAGCTCCTCCGCAACACCCCGCTCCTGAAGGGCCTGAAAAGCCGCGTCCTGGTTGTTCCATTCTCTGGATCCGCGCCCCTCCACAACCTTGAAGCCAGTGATCTCCCGGCCCGCAAGGGCAGCGGACAGCGCATATTCTTTCAGATCCTCTACCCAGGCGGCCAGTGTCTGCGCACGGCGCAAAATGTCTCCGACTTCTGCGTCGGATAGTAGCGCGGGGGCATTTTTCCCGGTCTCCTCCGTGGCGTTGGAACGCTGTGGCTTTGCCCCGACCATAGGCTCCAGCTCCAGCATCTGCCGCGCCCGGGCAGAGCACTGTGCTTTTGCCGGGCAGAATCCACACCAGTCGCCGGTGCTGAATCCTCCCTTGCCGTCGTAGGCTATCCGGGCGATCGGTTTCACCGTGTTGAATGCCCAGAGTTTGAGCGCCTGTACCGTGGTCTCCCAGGTCTTGGTACCTCCAGCATTAGGCTGTACGATTTTCAGCACTGCCCGCTGAATGGTGTCACCGTAAATTGGGGCGTAGACCTGAAGGGCACCCAAAGCATAGAGCTTCATCTGGGGGTTATCTTCCGCCTCAACGGGAACACCGGCTCCGTTCTTATAATCGATAATGACGATGGTGCCGGATCCGATCATGATGCAGTCGGCTGTGCCGAACCCCTCCGGGACAGAGTCCGAAAAATCCACCCGCGTCTCTAGTGCGACAAAGGGGGCCTTTTCAAAGGAAAGGGCGGTTTCCTTCAGAACTTCCAGGTAGGTGTCGGTATTTTCGTCCATGCTCTTATCGAAATGGGGGCTATCCCGCAGCTTTTTCAGCTGGGCGTTATAAGTACGCGCGCTCATAGGCTCCAGGAAGTATTTCCGGGCTTTCAGTTCGGCAATGGCGTGCGCGACACGGCCGGCTTCCGCATAGGGGCTTGTCTTACTAGGGAACTGTTCCGCAAGCCGCGCCGACGCCGGGCAGTTCAGCCATCTGTGGGCGCTGCTGGCCGAAAGCAAAGCGTGCTGTTCGGGGGAGGGCATCAGATCTTCGCCCCCAATCCCCGCAGAGCGGTAGCGAAGGCACCGTAGTGCTCCGGTTTCACGTCCGTCACGGCCTGAACGCCGTACTGCGCCAACAGCGCATTGACCTGGGGCATCAGACCGGGATTCTGAGAAATCAGATCCGCGCCGGCTTTCGCGATCTGGGCCAGCGTGTATGTGGGCCCCTGCGACAGGGGAACTACCGGTGCTGCGGCGGGCACAGGATTTGCGGTGTTCACGGGAGTGCTGGTCGCGGGTACCGCGGGAACGGAAACGGGAGTAGGCGCGGGCACGGGCATTTGTGCGGCAGTCGTTTCGACCGCAGGAGCCGCGGGTGCCTCCACAGCTTCGGGAATGGAATTTCTCGCCAGCAGCTTCGCGGCTGCAAGCAGGTCAGGACAGGCGATGGTTACACGGATCTCAAACATATTGACTTTTTCCTTTCACATAAGTAGAATGTAGGTGGATTAGTTTTGTGAGCTGCTTTCCGGTCTTGCACACCGGGAAGCGGCTTTTTTCTGCTCCTCGCGCCTTTTCCTTCGGTATTCCCTCTGGTAGGCGTTCCATTTTTCTCGGTTGGCTTCACGATACGC
>CAMFBN010000076.1 GCA_945948535.1 uncultured Clostridia bacterium
GGTTATTTTGAAGAAGTTTAAGAGATATATGCAAGGAGATCGGCAAATCGGCTTAAGATAAAGTCCCCGCAGCCTCTACCTGCAGCATCGCCTACAGTAGCAGCTTTCATTCCGCCAGCATGAGCCGCTTCCACACCGGAAACGGCGTCTTCCACCACCAGGCAATCCGATGGTGCCAGACCGAGGTATTCAGCGGCCTTCAGGAACACCTCGGGATCGGGTTTCGACCTTGAAATATTTGTTCCGTCGGAGACAGCATCAAAATAGTCAGACAATCCAATGCGCTGAAGAATGAATTTTGCGTTTTTTGAGGAGGAGCCGACAGCGAGCTTGAGACCCCTTGCTCGCAGAGCGTCTAATGTAGAGCGGACTTCCTGGCTCAGATCAGCAGGGGACATCTGGGCAAGCAGCTCGCGGTAATATTCGTTCTTCCAGTCAGCATAAGCAATTTTCTCACTGTCGGTATAATGCTTGCCGCCGAGTTCTTCCAGAATATTCATACAGGCCATCCTGCTAACACCGCGGAAACGGCTGTTCACCTCTCTGCTGAATGGAATACCAAGCCTGTCTGCCAGAGCCTGCCAGCCAAGATAGTGTTGTTCATCTGTCGATACGATCACGCCGTCCAGATCAAAAATGATTCCCCTAAGTCCCATGGTCATCCCTCCTGCCAAGCCTGCACATATTCACTCGCTTTTCTATCCAATACAATGCTTGTTCCGGGAAGTAGTATCGTTACAGGCACATCATTCAGCAAAGAGATGCAATACCCTGTTTTATGCACAGAGAGTTCCAGACTGCTCCCTCTGTACTGCATCTGAAACCGATATCCACTCCACGCCGCAGGAAGATACGGCGCCATGTGAAGGCCGTCCTCCTGAATGCGTACGCCGGCAAATCCATTTACGATTACCATATAGCTGCCGCCCATATTCGCCGTATGTATCCCATCGCCGGTATTGCCGTGCTTATTTTGCAGATCCAGTGTGATACTGCTTCCAAAATAATTCCATGCCTTTTCCTTTTCACCCAAGCTGGAGGCAACAATACTAAAAATGCAGGTAGACAGGGAAGAATCGTGGGTCGTAATGGGTTCATAGTAAGCAAAAGAACGGGCCACTGTTTCCCTGTCCTCCAGGCCGTCAAATAGGTAATATGCCAGAACGGTATCCGCCTGCTTACAGACCTGATGGCGGTAGAGGACAAGTGGATGGTAGTGCAGAAGCAGAGGGAAGTTTTCCTTGGGCGTGTTTTTCAGATCCCAAATTGGTTTTTGCAGGAAAGAATCATCCTGAGGATTAATACCCAGCTTTTCGTTGTATGGAAGATACATGGCATCCGCCGCGCGCTGGAAATCCTCCAACTCCTCATCCCTCAGCGCCAGTTTGTCGGCCAATGCGTGGAATGCGTCCATCTTCCGCAGGATATTTGCTGCTTTGACCGCCCAGTTTAAGTTATACTTAGCACATGCGTTCGTATAATAGTTATTGTTTACAATACAGGTATACTCATCCGGGCCGGTCACATCGTTGATCATAAACTTCCCGTCATACCAGTTTCCAACGTCGCACCATAGTCTGGCCGTCTCGATCAGGATTTCAGCACCCTCCTTGATCAGATATTCGGTATCACCTGTAGCCAGATAATACTTCACAGCCGCATATGCGATATCACCGGTAATATGATATTGTGCTGTTCCAGACGGGAAGTATCCGGAACATTCTTTTCCGTGAATCGTTCTCCACGGAAACAGTGCACCTCTCTGGTGACCAACGAGTTTCGCATTTTCTCTGGCTGCATCCAGAGTGGAATAGCGGAAATTCAGCAATCCACGGGCAAGCGCTGGATTCGTCAAAACAAAGAACGGCAGGATATAGATATCTGTATCCCAAAAATAATGCCCCTCGTATCCTTCTCCAGACAATCCTTTTGCAGCAATACCACATTTGCCGTCACTGCCGCAGGACTGCAATAGCTGATACATGTTGAAAGCGATTGCCAAATTGCTTTCGTCATCTTCATCGATCTCCATATTGGCGCATTTCCAGAATTCTGACAGATATTCCCTCTGTTGCTGATACAGAGCGTCCAGTTTTCCATACACGCTTTCTATTTCTTTCTGGGCATCCTGCAGACAATTATCGCTTCTTATAGAGTCTTGAATTACAGTATACTTTTCTACCAGCAGTGTTTCACCCGGGTGCAGCCGGCAAGTATAGCTGGTATCGTAGCAATGTGCATCTGCGTTATATGTTACAAGCGATGATCCCGGTTTTGAAAAGCGGTGCGCCACAGCCGTACAAAGTTCCAAATTACTCTTTGTGGTATGTGTAACCAGATAGGATACGCCGTTTTCCAGGATATTTGCCTGGGGACGCAAATAGGCGCGGCCTTCCGCGGCAAGCCGTGGGTCTGACGGATTGGCATAGTTTGCAACAATACCGCTGTGTTTTGAGGAAACCGTTAATTCACCGTCGAAGTTAAGCGATGTGACCTTACACGCAATGGTAAAAACAGACTTATGGGTAAAGCTAGCCATGCGGCAGAATTGAATCTGAACTTCATGCCCGTGGGGAGAGCTCCACTGCATACTGCGTGTTGTCGTTCCCGCCTCCATATCAAGTGTTCGAATCAAGTTAGTGATTTCGCCCGAAAACAGGGAAAACATTTCTCCATCAAATGACAAGTGCATAGTCTGTACATCGGCAACATTTACCATCGTTTCTTTTTCTTCGACAAGATTGCACAGACTCTCCGCTTGCTTCATTGGAATCACATCATAAAAGCCATTGACATAGGTACCGCGCATCGTGTTATATTCCTGCGGAACACCTTCCTCAAGTGTGCCGCGGACTCCAATATAGCCGTTCGCGTTATGAAACAAAGTTTCATGCAGCATCATTGTCTTTTCATCTAGAGGAAAGTCTTCAACACTATATACTTTATTCACTAATTCTCACCTTTTATAATGATTCTGATTGTGATTCTCCTGCTTATCATCCCTTAACCGCGCCAGCTGCTACGCCCTTGACAATATGCTTCTGAGCGCACAGATAGAAGACAACCACGGGAATGATGGTCAGCATCAGCGCAGCCATTGCCATATTCCATTCGATGGTGTACTGACCGAAGAAAATCTGCGTTCCAATGGGAATTGTCCGGTTGCTTGCACTCTTCAATGTCAAGCTGGGAAGCAGGTAGTCGTTCCAAATCCAAATCACATCAAGGATCACCAATGTGATTATCGTAGGCTTCATCAGCGGAAACACCACACGCCAGAACAGCTGCCATGTGTTGCAGCCATCAATGATTGCAGCTTCTTCCAAAGTGCGCGGGAGCGAGCCTTTCACAAACCCGTAGAACATAAACACACCCATCCCTGCGCCAAAACCGATATACATAAAGATCAGTCCGCCAATGGTATCCTTAATCTGAATCCCCAATAGTTTTTCCAGGGAGTTCATTTCCTGCATCAACGGCATCATTAGGGTCTGGAATGGGATCAGCATCGTCAGAATCAGCGTGTAGTAAATCGCCTTGCTGAGCTTTCCGTCAGAGCGAGCCATCATCCATGCAGCCATCGCACACAACACCACGATAATTGCGACACTGACAATGGTAATCACAAGGGAAACCCCAAACGCTCGCAGAAAATTCATTTTCTCCATTGCGCCGCTATAATATTCAAGGCTAAACTTTACCGGCATTCCAAGCGGGTTAACGTACATTTCGTCGCGAGACTTGAAAGAGTTTGCCAGAATAATGTAAATTGGAGACAGCCAAATCAGGCTGAGGCAAACCAATAGAACACTCGAAAGTGTTGATTTCGCTTTTTTCATCAACATTCAACCTCCTTGTTACTGGTCATCCTCACCTGGAAAAATGTAATCAGCGCTACCAGGAAGAAAAATACAACTGCTTTTGCCTGTCCTAAGCCGAAATTACTCTTCACAAAAATCTCATTATAGATATTCATTGAAATCATTTCTGTGGCATTTGCTGGACCGCCACCAGTCAACGATACATTGACATCATAAATCTTAAAGCAATTGGAAAGCGTCAGGAACAAGCAGATCGTGATGGACGGCATCAAAAGCGGCAGCTTAATGGAAATCAGATTCCTCCATCCACTGGCTCCATCGATCTGCGCAGCTTCCAGGACATCGCCTGAAATCGCTTCCAGACCCGCAATATAAATAATCATCATATAACCTGCCATTTGCCAAGTGGCTACTACGATCATGGCATATAAGGCATACTGCTTATTAGACAGCCAGTTGAAAAAGAGTGTTGAATTGTTGGTAGCGTTTGCAACCAAGGACATGCCATAGCCCAAAATGTAATTCCATACATAACCAAGAATCAGTCCGCCAATGAGATATGGCATAAACAACATTGCTCTGCCAGCATTGCGTGCCTTTATTCTTGACGTCGTCCATAATGCAAAGGCCAGTGCCAATGTATTAACAATCGCCACAGTTACCACCGTAAATAAAGTGGTTCGGACCAGGGAGTCAAGAAAACGTTTATCGGAAAAAACCGCCATGTAATTCTGAAAGCCAACGAAGACTTTCGCTGTTTTGGCCATACCATTCCAGGATACAAAGGAGTATCCAATACCCTGAAAGAACGGCACCACAACGGTAAGTAAAAACGGTATCATAAGCGGTACTACAAATAACGCGTACCAACCTTTTTTCATTTTCATGGGTCATCCTCCAAAATTGTTGGCAATCTTTACAAAACCCGCTGCCCCATACAGGGCAGCGGATCAAAAACGCTTTACGCCCCTGCTGCTGCAACAAACGCCGCATTCAGCGCTTCAAGGTATTCTGTCCCTGTCATACTAGAAGTGAAGAATTCCTGCGTAATCGGAGCTAGATCGGTGCTGATGATGCCTGCAGGCCATTCCGTATTGAATGTCCAGGGCAGGATATTGCCTTCTGCAACTGCCTCTGCGACGGCAGTAGACAGGGGATCCAGACTCTTGGACTCCATACCATCAACAACAGGAATGAAACCGAACTCATCCATCATATAGTGGGTGCCAGTCTCACTGGTATACAGCCACGTCAGGAAATCCATGGCTAGCTTCTGTTCTTCCGCAGTCGCGTCAGCATTGACACACCACACACTGGCAACACCGACACAAATCTTGGAATTTCCATTGATAGGCAGACCTGTAATGCCCATATCAAATTTGGGATCATAGGCAGACATAACACCGTAAGCCCAGTTGCCCTGATGAATCATTGCGGTCTTACTTGTGGCAAAATCACCACAGTTTGTGTCATAGGTAACCTCGATGGGATTGGTTTGATGCTCACGGATGGCGGACAGGATCTGTGCATATTGCTGGAACTCCGGAACATCCGCCAATTTCACTTCGCCGCTGTAAACCTTCTGGCAGAATGCTTTCGGATCATCCTGTAACGCAAAGGGGAAGTTCAGCATGTGTCCGGCAAGGAAATAGTCCTCCTGAGACAATCCCAGCGTGTCAATGCCATTTGCCGAATTCTCAGCAATCATCGAAACCAGTGCGTCCGTATCGGTCATCTTGGAGATATCCACCAGAGTACCATTATAAACCAGACCAAAGCCCTCAACAGTCATTGGGATACCGACGGTTTTGCCATCCCGCACAGCCAGCAAAGATTCCTGAATATTGCCGAGAAAGCTCAGTTTTCCAAGGTCAGCCAAATAATCTTTTACCTCATTGATTTCGGAATCGGAGTTCAGAGTGAACACGGTGGGCCCGGACTCACTGGAAAGGCTGGTTTTCAGATTAGTGTAGTATTCGTCACCAGCCTGGGCCCAAACTTCAACTTCAACCCCCGTCTCAGCCGTGTAAGCCTTGGCCATCTGCTGAAGCTGTTCTGCAATCTCAGCTTTTTGCTGGAAGATCGTGATCTTCCTTGCTGATACGGGCTGTTCCGCCGAGGTGTTTTTGTCAGAGCTTCCTGGTGTGGACTGGCTGCTGCTGTTTCCGCATGCTGCAAAGCAGGTCATCATTATGCACAAGCTAAGAAGTAATGACAGCAGTTTTACATGTTTTTTCATTTCTGAGTTCCTCCTCGTTTTTTAATAAAACAGGTTTACTAACCTCCTGCTTTCGGAGCTATCATATACTTTTCACAAAAAGATGTCAAGTACCCTGGTTTATGTTCTATTTTTTGAATAATTAAATGCGGCTTCTTCTGAGCAATTGCACAGAAAAAGCCGCATTTTTAGTAAACTATTTAGTTATCAAAAAGTAAAATGCAAGAATTTTATCTCGTATTTCTCATTAAATTTTACTATTGTGCTTCACGCTAACGAAATGGCTACCGTTCTCTCCTCGGTGGTCTGTCCAGTACGGAATCCCGCCATTTTACAGTTGCTGTAATTCTGAATGTGCTGTAATCGGTCTCCCCGTTCAGAAGTGCGATTAGATACTGGGCAGCCAAATATCCCCTTTCATAGTTTGGAATCGCAACCGTTGTCAATCCGATATCTGCCGCAAGCTGCGTATCATCAAAACCTGTTATTGCAATATCCTGCGGTACACGTATCCCTTCTTCCCGAAATGCCCTCATAGCGCCGATTGCCATATTATCATTGGCACACACTAATACTTCCGGAAGCTTCTCGGAAATCATCAACAACTTTGCCGCGCGATAGCCACTTTTTTCGCGAAAATCCCCCAGCAAATAGTCCTCACGCTTGAATGGAATCCGATTTTTCTGTAAAACCGATGTGAACGCCTGGAATCGTTCCCGCGTATCATCCGTATTCAACCCGGCTAAAAAAGCATAATCCCGGTACCCTTTGTCTACCAATGTCTGCACCAGTTCACACATGGGGGTATAGTTGTTCACTACAAGGCTCTTAATAAACGGCTCTTCCAGAACGCGATCCATGGCAATCACTGGATAGCCCTCGGCCGCCTTTTCCAATAGCAGTTCATCCGGGCAATGCATGTCCAGCATAATACACCCGCTGGTTATTTTCTTTGTCATAAAGCGCTTACAAGATTTTGAGGTGCAAATAAGCAGATCATAGTCATTCGCATAGACATAGTCGCTGATTCCCTGGATTATTTTCAGATAGAATTGCCTGTCAAAGTCACTGAAGTTGAACAAAATCGTCCGATTGGCATTCTGCATATTGTGTTTCCCGTGACGGCCAACAGAATACCCCATTGCTTCACATAGCTCCAGAATCCGCTCTCTTGTTTCAACACTGACATTATTCTTTCCGTTCAGCACATTCGATACCGTGGCAGGTGATACATTGGCTGCTGCAGCAATTTCCTTAATTCCCATGGCGAAATCTCCTAGTCTAGTATCTATTCTGTAAACATTATACACCGTTTTACTAAAAAAGCAAACACTTAACTATAATATCGATGTCGCCAGTCAGCGCACGGACATGATAATCGTCAGGGATTCATTATACCGAGGAAAGTATTCCCATCTTCTAATAGGAAAAGGCATGCCTATGGCAGAAAATCTTCCGCAGATATGCTTAGTTCTTCACAGCTTCCTTTCAAATTAAGACTCATATTTTGAGTGATGTAAACAAAAAAGCTTTCGTT
>CAMFBN010000077.1 GCA_945948535.1 uncultured Clostridia bacterium
CCGGTGCCGCCGATGGCGGGGTTGCAGGGCATATTGCCCACGGCATCCAGATTGATGGTAAAGAGGATGGTATGCAGCCCCAGCCGGGCGGCAGCCAGCGCGGCCTCGATACCCGCGTGGCCCGCGCCGATGACGGCTACATCACAGCTTCCTCCACAGTACGTTGTCATATTTGTCACCTTTCACACCAATCCTGCACCATTTCGGTGCAGGAGCGGCTCATTTCCACACTAAAATCGCTGTTCCACTTCCGCTGACAGAACCGGCGGATATAGTCTTCCAGCACTTCCCCGGATTTTCCCTGCTGGAACCCCAGCATTCGCGGCATCTGCGCCGCCTTATCCAAATCATAGCCATTTTCGTGCACCAGCGCCTCCACAAGGTGCCGGGGCGGCTTGGGGCGATTCCGCTGCTGCACCGTAGGATACCCGAAGCAGAGCATGGCAGCGGGAACTACATATTTTGGCAGCTTCAGCAGCCTTTTATGGTATTCGTAATTTTCCGTGATATCGCCAATGTAGCAGCTGCCCAGCCCCATACTTTGGGCGGCAACCACCGCGTTCTGGGCGGCAATCAGGGCGTCCGCCTCCGCAAGGAACAGGTCGCCTATGTCCGGCTTTCGGACGTCCTCCACATACCGGCAGAACACATCGTACCAGCGGCGGTAGTCGGCGCAGAAAATCAGCACCATAGGGGCTTTCGCGATAAAGGGCTGATCGTCACAGCTTTTCGCCAGCAACCCCTTGATTTCCGGGTCGGTGATGTCCAGAATGGTGTACAGGGCCATGTTGCCCGCCGTGGGCGCCTGAATCGCCGCTTCCAGCACGGCCCGCTTGATTTCCGGCTCCACCGGGCGGTCTTCGTAGGCCCGGACGGACTTCCGGTCATGAAGTTGGCAAAGCACTTCGTTCATTCCGCACCCTCCTGGGGCTTCTTCTTTTCCTCCGGGGGCAAAAGGAAGGGCTTGCACACCACCTCACAGCGGTTGATGGGGGTGCCCAGACTGTAAAATTTTTCCTCATACCCGGTCATGATGCCCACGATACCGTCCTTGTGCAGGTCACGGGTGAGATTCTTCACTTCCAGACCGCAGGCCGCGAATTCCTCCAGGGAATATTCGAACAGCGGCGCGTTGTCGGTCTTGAAGTGCAGCTCGCCGCCCTCCCGAACCACACGGCAGTATTTATCCAGAAAACTCCGGTGGGTCAGCCGGCGCTTGGCGTTTTTCTTCCGGGGCCAGGGATCGGGGAAGTTGATAAACAGCCGGTCAATTTCCCCGGGAGCGAATATTTCCTCCATATTCGCCACGTCCATGTCGATGTAGAACACGTTGGTCAGCCCCATGTCCCGGGCTTTCTCCATGGCCACCACCATGGCCTCCCGGCAGCGCTCCACGGCGATGAGCAGTACATCGGGGTTGGCCTGAGCGGTCTCAGCGGTGAATTTGCCCTTGCCGCAGCCTACCTCCACCCACAGCGCGGTGCAGTCCGGCTTCAGCGCCCGCCAGCAGCCCTTCCGGGCCTCCGGTTCGGCGATCCGGTAGGCGGCACACTTTTCCGTCCGGGGCTCCAGATTGCGCATTCTTCTCATTCTCATGTTTTTTTCCTCCAAAGGGCGGCATTATCCGCATTTTTTGCTCTATATTATAGCAGAGAGGCATACAGTAGTCAAATAAAATCACCCTTTGGAGCGCATTTTACCCCTCCAGCGCTTCCCGGAGCTTTCCCAGCGCTTTTTTTTCGATTCTTGAAACGTAGCTTCTACTAATTCCCGTAATTTGCGCCACCTCCCGCTGCCGTTTGGGCGGCTGACCGTTCAGTCCATAGCGAAGGACGATGACCTGCTTTTCCTGTGATGTCAGGCAGCTGTCCATGGCGCGGCGGAGCTGTTGCGCCATTTCCCGGCTGCAAATCTGCTCCAGCAGGTCGCAGTCCTCCGCCACCACATCCATCAACGCCAGCGGCGCACCGTCCGCCCCGGTTTCGATGTAGTCTGACAGTGACACATCCTGCGCGCTCTTGCGCTGGGAGCGGAAATACATCAGGATTTCATTTGCTATCCTCCCGCCAAGGCGTCATAGATGCGCTTTCAGATTCGGCAACGTTTTCCAAGTCTTCTTCGTAATCGACATCTGCAAAGGGTTCCAAAGCTTCCTCCTGCTCTGTCAGCAGCGGCGTGATGTCAGGCATCTCGATTTCTTCCTCGTCAGCACCGAACAGAACGATGTGGGCATTCACGCCGTCCCAGATGACCTTGCGAACCACCGTGCGGATCGCCGCCCGCTTCTGCTCCAGAGGCATATCGTCAATGTTCTCCTGGAACACAGACAGCAGCTGCCGCAGAACATCAAATTCAATATCGCTCATGGCGTGCTGAGAAGTCAAAGCAATCAGTTCCTGAATTCTGGTTTCCAGCGCATCGCTTTCCGCAGTCAGGGCTTCAATCCGCTTTGCAACACGAACCTTGACGGCGCTGTCGCCCAATTCAATGAGAGAATCTACCAAGCCTTCGATCTTCTTTTCAACTTCCGCTTTGTCCTTTTGAAGAGCGGCAAGCTGTTCCTCATACTGAACACGGTTGCCGGTATAGAACTTCCGGCTCTTCTCCATCTGGTCAATGAATTCCGCATTGTGGTCGTTCAGCCGCTTCACCTGCTCCACCACCGCCAGATCCATGGTGTTGCCATTGGCGTTTCGGTTGTTGCAGAGACTGCGTTGGCTGCGCTCCTTCAGCTTGCAGACATAAGTAAAGATCACATCCCCATCGGCAGTTCTCCGTTTGGAGAGCTTGGGATACATCCGATTTCCGCAGCGGCAATACAAAAGCCCCGTCAGCAGCGATTCATTTGATTTCGGTCTGCGGAACGCCTTGGACTTGTTCTGCTCCAACGTCTCCTGCACACGAACCCAGGTATTTCCAGGAATCAGTCCGGGATGCTTGCCCACCGCAACGATCCATTCGTTGACCGGATTGTACTGGGTGGTTTTGCCCTTCTCCTGATCCGTCCGGTTGTAGGCCATGATACCATGCTTGCCGTCAAAAGCCGTCCTGTCAGAGAACAGGTCCGCTTCTTTCTCCGTCAGATAGTCATAGGCTTCCTGGTCTGCGATCATGTAGACCGGGTTCTGCAAAATGGCTTTGATGGAAAAGCGGGTGAAGTAATTCCCATTCCGGGTGACGATTCTCTGCCTCATCAGCTCCGCTTCTGTCATGGTCAGCGAATTGGTTTCAGAGAATAGGTCATAAATCAACCGAACGATTTCCGCTTCCTGGGGCACCAGCTTCAGCTTGAAGGTTTTCTTTTTCTTGCCATCCACCGTGACCTTCTCTTCCCCTTCGGATTCAAAGCCGGTGGGCGTTGTACCGCCCAGCCAGCGTCCGGTCTTCGCCAGCTCGTGCATATTGTCCCGAATACGCTCCGCAATGGTCTCCCGTTCCAGCTGTGAGAATACGGAGGCAATGTACATCATGGCACGGCCCATGGGAGAACCGGTATCAAATTGCTCCTTGATAGACACAAAGGCAATGTCCAACCTTGCCAGTTCTTCAATCAAGCTGGAAAAGTCGCTGATATTACGGCTGATTCGGTCGAGCCGGTATACAATGATTGCCTTGAACTTCCGCTCCTTGGCAGCAGCCATCATCTTCCTAAAATCCGGACGGTTCAGATTGCCGCCGGAGAAACCTTCATCCTCATAAACCACCAGATGGTCAAGGGCATCATCCCCATAATGCGCCCGAATGTATTCTTTGCAAAGCTCAATCTGATTCCCGATGCTTTCACCCTTGCCAGTGAACTTGGACTTTCGGGAATAGATAGCGATGGAGTTTGCGTTCTTCTTCATGGATTACCTCCTCACTTATGTAATGTGTATAGTACTATTATATCGTATAGTATCATAAAGTAAATATAGAATTTTTTACAAAAATAGATTTATCAACACTAATTAAACACTGACATGAATTGAGCCGCAGTTCTGACATAATTTCAGACTGCGGCTTTTTCTATGCCCAAAAATATAAGGAGGCTTTACAATAATGGCAGTATTTCGACTGGAACGAACCCGGGACTACACAGTAATGAGCAATCATCATCTGCGGGATAAACGCCTATCCCTCAAGGCAAAGGGGCTGCTATCCCAAATGCTTTCCTTACCGGATGACTGGGACTACACGCTGTCTGGTCTTGCGTACATCAATCGGGAAAGCAAAGATGCCATCCGCTCCGCCGTAAACGAACTTGAACGAGCCGGGTATGTTCAGCGCCACCAGACCACCGATGCCAGCGGCAAGTTCAGCGTCAATGAGTACATCATTTATGAACGCCCTATTTCTGCAAATCCGTCACCGGAAAAGCCGTCATCGGATATTCCAGCACCGGGAAAACCGTTGCAGGATAATCCAACGCAAATAAATACTAAGAAATCAAATAAAGAAAAACAAAGTACGGATTTACAAAATACCGATTCAATTCCTTCTTTCCCGAAATCGTCGGAAGCGAAACGAAGCGAATCGGCAAATGCATATCAGGAATATCGGGATCTGATTTGCGAAAACATCGAGTATGAGAATCTGAAGCAGCAACACCCATGCGACGCAGATTCCATCGATGAGATTCTGGAACTGATGCTGGAAGTGGTCTGTTCCAAACGAAAGGTCACCAGGGTAGCCAGCACGGACTTCCCTCACGAGGTCGTGCGCTCCCGTTTTCTGAAGTTAAACAGCGAGCACATCCAGTTCGTTTTGAAATGCATGAAGGAAAATACCACCAAGGTTCGGAACATCAAGCAATACCTGCTGACAGTGCTGTTTAATGCCCCAACCACCATCAGCAATTATTACACAGCACTGGTGAATCACGATCTGGCGAATGGTTCCTGACGCTCAGTTTCAGCGATTGCAAAATCGCGCAGCCGCTGCTTATTTCAGCGTTGCCAGAACACAAGCCTGTGTTCTCCGGGGATTGGGGCAGCGCCTCAACAAGCAGAAAACGCTCAAATCCGTCGGAGCGGAAATGAGCGTTTTTCACATATGGCGCGCCATACGCATTGCTTGCTACTAGTATCCGGAATTCTGGATACTAGCCGTTATCCCGACTTTTGTGTTATACCGACTTTTCAAAAAAGCCCCACTGTACCAGCAGTTTTGGGAAGAAAAGTCGGTATAACATTTTGTCCTTTAATGGGAAAGAAACCCGTGTTTTTGCAAAAGTCGGTATAACCAAGTCCATTTTTCCATTCCTGTTTTTTTGTATAATGTTGATTACAGGGCAACCTGAATCTAAATTACAAGGATGTGAAAGGTAATGGATAGGCGGATTCTCCTGGATGATCTCATAGACCAAACATCAGTGTGCATGCGTGATAAGCTGAAGTTGTCACCGCGCACGGTTTATGGGCAAAGCTATGGGTATATGAAGGTGATTCGAGATTATTGTTCGGCTCATGGGGAGGCGTATTATAACCCCATATTACTGAGAGAATTTCAGCAGGAATTGGAATCACGATATGAGCGGGGAGAAATCAAACAGGATCACTATTTGGGCAAACGTAAATGCCTAGAGCGGCTCACAGAGTATTACAATACTGGCACTCTTTCCTGGACAATGCACAAACTAAAACAAAAATACCGACTGTTTGATGAGGACAAAGCTCTGCTTGAAGAATTTATGCAGACTTTGAGCCGTGACGCTAACACAAAATACGACTATTCCTGGGTGATCCGCCGTTATCTGAATTACCTGCGAAGCATTGGCATTACAGATGTGAGGAAAATAAAAACATCCGATCTGGCCGGGTTTATCCTGTCCTGTTCCAAAGAAGTTACCCGCGGCAGTCTGCGGAACATTCTCTACTATACAAAACGGTTCCATGAATTTCTGCGGGACACCGGGAGACTGGATATTCCCTTTGAGGGATTGTTTTCGGTTTCTGTTACCCGGGAAGAAAAAATCCAGCAGCCGCTGACAACGCAGGAACTGAATCGCATTCTGGCACAGATCGACCTGAGCACTGTAAAGGGAAAACGAAATCTGGCGATTATCCTTTTGGGGTCTGAACTGGGATTGCGTGCCTCGGATATCATAAATCTGAAGCTGACCGACATTGACTGGGCGAGAAAAGAACTGCATATCCAGCAGCAGAAAACGGGTTATCCTGTCAGGCTTCCGCTCACAGAAAAGACAGCCGCCGCATTGCGGGATTATATTCTGAATGGCCGCAGGCAGACAGATTGTGAGTTCCTGTTTTTAAAGCTGAGACCGCCGTATGAAAAAATTGGTGATGCAGTTGCTTTATCGGCTTTGATCCCGAAAGTGCATTTGCATGGTTGAATGATGAATCATGTGTTCCTGTAACAAGAATATATCTCGGAATCAAAGATGATCCAGAGAACTCAATTCTTGTTTGGGAAAAAGGCATGGAAGTCCGTGCCGCCACCGCAGAGGAAGAAGCCCTCTACGGGGCCCATTGATAGCTCGATAAATCAAGAAACCGCTTGCAGAGATACATAATAGGTTTATATACACAGAATAGTTTGATTAACCCAATAACATGAAGGAAACTCACATGAATAACGAACAAGACGGAGCTCAATGGGTTTACTGCCCGATTTGCGGCAGCAAGACCCGAACCAAAGTATACGAGGATACAGTGGTACTTAATTTTCCGCTGTACTGCCCCAAGTGTAAAACCGAAGTCAGGGTCGATATTGTGCAACTGAAAATGACCGTAAGCAAATAAGCCCGATGCAAAACACAGAGCCTGCTACCCCCAATCATGCGGGCAGCAGGCTCATTTTTCGCAATGACATACTGTCTACGGATTCACTATCCTTCACTGTCCCATCTGTGGCAGCAAGACCCGAACCAAAGTATGTGAGGATACAGTGGTACTTAATTTCCCACTGTACTGCCCCAAATGCAAAATAGAAGTCCGGGTCGACATCAAACAACTGAAAATGACCGTAAGCAAATGAGCCAGACGTAGAACGCAGAGCCTGCTTTCCTGTGAAATCGCATCACAGAGTAAGCAGGCTCTTTTCATTCAGGCTCACAATAGATCTTACCTACAACATAATGCTGATTGCATCTGCCCAGCGGCAGAAAAGAAAAAAAGCCGCTGCTGGGCAGTCATTTCTCATGCCCAAATATGAATACCACGGCGGCTTTGATTTTCAGAGCCGCCGTTTTTATGCTCTCGGCGGCTGACAGGAGGAAGCCGCCTTGATTGTAGACCGCTGCCGTAGAAAGAAAGGGCCACACCTTTCAAAAAAAGCCTGGCCCACATGCAGGACTTCTGCGGCAACGTACATGAACTATACGATGTAGTTGTTCATCACATTTGTTCATCTATCGCTCATCCGGTATGCCGGTTGGGCGTTTTTCTGCGCCTTCCTCGCTGCCGATCCCCACCGTTTCCGTTCAGATTCTCACAAAAAATCTGAACGGAGGAATACAGATGGAAGTAACCATC
>CAMFBN010000078.1 GCA_945948535.1 uncultured Clostridia bacterium
ACAAGCAAAACATAAGCGATACCTGGGTCATGGACCGGGTATCGCTTACTATTTTTTTATGGTATAGGAAGGGCGAAGCCTGTGCCCGCCGTGCGGCATTGCCGAAAAATTCAGTCCCGGTTGGGTGTCTGCGGCGGCTGATGCAGCCCGATTGACAGCCGGAGTATTGGGCGGTTGTAAGTAAGGGTGGTGGTTCTCATGCGCGGAAGATCTTATGTTCCGGAAGATGCCAGCATACAGATGATCCGCGCCATAGTAGAGCGGCTGGAGCATCGGAATGTGAAGATCATAATGAGACGGGTTTCCGTGATTTTCTATTCCGAAAATCACGGAAACGACAACGCCGTCAGGCGGTGTCTTCTTGATAAAATTAAATAATTTTATTAAGAAATAGTATCAAAACCGGGGATGTCTTCCCGGGGGATATGGCGGCGGTTGCCTGCTGCCGCCTGGAGCCCCTGCCCTTTGCCATCTGTTGATTTTGGGTGTCAGGAATTGTCCGGCAGGGAGGGCTGAATTTTCTGGTGAAGATACCCTTCCCGGACACCGTAGTGGCTGACCGTAACCGCCTGCGCGCCATACTGGTCCATCAGATAGCGCAGCAGCAGAACACCGGGCACCAGCGTGTGGATTCGTTCCGGCTCATAGAGCAGAATCAGATCCATAGCATCCTTATCATTTTTGCACAGGTATCTGGTCAGCGCTTCCAGATGCTCCCGGTGAAAGGTTCGGCTGTCCTCCGGCAGCCCGCAGAGCTTTTTGCACAGCCGCAGAGTTGCCCGGATGGTGCCGCCTACGCCGACAATCTGCTTCTGTTTGGGGATTTCCTTCAGATCACTGTTTTCAAAGGCCTTGCAAATGGCTTTCTCGATCCGCTGCCGGGATTCCTTTCCGGGCATGATCTTTTTCACGCAGTCCCGGTACAGCTTCAGAGAACCTACGGGAATGCTTCCTGCCTTTTGCAGCGTTCCCTACGAAAACAGCGCCAATTCCGCGCTGGCGCCGCCAATATCCACGAACAGGCCATCGTCCACCTGCACATCGGTGATTGCGCCGTAATATCCGCATTCCGCCTCCATCTCGCCGGAGAGTACCTCGACGCAAATACCGGTGGCCTGTTGAATCTGCTCCAGCGCCTGATCGGTATTTTCCACATTCCGCAGGGAGGCCGTTGCGAACACGGCAAGGTTTTCAATGTGAAGCCGCTCCAGCGTGTGCTGGAATACCTGAAGGCAGTTGCATGCACAGTCAATACCGTCCTGGGTCAGAATGCCGTCTTTCACAAATGCGGCAAGACCTGCCATGATTTTCTTCTTGAACAGAATTTTGAAACTGGTTTTGTCCAGATCGTATACGGTCAGCCGGATACTGTTGGAACCCATATCAATTAAAGCGTATTGCATAGAAATCTCCTTACTGTTTTCTCAACTTATCCATTGCGGTATGCAGCCAGCTCCCAAAGTGCGGGACCTGCCTTGGGTCGGCGGCAGGAGCCGGCACCGCGGGAACCGCTTGCGGCGGCTCTATGGTATCCTGCCGGGCTGCCGGCTGCTCAGCGGAGGCCTGCTCATAGGCCTGCCCGTAAAAGAACTCCTGCGCATTTGTTGCCTTTCCCTGATTGCGTACGCGCACATATTCTCCGGAGGACTGCAATTCCCGTGCCTGCCGGTTGTCCCGGAGCATGACCCCAAACATATCGCTCAAGCTGCGGCGCAGCTGCGCATCCAAAATGGGGGCCGCTACCTCCACCCGCCGCAGGGTGTTGCGGGTCATGAAATCGGCGGAAGCAATGTATACCCGCTGCCGCTGCTCCACGCCGAAAATGTAAATCCGGGAGTGCTCCAGAAACCGCCCCACAATGCTGATAACCCGGATATTGTCCGTAGCCCCCGGCACACCGGGCAGCAGGCAGCAGATGCCCCGGACGATCAGGTCGATTTTCACTCCCGCCTGAGAGGCGGCAATCAGGCGGTCGATGATTACCTTATCCGTCAGGGAGTTGATTTTTACGCCGATATAGGCGGGCAGGCCCTGCCGTGCGGCGTTGATTTCTTCATCGATCATGTCCAAAATCCGGTTTTGCAGGCACTTGGGCGCCACCAGCAGCTGCTGGGAGTTTTCCACGGTTTCTCCCTTGGCAAGGGCCTGAAACACCGCTGCGGCTTCCAGACCAATGGAGGTATCCGCCGTCATGAGAGACAGGTCGGTGTAGGGCCGGGCGGTCTTTTCATTGTAGTTGCCGGTGCCGATTTGGGTGAAATACTCGGTTTTCCCGTTTTCCCGGCGGGTCACAAGGCAGAGCTTGCTGTGCACCTTGAAGCCGTCCAGTCCATAAATCACCTGACAGCCTGCCTCCTCCAGCCGCCGGGACCACTCGATGTTGTTCTCCTCGTCAAAGCGGCCTTGAGTTCCACCAGCGCCAGCACGCTTTTGCCGTTTTCCGCCGCTTCGATCAGGCTTTCGATGATTTTGCTGTGCCGTGCCACCCGGTACAGGGTCATTTTGATGGAGACCACATTAGGGTCACCCGCCGCTTCCTGCAAAAAATCCAAAAAAGGCTTCATGCTCTCATAGGGATAGGACAGCAGCTTATCCCCCTCCCGGATTTGGGGGATCACCGGGCAGCCGGGGCGGAACTGGGCAGAACGTTGGGGGAACCGCTTTTCGTAGAACAGCTCCGTGCGCTGACGCAGAATATCCTCAATCTGGAACAGGAAGCTCAGATCCAGCGGCGAGCGGCAGCGAAAAACCGCATCCTGCTTCACATCCGTATAGGCGCAGAGAGTTTTGACAATGTCGCCGTCCAACTCCCGGGACAGCTCCAGCCGCACGGGAGCCAGCCGACGGCGGCGCTTAATGAGCTTCGCCATGAATTCCCGGTAGTCCAAATCCTCGTCGTACAGCGCGTCGGCATCGATATCTGCGTTTCGGGTTACCCGAATCAGGGATTTGGACACCACCCGGTAGCCGCTGAATACCTTGGGCAGGAAATGAAGGATCAGTTCTTCAGACAGCATATGCGCCCCCGGCTGTCCGGGGACGCCAATAAGCCGGGGGATGACGCCGGTGCCGCAGGGGATAATGCCCAGCTTCTCCTGCCCGCTTTTTCCTGCCAGAACCCCCACGGCGTAGATTTCCTTATTATGCAGGAAGGGGAAGGGCTGCCGCCGGCTTACCGTTGTGGGAGAGGTCAGGGGTGCGATTTCCGTGTCAAAGTACCGCTCCAGTTCACCGCTTTCCCGGCTTCCCAGCTTCTGGAAATTCACCAGGCGGACGCCATAGCCCTCCATACGCTCCATCAGCTCGGTATAGACGGCGTCCTTGCGGCGGTTCAGACGGGTCACGGTTTTCCCAATGGCTTTGATCTGCTCCTCAGCGGTCATCTGGGTCTTATTGTCCCGGAGATTCTTACTTAGCAGCATCTGATCCATCAGGGAGCCGACCCGCACCATAAAAAATACATCCAGATTGCTTTGGTAAATGGAGGCGAAGGTCAGCCGCTCGCACAGCGGAACCTCCCGGCTTTCTGCCTCCTCCAGCACCCGTTCATTGAATTTCAGCCAGGACAGCTCCCGGTTCAGGTAGGTATTCATGCCATGATCACACTTTCTGTCTGTATTGTGCGTAGATATGGAAAACGGGCACCCCGGTCAGAGAAAAGGCCGGTTATGGAGCACCATATCCGTATTTTACGGTGAAGCTCTTACCGGACTGCGGCTCCACTCCTGCGCTAATATTTTACGCCCGATATGTAATATCCAAAGGCGGATATCGGAAAAATCTTGAGACAGCTATGCCAGCAGAAAGGTATCGAAATAATTGCGGCTGAAGCATGCCCCGATCATATCCATATGCTCCTTAGTATTCCGCCGAAGTATAGTGTCTCACAAATAATGGGATATCTCAAAGGAAAAAGCAGCCTGATGATATTCGACCGCCATGCAAATCTCAAGTACAAGTATGGGAATAGACATTTCTGGGCAAGAGGGTACTATGTGGATACGGTAGGAAGAAATAAAAAGCAGATAAAGGAGTATATTCAGAATCAGCTGCGTGAAGATCAGATAGCAGATCAAATGAGCATAAAGGAATATGTCGACCCGTTTACGGGTAGCTCGAACCAGAAGGCATAAATAAAGCCCCTTTAGGGGCAGCCCGAAACGAGAATGCGGTCGGCAGACTTTCGGGGCCCCTTTAGGGGTGAGGCCAGTAAAAAGCCCTTCTAGGGCTTATTCAAGCCCCCGGCTTAGCTGGGGGTTTTGACTTTCGAAAGAAGGAAAAAACATGATTCAGGCAATTGTTTACACATCGAACACAGGCACAACCGAGCGGTATGCCAAACTGCTGGGACATGAGACAGATTTACCCGTCTACTCTCTGGAGGAAGCGAAGAAAACCCTGAAATCCGGCGCGCAGATCATCTATCTGGGTTGGATTATGGCAGGCGGCATTCAGGGCTATGCGGACGCGGTCAGGCGGTTTGAAATTCCCATGGTCTGTGCCGTGGGAATGGAGCCTGCCGGAAAGCAGCAGCGGGAGGTTCGGGAGAAAAACAACATCCCCGCCGAGGTAGAGTTGTTTACACTACAGGGCGGCTACCTGCCCCACAAGCTGCGGGGCGTACAGAAATTGATGATGCTCATGATTACCAGCACGGCGGGAAAAGCGCTGGCAGAGAAAATCGACCGGACGCCTGAGGAGGACGACCTGCTGGAACTGATGGAACACGGCGGCAGCCGGGTCAGTATTGAAAATCTGTCTGCGCCGATACAGTGGTGTCAGCAGAATCTGGGAGGTGCCGAACATGAATGAGAAGTTGGCGCGAAAGCTGGGCTGGCTGGGACTGGTGAGCCTGCTGTCCTACACCGCCGCCGTGGTTTTTTCACCCCTGGCTTACCCGGGGTACGACTGGATGTCTCAGGCGGTCAGCGACCTGTCTGCAGACACCGCTCCGTCACGGGTCCTGTGGAGCCAGCTGGGCGCCCTGTATATGCCCTGCGGCATCGTCTGCGTGACCATGTGCTGCGTAACGGTAAAAGATCATTTCAATCGGATAGTTCGGGCGGGCATTTATCTGTTTACCCTGATGAACTGGATTTCCACCCTGGGCTACACCATGTTCCCCCTGACCCAGGCGGGTATTTCCGTGCAGTTTCAGGATGTGATGCATCTCATTGTCACGGCGGCGGTGGTGCTGCTGTCCATCGCATCCCTGACTCTGATTGCCTACGGCGGTCTGCGGCAGAAATCCTGCCCCGCTCTGGGGAAATGGGCGCTTTTCTCGCTGTGCCTGATGATCACCGGCGCTGTGGGCACAGCCGTTCTTCCCCATGCGTACTTCGGCATCCCGGAACGGTTCAGCGTGTTCGCCTGCTCCGGCTTCACGGCGGTGCTGGGCCTTTTCCATAGCCGGGGATGGGAAAGACAGGAGGTTTTATGAGAAAAGTCGGAAAAATACTGCTGGTGATCGTGTGTGTCATCGGCATTGCCGTTGCTGGAATCAACCTTGCGATGAGAAATGAGCGCCCACAAACCATTATCCATTTGTGCTTTGGCGACCGTAGGTGGCTGAAAGGGGTTGCTCGGGGCAGGAACAAACGCTTTCAGCCAGCCACAGAACAGGCGGCTTCTGCGTCCTCCCGGACGTGAAACCCAGGAGTTTGTGTTAGCAGAATCCGCCTGTTCGGGTGTAGGCGGTGTGGCGTAATGGGAAGGCGCGGCGCAGCGGAGCCTTGGGATGGAGCTGCATCACCGGGGGAGTAAAAGGGATATCATTCCCCGTCCCAACCCAGCGATGCAATTCTCACTCTCTCGCGAATCGGAAATCACAACAGATTCCGCCTGTCCCCAAAGTCTGGCTGCGAGAAAAACGAATGCCGGGCAAATTGCCATATGTGGCAAAGTCGCTGTCACAGAATACATCCATCAGTTCCGGACAACCAGAACAATATTTTCTGTTTTTCACGAGACTGCTTTTCTGGCTCACATTCATCACCCCATTTTCTTTACATCATAGCAAACAGAGATTGTCCCGTCAACGGAATTGAAGCGAAAAAACTAGGGCATCACCGCATAATGGGACAAGGAGATTCGACGAGAAATTTTGACGCAAGCGAAAGTATGGAAAATGCGGGAATACTGGATGTATTTTCCACTTTTCATACTGCACGATTGGGGCAAAAGATCCGCCGAAGCCCGCAGCTCCCATTGTGCGGTGATGCCCTGGAAGCTTGATTTCCAGAAAGCCCTCCGGGTCATATTGAAAATTTGCTTCCGATGCCAAAGTGCGGCGGATATATCGATTCATACTATGCAGTTGCTCCCGACGATGACGAGGTGTTGTATGCAGATTTCTCCAAGGAGTCCGCACGTAAGTACATCGATTCTTTCGAGGCATGAAGTACAGTTAAAAACGGATTACAGAGTGATACTGCCGCCGTCGTTTCCATCAATGGCGAAGGAGAACAGTGTCCCCTTGCTGATGGCCGCAAAATAGCCAGATTGTGCGTACGCTTCGGAATACCGCTCCTCAATTACTGCCAGTGATTCCCGCAGCTGGAGCATCGCCGCAACCTCATGCTTGCAGGGGTAGCTGCAAAAGCAGTCACACAGCAAATTCCGAATCTCGCCATTCTCATACTCGAACTCAACGGTATAGGGCTGCGTCCCCTCCACGATGGCATACCCCTTTGTGCCGTTCAGGCAGAGGTAACGAACCCGGTTTTCCATGTAGTAGTTGTGTCCCCGTTCCGCAATGGCATTGCTAACGTGCATCTCCTGCAGGCTGTCCAGATGGAAGGACGTGCCGTCACTGCCGCTGGCGTATTCCTCATTATCCGCGGCAGATGCCTTGAACCATGTGGTCACCTGCGCTGCCGGAATAACGTATGGGTCGAAGGTCAGGAAGTGGGAGCCGGCGATGTACAACTGCCCGTGGACATGGGTATCCACCAGGGCAATGACCCGCTTGTATTCCGACAGCTTGATATTGAAGTTGTAGTTTACCGCAGACACATACCCCAACTGACCTTCCAGTTTGCCCTCCACATATACCCGATCCCCGACCTTCAAGTCGAACTGGTCGTTGTAGTATGCCAACGCTCCACCCCTGCCGGGGAAGCTGACCTGCACCACCGACTTTCTGGGGCGCAACGGTTCTCTGGTTGGTTTCATTCATGGGGATGGTAACTTTATGATACTACAAAACGGCTGCAACCTCAACTGGCTGCAGCCGTTCCTTATACTTTTTTGTAGCCAGTGCCATTCGGCACTGGCTACTGTGTTGGGGGGCTTTTTTAACAACCCCTTTTGGTGGAGATAAGCGGGATCGAACCGCTGACCTCTTGAATGCCATGGGTCCCATAGTGAATATCAATGAATATTTCTAGTCCAAATAGTCCAATATGTCCAATTA
>CAMFBN010000079.1 GCA_945948535.1 uncultured Clostridia bacterium
AGGCGGAGAACACCGCCATCAGGAAAGAAAAAATGTTCTTCACCAGAAACAGGCTTGCAGAACGCTGGATGTTGTTGACTACCCGCCGTCCTTCCGCCACCACCGATGGCATGGCGGAGAAATCGGATTCCAGCAAAACCAGCTGGGAGACCTGTGCCGCGGCATCACATCCCGATGCCATTGCAACGGAACAGTCCGCTTCCTTCAGAGCAAGCACATCATTGACACCGTCTCCCGTCATGCCCACGGTATGTCCCGCGCTCTGCAATGCCCGGACAAGCAGCCGCTTCTGCTCAGGTGTGACCCGTCCAAATACGGTATATTGCTCCGCCGCAGTCCACAGAGCTTCCTCCGTTTCCAGTGTGGATGCATCCACATAGTTCTCCGCGCCAGTGATGCCCGCTTCTGCGGCAATCTGCGAAACGGTCAGCGGGTTATCGCCGGAGATGACCTTGATGGTAACGCCCTGCTGCGCAAAGTAACGGAAAGTCTCCGGCGCATCCCGGCGGATGGGATTGGTCAGCAGAATCAGCCCCATGTGAATCACAGATTCCGTCAACGCCTGTCCGTCCGGTGTTCCTTCGTACCTGCCGAACAGAACCGTCCGAAAACCGTCCGCGCTGTAACTTTCCATCAGGGGACGGTACTTCTCATAATCACCGCGTAGGACAAACTCCGGCGCGCCGAGGACATAGGCATTATCCAGGAAAACAGCAGCGCAATACTTGTATGTAGAGGAGAAGGGAAACACAGCTTCGGCATTTTTCTTGAGCGGTGTTTTGAAGTAACGCTTCAGCGCCTGCATGGTCAGATTCCCCTCGGGCATCGCAGCAATCAGCGTACTGATCTGCGCTTTCAGGCCAACACCCTGGGTTGGATCAAAGCCCTCCATGGGAATGACGCTGCTGACCTGCATCTCATTTTCCGTGATAGTTCCGGTTTTGTCCACGCACAGCACATCAACTCTGGCAAGGGCTTCGATGCACTTCATATCGTGAACCAGCACCTTTTGGGATGCCAGGCGGATCACGCTGACCACCAGCGCAACGCTTGCCAGCAGATACAACCCCTCCGGGATCATTCCAACCACGGCAGCTACCATGGAAAGAATACTGCTCTGGAAGGATGCGCCGGAGAACACATACTGCTGCACAAACAGGAAAACACCAATAGGGACAATCAAAATACCCACAATGCCCACCAGTCTGTCCAGCACCCGGAGCATCTCGGAGTGCTTCTTCTGATCCTGTGCCTTGGCTTCCAGCGTTAATTCGGAGATGTAGGAATCCGCGCCTACCCGCTCCAGTCGGGCATAGCACTCGCCGGAGACAACAAAGCTGCCGGACATCAGAAAATCCCCCAGTTCCTTTCGCAGCTCGTCCGATTCACCGGTCAGCAGAGCCTCGTTGACCAAAACACTTCCGTCCAATACAATCGCATCGGCACAAATCTGGTCGCCTGCCCGGAAAATCACAATATCGTCCAGCACCAGTTCCTCAGCCGGGATTTCTGAGATTTGACCATTCCGAACAACTTCTGCTTTGGGTGCGTTCAGCATGGTAAGCTGATCCAACGTTTTCTTCGCACGGATTTCCTGAAGGATACCGATAAACAGGTTGGCGATGACTACCGGCAGGAAGGTCAGACTGCGAAAAGAGCCTGCCGCAACGACAAGAATCGCGAGTATGGCAAAAATCAGGTTGAAGTAAGTGAGCAGATTGCTTTTCACAATCTGTCCCACGGTTTTCGACTCTGCCGTTACCGTTTCATTTGTCCAGCCGCCGTCTATCCGCTCCTGTACCTGTTCCTGAGACAGACCATTGGCAATATCTTCCTGATAGCGCTGAGCGGGCACTTGCTCCATTTGCTGCGGGACAGCTTTCTCTTTCTTCATAGGGCAATATCAGTCATACTGCCGCCAGAAATCCAGTCCGGCAGCTTCATAGCCTTCTCTGTCCACGAAATAGCTCATACCATGATCCGCGCCAGGTACAATAAACAGCTTCTTGGGGGATGCGCAGGCAGTGTAATTCTCATAAGTCATTTCCAGCGGAACGAAATGGTCGTCGGCTCCGTGAATCAGCATGACGGGAACGCGGCAGTGACGCAGCGCGTCAACGGTAGAGTCGTATGCAGCATCCGACTGGGTTTTCCGTTCATACAGCGTATCCGCCAGAATGCCGCGAAGCCGGAAGGGAATGTGCAGGTTGTTATTGGCAACATGCTTCCAAATGGCGTGTGGCGAAGTAAAGCCGCAGTCCGCCATAATTCCGTGGACATTTTCGGGCAGATCCAGCCCCGCCGCCATCAAAACTGTGGTAGCGCCCATGGATACGCCGCAAAGGTAAATGGGGAGTTCCGTGCCGCATCGCTCACTAACCCAGTGGATCCAGTCCAGACAGTCATAGCGTTCGATTGGGCCGAAGCCAATGAAATCACCGCCGCTGTTTCCCTGACCCCGCTGCTCTGCATACAGGACGCTGCATCCATTCCTCTCCCAACAATCGGAAACCATTCCAAAGTCTTTGTACCATGCAGAGCGCCAGCCGTGCATGGCGATGATGACCCGCTTTGCATTCTCACAGGGAATCCAGTGCCCTACCAGAGTCACCCCATCATGGCCGGTGATCTCCACCGTTTCATTTTCTTTCTGCGCCAGCTTTTCGGCCGCATTTCGCAATTCCTCCTGAAAGGCATTCCCGGATTGGGTGCCAGAGATCAGATTGCCAGCTTTTTGAAACACTCTGGGTTCTTCCCGATCCAAAGCCTCTCTGGTCAGAAGCCGTGTTGTCAGATAGGCGGTGGCAGATGCTGCGGCTGTTGCAGCAATCGCAATTCCCGACAATTTCATTGCTTTTCTTGTTTCGTTTTTCATAGGGAGTGTTCCTTTCCTTTTATGATAAAAAGCCTTTGGTAATCAAGAAGAATATCATAGCAAATGGAGCAGCAAACAGAAGGCTGTCAAAGCGATCCAGAACGCCGCCGTGTCCGGGCAGGAGATTTCCGAAGTCCTTGATTCCTGATGACCGTTTGATTACGGACATTGCCAGATCTCCGAATTGTCCGATTATGGAGGAGAGAATCAAATATAGCGTCAGCAATCCGTACTTCACCTGTACGCCCGTATGTTGTGTGAGAATAGCTGCAAAAATTTCAAGGATCACTGTGGAGAGAATCAACCCACCGAGTCCACCCTCTACCGTTTTTCCTGGACTGATCTGTGGTGCCAGTTTGTGTGCTCCAAATGTTTTTCCGATCATAAAAGCGGCGACATCATTAACAGCGCACCCGAGTACGACAAAAATCAGGTATAGGAACCCTCGTTCTATCTGCCTGATTTCCACCATGCTGCGGTAGAAAAAAGGTATCATCAGGGAGCAGAAAACAACGCACAGAGGCTTAGAAAAGCAGACTTGTCCAGTATGCCGCATTGCGCTGAGAAACAGAATCAGAGCAATCAACCAAACAACTGTCAGGCTAATTGGATAATAGGGTATTGTCCCAAAGCAGATCAATAAGGCGGTCAAAGAGAGAATGAACATTTTAGGAGTCGTGCATTGATTCAGCGCATGAAGCAGTTCGTTTATTCCCAAAATACCCAGCACCGCAGCAACGGCATTCAGAACATAGGGATAGTGTGAAAGCAGGATTACTACAGCACCCACCACCGCCACGATTGCGCCTGTCTGTGTGCGAAGCGTCCATTCTCCGGAAGCGTCCCTCTCTGTTTTGCCCAAAACATGGGCCTCGTTCGTTTTTTTGTTTCCTTTCATGTTGAATCGAACTCCTGTATTTGGAAAGCAATGCAGTCAGAAGCGTGCAAATGTACGCCGAGCTTAAATGATTTCTTTCATCATACCGACGCCAAGAGCACCATCACCTGTGTGGCAGGATAGCAGGATACGAAACAGGCTAATCAAATTCGGAATTGTCAGAATCGCGTTCTTGCTGAACCGTTTATTCTCCATAATATGTCCCCTGACCTTTTCTATATAAAGTTGATGAAAGGGAAGCTAACCTGTCCGTGTATAATTGAAGCCGCATCATTTCGAGGTATCTCAATCAGCAATGAACCATGATTATCCTGCGTCGATGATTTCCGGCCGTTGGTGGCGCATGATTTTTACCGCAGTAAGAATGGTGACAAAATTCAATACTCCCTCGGTGATGAGCGTCAGCCCGAGCAATACCATCATTATCCGGGCGCTTTCTGAGGGGCGCAGCACCAGAAGGAAGCCAAAAACCCCCGTCAGAATTGCTGCTGCGAGAATCAGCCACCATTTTGCAATTCCAAAGGCTTTTGCATCAATGGCAATTTGTACTTTCAGCAGGGCGTCTGCCAGAACATAGATCCCCAGAATAATACAAATAATGCTGATCATCACATTTGCACGAAGCATCATGATGATGCCGAGGGCCATCAGTAAAATACCGGATGCCAGATCGAACTGAAATGCCAGCCGATACAAGTCCTTTGAGAAATAGCCGATCATTTTGATGAACCCAAACAGAAGCATGATGATTCCCGAAATCCTGCAAAACAATTCGGCTGAAAAATCCGGGAGAGCAACCAGGAGTATCCCCAGTGCGCAAAGCAATGTTGAGATGATTAAGTATCCAATTTTCGCGGTTTGAATCCGTTTGTTCCAATACATAGCATATACCTCCCATTTATTGGAATATATGAAAGATGCGATTCTATACGCAGGTATAGTCGGCATCCGTAATGTCGAAGGTTGGTTCAGAGAGAATTGCGCTCTCACGAAATGAGGGTAGGATTGCCAAGACTGCCACAGCAACAACTGCGAGAAACCAAAATACAATCTGTAGTATCGTCTCCAATGTCCGTATTCCCTCCAATTCTTATAGTCTTATCAGCCGGATTGCCTACCTTCCTGTAAAGAAGCAATCCGGCTGATTCGTGTCTCTATGACATAGCCTTGTTATGCTTGCTGTAGGGCTAATAAATCTGTTTGCTCCCAGGGCAAATCCACCGTGTTGGAGCCAAAGTGTCCGTAGCTTGCGGTGTGCCGGTAAAACGGCGTCCGCAGGTTAAGCTTATCGATAATTGCGGAAGGACGCAGGTCAACGGTATCCCGAATCAACTTCTGAATGCTTTCATCCGAAGTCACACCTGTGCCAAAGGTATCCACCAGCAGAGATACCGGCTGGGCGACACCAATGGCGTAGCTGATCTGAATTTCGCACCGATCCGCCAGACCCGCCGCCACCACATTTTTCGCCAGATACCGGGCCATGTACGCGCCGCTCCGGTCCACCTTGGAGGGGTCCTTGCCGGAGAACGCCCCGCCGCCGTGACGGGCATAGCCGCCGTAGGTGTCCACAATCAGCTTTCTGCCGGTGAGGCCGCTGTCTCCGGCGGGGCCGCCGATGCAGAAACGGCCTGTGGGATTGATAAAGTATTTGGTGTCGGCATCCAGCATGGCTTCCGGAATCACCGGGCGGATGACATGAAGAAGGACATCTTCCCGGAGCGTATCCATGGATACATCCGCTTCGTGCTGGGAGGAAACCACCACTGTGTCCACCCGTGCAGGGACGCCATCCCGGTATTCCACGGTGACCTGAGCTTTCCCGTCCGGCAGGAGATAGGACAGGATTCCTTCCCGCCGCACATAGGCCAGACGCTTTGTCAGCTTATGGGCAAGCTCGATGGGCAGGGGCATCAGGCTGTCTGTTTCCCGGCAGGCGTAGCCGAACATCATGCCCTGATCGCCCGCACCGTTTTCCATAGCGTCCGCCTTTTCCACACCCATGTTGATGTCGGGAGACTGCTCATGGAGATCCACGGTGATCCGGCAGGAATCGGCATCGAAGCCGTGTCCCGGCTTGGTATAGCCGATCTCCCGAATCACCTGCCGGGCAATGGCTTCATAATCCACCCGAGCGGCGGAGGTGATCTCACCGAAGATGTGGACTGCATCGGTGATGGCGGTGACCTCACAGGCCACATGGGAATGGGGATCCTTTTCCAGCAGGGCATCCAGAATGGCGTCGGCAATCTGGTCGCAGACCTTGTCCGGATGCCCTTCCGTTACACTTTCGGAAGTAAAGAAGGTAGTCATTTTGTTTTCGCCTCCTGCTTTCTGGCGCAGCTGCACTGCCACAGGGAATCGGCGGTGGGCCTCCAATTTTTGGCGTAAGCTTCGCACTTATCACACAGGTGGTCAACGGTTTCGGGAGATTGCAGATCGGTGGAATGGGCACCGGTGGCTTTCACAATTTCCCGGAGCTTCTCCGGGTTCTCCAGCATGGGACAGGGGCGCAGATGATTGTCGTTGAAGGGCTGACCGTCGTGATAGGCCATGAAGATGGGACTGCGCATCACATCCAGCAGGCTCATGTCCCGGATATTGGCGTTGGAATAGTGGATGAACACGCAGGGGTCGCAGTCACCGTTGGCGTTGATGTGCAGATACCGCCGTCCGCCGGCGATACAGCCGCCTACATACTCACCGTCGTTCTGGAAGTCCATGGCGAAGATGGGCTTGGTAGCACGGATGTCCCGGATGCGGTGATACATGAATTCCCGCTGTTCGGGATTGGGCAGCAGTTCCGGCGCGGCATCGTTGCCCACAGGCATATAGTGGAAGTACCACACGAACCGCGCGCCCCACTCAACCATCTGGTCGATGAATTCGTAGGAGCTGATGGAGTCCAGATTCTGGCTGGTGTAGCAGCAGGACAGGCCGAAGGGCAGGTGCTTTTCCTTTAGGATTGCCATGGCCTTGATGACCTTCTGGTAGGTGCCGTTGCCACGGCGGCCGTCGGTGGCGGCTTCAAAGCCCTCGATGCTGATGGCGGGAATGAAGTTCTTCACCCGGAGCATCTCATCGGCAAAAGCTTCGTCAATGAGGGTGGCATTGGTGAAGGAGAGGAACTGACAGTCGCTGTGTTTTTCACAAAGGGCAATCAGATCCTTTTTACGTACCAGCGGTTCGCCGCCGGTGTAGATGTACATATACACACCCAGCTCCTTGCCCTGGGTGATGATGGAGTCGATTTCGTCGAAGGTCAGGTTCAGCTTGTTTCCATATTCTGCCGCCCAGCAGCCGGTGCAGTGCAGGTTGCAGGCGGAGGTGGGGTCCAGCAGGATGGCCCAGGGGATGTTGCAGTTGTATTTCTTTCGGCACTCCTCCTGCCTGGGCCAGCCGATGATGTTGGCGTTGAGGAAGAAGTTCTCAAAGGTCGCCTTCAG
>CAMFBN010000080.1 GCA_945948535.1 uncultured Clostridia bacterium
CAGAAAGCATATTGGATTCCATGCCCTGTCTGTAAGGAACTATCAGATGTCAAAGTATATGAAGATACTGTGCTTCTGAAATTCCCATTTTACTGCCCAAAGTGCAACCAGAAATCGACTGTAAACGTGGTTCGTTTGAGAATGACAGTAGAATCCGGGGATGACCAGTGTAAAAACCATAGATAGAAAACAAAAAAGGAAAACAAAGGAAAACAAACGGAACCTTTTACAACTCTTTTACATCACACATTACCATTGCATGATATAATCATAGAAAGAGGTGATATTATGCGTAAAATCATAATTGCAGAGGATGAGCTGGCGATAAACAAAATGCTTTGCATGAACCTGGGACTTATGGGGTATGAGACCGTTGCAAAATATGATGGACAGCAAGTAATAGACTGGCTGAACGAAGGCGGTAACGCAGATTTGGCATTGGTAGATGTGATGATGCCCAAAGTGGATGGATTTGAGCTGCTGGAGCCTCTGAGTTCACACGGCATTCCTGTCATTTTTCTTACTGCACGCGGTGATCTTGAAGCCAAATTACGGGGCCTGACCGGTGGAGCAGAGGATTATATTGTCAAACCATTTGAGATGATGGAGTTGATCGTCAGAATGGAAAAAGTCCTGGAACGCCATGGGAAAGTTGAGTCTTGTATTGTTCTGGGGGATGTGACCATTGATACTGAAAAGCGCACCGTAATCAGGAATGGAACGGATTTGAATTTGACCCCGATGGAATTTGATTTGCTGCTATTACTGGCGAAAAAGAAAAATGTGGCACTCAGCAGAGATCGCCTGTTGAATGAAGTCTGGGGTATCCGCTATGAAGGCGGCACCCGCACGGTTGACGTTCACATTGCCCAGCTGCGGAAAAAGACAGGCCTTAATATTGTAAGTGTTCCGAAAATAGGATACCGCTTGGAGGTGGATTAAATGAAACATCCACATTCTTTACGCCTAAGGCTGACAGCAGGAACGCTCATTGTACTTGTTCTGGCACTTTTGATTTGCTGCACATTGATGGTCAATGCAAGCAGAAAGGTCATGGAAGCCTCCGTCATTTCCCTGACGGCGAGAGAGGAAAGTACATTGATGGATCGTGTTTCGGATCAGCTCAAGAAAATGGGTCCTGTTACAAATGCAAATGCACTTCAATATGTTTTTCATGTTCTTTCGTCGCAGACAAAATCAGGCAGTGAATTTGTTCTGCAACTGGAAAATACGGAAATCTATAATAACTCCGGCATTTCTCCACGGGCGCTCCTTCAGGCAAGCGGAAAACCCATTCTTCTTGATAATGAGGAATTCATGTCCGGCATGTGTACCCTTGACGGAAAAAACTACTGTGTAGTGGGTCATGAATATCTGTTTTTTGAGGACACATACACCATCTCCGTAGTCAAAGATGTAACGGAACAAATGAATCAGGTAAATCAGCTTCGCTTGTATTGTATCCTGATCGGTGCCGCTGTTACACTTGCTTCCGGACTGTTTATTGCATTCTTTTTGACGAAGAACCTATACCCACTTCGGGTCTTGCAGCGCAGTGCGGAAGCAATTGCTGCCGGTGATTACTCCGGACGAATTTGTGTACTGCGAAAGGATGAAGTCGGCGCAGTTGCGGAGAGCTTTAATACAATGGCGGAAGCGGTGCAACACCACATTGACACGGTGGAAAAAACTTCCCAGGAGCGAAATATGCTCCTTCACGCCCTTTCTCACGAGATGCGAACCCCAGTAACCGCGATTTCCGGATACGCTTATGCGCTGACGCACATGCGGATGAATCCGGAGCAGCAGGAAGAGGCATTGGATTTCGTTGAGAGCGAAAGTCGCAGACTGGAACGACTGTACACCAAGTTAACAGAATTGATTACGGTAACCGATCAGAAGGTTCTGTTAAGTCCCATAAAACCGGAGGAACTGCAGACCCAGATTCTCGCGATCCTATCGCCTATGGCTGAGAAACAGGGAATCCAGCTTGATGTAAATTTGGGGAACAGAACCTTCTTGGGAGACATTGACCTGCTGATAATGCTGATAACAAATCTATACGACAATGCTAGAAAAGCTGGCGCAAAAACGTTTACGATCATGATGGCAGAGGGGATTCTGTCCGCGAAGGATGATGGATGCGGTATTCCCAAAGAGATACAGGATAAAATTATGCAGCCGTTTTATCAGGGCGACGCTTCCAGAAATCAGGAAGGGTTTGGATTAGGGTTATCACTTTGTCGCCGGATTGCATTCCTGCTCGGGTCAGATCTGACTGTAGAAAGTGCTCCGGGAGAGGGGTGTACTTTTACAACTCTTTTACAACTTCATGATGACTCCAAAACAGCGCAGGAAGTATGATGGGGCCATCTTGAAAGGAGTGATTTCCATGAAAAAAAGCCGGATTGTATCGCTTGTCCTGGCAGCAATGCTGTGCCTGTCAGCTTGCGCAAAAACACCCGAAGCGCCTATTGTGGTTCAAAAAAATAAGGATCGGCTGATTGAAAAGGCTACCTCTGAGGATGAAGACCGGAAGCCCTTACAGGAAGCCCAGGAGGAGACTCCCAGCGACTATTCCTTCCATTACCAATCCGAAGATGGGAAGGTCACCATTTCAGCGGAGGCGGATGTGCTGCTTCCGGAGACGGAGCGGATTCCTATGTACCAGGTAAGCTGTCAGGGGTTTCCCCAGGAGCAGGTTACTGCCATTTATGATTACCTCTTCCAGGGAGAAAGCACATGGTATGCACAGGACAATCAGTACTATACAAAATCCATGGCAGATGCGGATCTGGAAGACATGCGCCGGGAACTGGAACGGCTGAGGGCGGATACAGAGATGGCTCCGGACCGTAAAAAGAATCAAATGGATACCTTGCAGGACATGATTGAAGACAGAGAAGCCAATTACGACAACTATCCGGACGAAGTTCAAAAAGTTCCCACAGACAGCATTTTCAGAATCGCAACTTACGACTCCATCTCCGGGCCGGGAGAATACCAAATACTGGATGCTCGAACGGACGGTGGGAAATCCCTGTTGGTTCGCAGTTACACAGATCGCAGCGCATGGAGCGCTCTTAGCTATACAAGTCAGACTGGGTACAAATACGCATGCGAACCTACGACTCATGCTATATCAAATTATAACAATCCAGTCCCTTACGATTCTGATGTTCCCTTTTCCTGCGCCTACTCCTATGAAGAGGCCAAGGCTCTGGCGGACGGGCTATTTCTTGCCGCCGGGGTGGATGTGCGCCTGATACAGACGGAGCTTCTTCAAGGCGCATGGGATCAATCCAAATGGTACGAGAATCAGTCTCTTTCTTACGATGATGTGCACAATGCCTATCTCTTCTGCTATTCCCGGGTCATTGACGGAATTTCCGTGGCAGCAACCACTTCCGAGGCCATGTATGTGGAGGACAACAACCCTTGCTGGCTCTATGAGCGAATCTATGTCACCGTTGACAGCGGCGGCATCTCCAATATAGAGTGGGACTTCCCCGTTACATGCGGAGATGCGGTAAATGAGGACGTGAATATTTTGCCCTTTGATGAGGCAAAGCGGGTATTTGAAGAGATGGCGCCTCTCATTTATCAGGGTCAATACGCCGAAGGGAAGGGAAAAACCCAGCTTACGGTGGATCGGGTGGAGCTGAACCTGATGCGAACCCGGGATGGGGGCGGTTTAACCGGATTGTATGTCCCGACTTGGGTGTTCTACGGAACGCAGGATTTTGGCAGGGAGGGTTTCACTGGGGAGCAGATGCTTTCCCGGTCTCCCTGGATCATTCTCGCCGTGAATGCGGTTGATGGCAGTATCATCGATGTGAAAGCGGGTTACTGATATGAAGGTATTCCGTACAAACCTCGCTCAGGTACTTGGGGGAAGGGGCTTCCTCCTGGCGGCTCTGGGTACGGTGCTGGCTCTGGTGTCTGCCAACTTTGAAATGCTCCTTTTGGTATTTCGGGGCGGCGGCGGGCCTATGGAGGCGGGGTTCCTGCTTCTGTTTCTTCAGGAGGCCCTGTCCTCGGATACCATGGCGCTTGTGCTGCCCATTGTAGCGGCGCTGCCCTTTACCGCTTCCTATTTTGATGACCTTCACAGCGGCTTCATTAAGGCTTATCTGCCGCGCTGCGGATATCGGAATTACATAGCCGGGAAACTGACGGCCTGCACCCTGTCCGGTGGATTTGCTTGTGTGGTGGGCGTCATAGGTTTCTTCACGCTTTCCGCCCTGGTGTTTCTGCCGAAGATCTCATACCTGGGATCTCTGACTGCTTTCTCTTCTGAAATCGGCTGGATTCTGAAAAGCTGTATGCTTCTGTTTTTCACTGGAGCGCTCTGGTCACTCATTGGCATGACGGCAGCAGCATTGACCAACAGCAAGCATATGGCCTACGCCACCCCATTCATCATCTTTTATGTGCTTGTCATTCTAAGCGAGCGGTATTTCAAGGGGATTCCTTTTCTAAACCCCAAAGTATGGATGGATCCGGCAACCGAAATCTGGGGCATCGCTCTTCTCCTGATAATATCTGTGTCGGTTTCTCTGGCCTTTGTATATTCCGCCGGAAGGAGGTTAAGAAACCTATGAAGAAGATTAAACAGGCATTTTCTGTGGCTGGATACAATTTCCGCCAGTGGCACAGAAATCCCCGCGTTGTGATTACATTTGTGCTGGCCTTTATCCTATGCTTTTTACTGTCTAACAAGGTGGTGCTATTCGCCCGGATGTATGGAACCACAACACAATTACTGGAGCCGTTTATCTGGACATTTGGCGACAGTGACTCCATTTTGCTTGCATCCTTACTTTTGGTGTTCCTCTTTTCGGATATGCCCTTTCTTTCCAGCGGAACGCCATTTTACCTGATGCGGACAAGCAGGTCGGTCTGGCTGATCGGCCAAGCAATTTATATTGTGGGCGCAACATCGCTGTACCTGTTGTTTGTGATGCTCTCCACAGCATTTGTCTGCATGGAAAACTCTTTTATCGGCAATCTATGGAGCCCAACGGCGGTTATGCTGGGTTTTTCCGACGCGGGAAAAGCGATTGCCGTTCCGGCAGCACAAAAGGCAATGGAAATGGTAACACCTTATGAATGCGCCGCGAACATTCTCCTACTAATGCTCCTTTACAGCTTGCTGATGGCCTTCATCATGCTCCTGTTCCACCTTTGGAAAGGGCAGCTGGCAGGCATGGTAAGTGTTTTTGGCTTCAGCCTCTTTGGCTTCCTTCTTTCGCCGGATACCATCAAAACCATGCTGAAGCTGTCCGAGCGGGAAGGCTACGTTGCGAACATTATCGTGGGCTGGGTATCTCCCCTGAATCACGCTACCTTTCACATGCACAATTTCGGCTATGACAATTTGCCGAGAATGGGGGATACCCTTGTGATCTTTGCCTTACTGATTGCACTGTGCTTTGGAATTTCGTTGAAGCTGGTACGAAGCTACAGCTTTCTTTTTACAGGAACGGAGGGGAATACATGATACAGATCATAGACGTAAAAAAGTCGTTCGGGGCTGAAGAAGTGCTTCACGGAATCACCAGGGAATTTGAACCGGGGAAAATCCACGGAATCGTTGGCAATAACGGAAGCGGAAAAACGGTACTGATGAAGTGTATTTGCGGATTCCTGCGCCCCACCTCCGGTAAGGTCCTGGTGGACGGAAAGGAAGTGGGAAAGGACATGGACTTCCCGGAGAGCTTAGGGGCCATCATCGAAACCCCCGGCTTTCTGCCAAATCTCACCGGATTGAAAAACCTAAAGCTGCTTGCTTCCCTCCGCGGCAAAATAGGCGAAGAACAAATTCGCAGCAGCCTGCGCAGAGTGGGGCTGGATCCTGACCTAAAAAAGACCGTAAGCAAATATTCCCTGGGAATGCGCCAGCGTCTGGGTATCGCACAGGCAATTATGGAAGATCCTTTACTTCTGATTTTAGATGAACCATTTAATGGATTGGACAAAACTGGTGTTTCCCAGATGCGTCATCTGATACAAGACCTTCGATCTGAGGGCAAAACAATTCTTTTGGCAAGTCATAACCAAGCAGATATAGATATTCTCTGCGACACTGTGTGTGAGATGGACGCAGGGCATATGCAACTTGTTACAGGATAAAACACACATAACGCAGCGTAAAAAGCCAGACAGTTTATGCAGAGCAATTTACAGACATGGAGAAATGACGGTGAATAATCTGAAGGAATGGAATACGGTTCCTCCTCAGAGGCCTCAGTATTTCTTTGCATACCTGGCTAAAGCCTTCCGGGATTTTGCACGAAAAACGCTGAATTGGAAAAATGAAGCCAAACGGAATGCGGAAGTTGTCAACCTGACTGAGAAAATGGAGATGCGTATCCCAGACCAATCCCGGGACAGGGAGTTAAACGCCAAGGAATTGGGGATGATTCTGGACCATTTCCTGCGCACACTGGCACCGGAAGATCAGATGGTTTTTCTGCGTCGGTACTGGTATGTGGACACCATTGCAGAAATCGCCACTCGGTATGGTATCAGTGAAAGAGCCGTACAGATGCGGTTGAATCGAACCAGAGCGAAGCTATGTACGTGCCTGAAAAAGGGGAGCCATCAACTTATGAACGGGAAAGGTATTCTCTTAGGACTGAAATATGTGGGTGATGATCTGATTGAGAATGCAGAGCCATTTACAGACATAGAGAAATGATGGTGAATCATGCTGAATTGTGCCATAAACATTGACAATATCCAGTTTGTGAAAGTAGTTGGCAGACTGGTCAGCGCAACTATGAAATCCGATACAGAATAGTTGACAAGGTTTATTCCCAAACCTCGACGAGATATGTGAGCCAGACGATCAACGCTGAGCCTATTTTATGTGAGGGAATCGCGCATGGATGAGATAAAAGAGGATTCTCTATGGATTTATTGCCCGGTTTGCGGAGGTAAAACGCGAACTAAGGTGTGCAAAGAGACAGTACTGATAAAATTCCCGCTCTACTGTCCAAAGTGCAAAAAGGAAATCAAAATTGATATTGTACAACTGAAAATCGTAGTGAGCGAATGAGCCAGACGAAAGAACGCAGAGCCTGCTTCCCCTTATCAAAGGGGAGACAGGCTCTTTTTTTCTTCAACTCTTCCGGCATTTTGCTTGCGCAAGACTCTCAGGACTGATTCAGAAGTTGTGAGCAA
>CAMFBN010000081.1 GCA_945948535.1 uncultured Clostridia bacterium
TGACGCGCTCCGATGCGGTCGCGTTCAGCGCCGGCCGGCTCATCAGGCTGTTCTGACGGTAGTAGACCTCTCCGTCCACAACGGTATAGCTGTAGTTTTTGACATTCGGGTCTGCGGGAATGCTGCCCGAAAGCGCCTCGTCATCGCCGAGCTCCGGCAGTTCCGCCGCCTGATAGGTGCCGCGGATGTACTTCACCGCGTCGTGAAGCTGATCAGCAAGCTCCAGTCCTTCGATGGGTTCTACGGTGAAATCCTGTCTGCCGTACTGGGTGCTCTCGGAGGACTGCCGTCCCAGAATCATCTCCGGATGCTCCACAAAGTAGCTGTTGATGGCAAAGCCGTCCTCATTCCGCCCCAGATGTACCCAGTCCGGTTCAATCTCGATGGGACAGTCCCGCTTCTGCAGGAAGATGATATCGGAGACAACATCCGTGCCCGCATTGGCTTTGAAGGCGTTATTGGGAAGACGGATTGCGCCCAGCAGCTCTGCCCGCTGCGCGATGTACCTGCGGACTTCCGGGGACTGCTTGTCCATGGTGTAGCGGCTGGTGACGAAGGCAATCACGCCGCCGGGGCGCACCTGATCGAGTGTCTTGGCAAAGAAATAATCATGAATGGAAAAACCGAGCCTGTTGTAAGCCCGGTCATTGACCTGATACTGTCCGAACGGCACGTTGCCGATGGCGACGTCATAGAAATCCCGTCTGTCGGTGGTTTCAAATCCTGCCACGGTAATGTCCGCTTTGGGATAAAGCTGCTTTGCAATCCGCCCGGTAATGCTGTCCAGCTCTACGCCGTAGAGCCTGCTGTTCTGCATGGATTCGGGCAGACAGCCGAAGAAGTTCCCGACGCCCATGCTGGGCTCCAGAATGTTGCCCGATTCAAAGCCCATGTTTTCCAGTGCCTCATACATGGCATGAATGACGGTGGGACTGGTATAGTGGGCATTCAGCGTGGAGGCTCTTGCCGCCTCGTATTCCTCCGGTGTGAGAAGCTCCTTCAGTTCCGCATATTCCGCGCGCCAGTTTTCCTTATCCGGATCAAAAGCGTCCGCCAAACCGCCCCAGCCCACATACCGGGAGAGCACTTCCTGCTGATCGGGGCTGGCCTGAAGCCCTTCGGCTTCCAGCTGTTTCAGCAGCCGGATGGCGCTGATGTTTGCCTGATACTTGGTCTTGGCACCGCCTGCACCCAGGTCAGAATCCGTGATGCGGAAGTTCTGGGCGTTCCTGTGGGTCTGCGCCCTGTATTCTTCGTACATCGCCTGTTCTGCCGCACCGGTGTTGGGAAATGTCTGCCACTCGCCGCCGATCTGTACGGAAACCGGATTTGCATTGATAGCATCATCTGTGCTGACCTCCGGTTCGGGCGGCGTATGCTCCGGCTCTGTGCGCAGGCGTTCTGTAACGATGTCATAGGGAAGTCCGGTCTGCTCGCCGGGGTAAACTGCCTCGGTCTCGGAAGTCATCTGCGGCTGTTCAAATGTTTCCTTACCATTCAGCCTGTCGGCGTATTTCTGCGCCTCCTGCTCTGAACGAAACGTCTGATAGATGCCGCCCACATCATAATACTGTCCGTCCCGTCCCTCCGGCACGGAATTGTCCCGGATGATGAACGGCTCTTCAAAAGCATCGGAAGTCAGCTCCACGGTAAAGCGAGGCTGTTCCAGTTCCTCAGGCAGCGCATCCAGCATATCCTGTACTTCCCGGTAATGCTGGGAGGAGAAGCTGATGGTTCGTCTGTTGTACCCGGCATTGGCAACCAGGTAGTCAATCCCCGCCGCGTCCAGCTGCGGGCGCATAATGGCAAGCTCTGCCTCGGTCAGTTCGGCCTCCAGATTCACCTGGGGCACCGTCGTCTTTTCCGGGAAGAGAATCCCGCGCACGGTCTCAACCGGTTCGTTGCGGAAGATGGGAAAACCGGTTCCGTCCTGGAATGTGATATCCCGCAGGGAGGCTCGGCCATCCCTGACATCATCCACCGCAAAGCGTCTGCCGTCCAGTGTCAGCTCCGCGCCGATCAGGTCGTTATCGTCCTGAAAATGGGGTACAGACTCCATTTCCGCAGGCTCAGTTTTCTCCGGCGAAGCGATACCCGGCTGCACATCCGCCGCATCATTTTCCTCGGTCTGCGCCTCATATTTGGAGCGCTCCACATACTCCCATTCGGCAGCTTCCCGCTGGGCAATTTTCTCTTTCAGTTCGAGCAGATAGTTCTCCGCCACCCACTCGGAATCGAAGTCGGCAGTCACACCTTCCTCATCCACATAGAGGCCGTCGTGCAGATCGTCCCAGATGCCGTAGCCATCGTCCGTTTCAATGACAGCGAAGCGTTCATAAGATTCGACCTCACTCTGGGCAGCAATCTGTTCCGCCTGCGCTAGCATCCGGTCGGCCTCGGTAAAGAAGCGTCCGTCATTCACCAGAATCCCCAACTGACGCTGCACTTTCGCCCACGGCAATTCCAGCATTCCATGGTTGGTAACAACGGAAAAGCTATCCGCACCGCCGAACTCATCTTTCAGCCATGCGGCAGCTCCGCGCTCCCTCCCATGCACCTGCATATAGTCGTTGACACGGGCCTTGCTTTCAAAACTGCCGTTCCAGCGGATGAGTGCATCGCTGATTTCATCGGCTGTGACAGGCTCCGGCGCAGCAGTCGGTTCAGAAACAGGCTGCTTAATCGGCTCGGACGCGGATTCTTCTATGACAGGAGGTTCCTCCTGCGCAGGTTCTTCAGGTTCAGAGATTTCCGGTTCATCGTGCATCCGCGCATAGGTATCCTTCTGCTCCTGGGTGAAGTACCTGTCCTTCCGGATGAGGGAGGAGATACGCTCGGCAACCTTCGTCCAGTTCAGCTCTACAGAGGCACATCCGCCTTTGGTCAGCCGGATGCCCTTGGCACTGTGATCTTCGGAGGAATGGTCTGCTCCGGACAGCGCGTGGGAGCGTCCGCCGATGCCGTACTCCTGTTTCAGAAAATCCGCTTTTTCCTTCATGGTGTGGTCTGCGGTAAAATAGGCGTAGATTCTGCCCTTGCCGCCCTCTACAGAGCTGCCGCCTGCAAGTGCTTCGCTGATCTCATCCTCGGTAATAAAGCTCTGCGGTTCTGCAAGTTCGGCAGGCCCGTCCGGATATCCCCGGCGCTCAGCGGAGATGTCCCTGACTCCCTGCCACAGCTCATCCATCCGGTGATAATGAAAGCGCAGAAGTTCTCTGTTTTCCGCGTAGTCATTCAGAAATGCCAGAAATTCGCCGCGAAGCGTATCGGCAAAAGCGTTGTCCTCCATCTTCTCCGCAAGCGCTGCGGTGGCGTCCGGATAACCGGCAGGAAGATCGTCCATGGAGGAGAAGTAGCCCACCCGGTTTGCTTCCTCACTCAGGTCATGCTTCAGATAGAGCAGGCTCTGCGCCAGTTCAGAGCGGACACGCCCACCAGCCTCGGCGAGCTCCACATTGGAAGCAAAGCTGCCCTCTTCCAGCATCTGTCCGATTCTTTCTGCCGCAGCCTCCCATGTAATGACCTGAGAATCAGCGGCATATCTGGCCTCACGGCCTTTGTGCAGATGAATGCCGTCCCCGTCATACCACGCGGCATAATCGCCGTGTTCACCCCGGATGCCGTAGCCGCCATGAAATTCCCTTTGCAGCAGCGCCGCGATTTCCTCAATCGGCTTCTGCTTCTGGAACGCATCCGCGATATGCTCTCTGGCGTGGCTTGTGTTGCTGCCGAAACGGAGCATATCGTCGATTTCCGTCTGGGCAAAAGAAAAAGCGGACAGCACTTCGGTTGTGCGATCCGCTTCATCAATTTGGGATATCTGCTCCTGTTCCGAGAGGAAAAGGTTCAGGGAGAGCTGTTCAAACTCTGCCCCGGCAGGATATCCGTTATTCAGTTCTTCCGGAGGCTCCGGCTCATCGGCTGTTAATTGTACACCAGCTCGTTCAGAATGATCTCCTCGGCCTGCGCCTTCAGCGTATTCATCATGCCCGCCCATTTCAGCGGGTCTCTGCGCTTCAGTTCTTCCGTCACGCCGGCCTGCTTCGCCATCTGCGGCATCAGCTCGTCCAGTCTCCGGTGCGCCGTCCCGTCGATCTCCCGAAGGTGCGGATACAGCTGCTCCGACAGCACCAGACGGTTCCACAGAATCGGGCGATGCTCCTTCAGGTACTGTTTCCGCATCTGCCCGTACTTCCCGATGGGTGTATCCTCCTGCTCGCTCAGTCTGATGTCCGGGATCAGATAATCCCCGTTCTGCCTGTACGTCATTTCCATATGCCATGCTCCTTTCCGCGATCTGTTCGCGTTCATAGTTTCGGATGGTCGCTCCGATTTCCCGCAGCACCTGCTGATTGATGCCGCTCACCGCCGTTCCCAGCGCGCCCGCCGTTTCCGGGGTGTTGAAATCGAAAACGCTCATAAAGTCTTCGTGTTCAAAGTAGTTTTCCGGCTCCAGACCGCAGCGCAGCATCAGGGAATAGCTGATACTGACCTCTGCGGCATTCCGGAAGGCCACTCCTACATTGAATTCATCATACTCTTCCAGAAAAGAATCCTCAAGGATGCCGAGGATATCCCTTCGGTTGTCCTCCCAGTATTCCCGCGCCAGTTGAGAGGCCACAGCCTCCAGCTGAACGGCAAGGCTTTCGCCTGCCGGAACGCCGTAGTTTTTCTCCAGCATGGAAGACACAGCCGGAATGTGCTCCTCCCGCAGTTCCCACAGGTTCAGGCTTCTGGAATTGGGCCGGGTGCCGGTATCCGAAACATCAAACACATAGCGCAGTCGCTCGCGGTCGCCGCTGGTATCGATGAGCGCGATGCCCTTGGAACCGCGCCGCACATACCGGCGCATCGTATTGTTCCAGACGTCGAACTCCGCACAGGCGGTGGCGTCCGGGCGCTGGGCATGGATCATGACCTGCTCGTGATACGGGTATTTGTACAGCCTCGACGCGGTGGCGAGGAAGGACTGCCAGCGCTCCAGGCTTCCGGTCAGCTGCCGCTGAGCTTCTTCCGACATTCTTCGGTACTCCTGCAATTTGCTTGCCATAGATCACGTCTCCTTTCAAAAGAAAAGAGCGCCCGTATCACACGAACGCTTTCTTCCTCCACATATTTTGATTTAGAACTATCCTGTTTCAGATTTCTGCGGTTTCCCGCAAAAATCTGAAATAGGAATCAAGCCGTATTCCGAAATCGGGTGCGTCTGCACCTTTTTTCGGAATAGAATCAGATATCGAAATCGGGGTAGAGCTCCAGCTGCCCGAACTCCTCATCGGTCATTGTTGCCAGTTTTGTAAGCGTTGATTCGGTCAGCGACAACAGCTGCACCTCGTCGCGTTCCAGGTACTTCTTCATTTCCGTGAGCTTCTGTATCAGGCCGGTGCGGCTGCTGCCGGCGCTGTAGATGCACATCAGATTCATCTCGTCATTGGTGAAATTCGTCATATCAAATCCCTTTCTGCGCTTTTTGTCTGCGCGGTCTTTTCACTTCTGGACGGCGCGGGTGCATGGAGCATGGCCAGAACGGAAGGCTTTTTGCCCGGTTCAGAAACCTGCTTATCTTCCTGAACGACCTGTCTGGCCGCTTCAAACAGTGCCGAAAGATCGGGAGCCTTTGGCTTGACCTCCGGCTGTTCCTTTGGACCGTTGTTGATGATGCCGTCGATCATCCCGTAATCGTCCTCCATGGACATCTCCGCATTTTTCAGGTAATTGTCTGGCAGGAACGCCGGAAGCTGAACAAAGCCCACGCTGTCCACATAATGAGAGCTTACCGCACCCTGCTGCCTTAAGACAACAATGTCGCTGACGGACAGGCTGTGGCCGGTATAATCCTGCGGGTGGGCGGTGTTGAATTTCATGTACAGATCATCCAGACGGGCTTCTGTACTGCCGTCAGACGGGAGCACCCCAGAATAGACTGCCTCGTAATGGTCAAATGCAGGCTCAAGCCCATGTTCCCGGAGATAATGAGAATTCATAAAGCGAAGCTCTGCCAGTTCCGGATCTCTGCGGAGCTGATAAATGCAGTAGCTGTCTGCCGGATTCTGCTGGAAGGCTTTCTGCCATCTGTTTTCCGTGATGACGGGAAACTGCTCCTTTACCGCCTCCCAGTCTGCGCGGTCAATGCCGAAGATGCCGTCGTGGTTCAGAATCTCTGTCTGTTCAAAAGCCATTGCCTCGGTATTGTCCCCATAAAGAAGATATACCGGCACATCGCGTTCAAACAGCTCCATGGCGCGCTCTTTTGTCAGCGGGAGCATCGCATCATCCGTATAGCCGTAGGCATTCCGCGCCTCCACGGAAATCGCCGGGTCAGGCGGAATATCCGTTTCCGGCTCCGGGTTCTCCTGCACAGGCGGCTCGATGGCAATCGCTGCATCCTGCGCAGCCTGCAACTCATCCAGTATTCCGATATCCGCAACCTGAAGCGGGGCGTTCTGCCCGATTCCGTGGGAGTTGCAGA
>CAMFBN010000082.1 GCA_945948535.1 uncultured Clostridia bacterium
GAGTCCAGTTGCCGGCGTCGTCCACGAAGCCGCCGCCGTTGCCCCAGGTGTAGTAGGCAAAGGCAGCCTGGCCTTCGTCGGTGGTCATGTCAATGCCCCAGGGGTACACATCAGGGCACTTTTCCTTCAGGGTCTTGCAGGCAGCGGTCAGCTCGTCCCAGGTGGTGGGAACGGCGACACCAGCCTGCTCCAGAATGTCCTTGTTGTAGTACATGGCGCGGGCGGAAGCCAGATCGGGAACGGCCCAGACAACACCGTCAACAACGGACTGATCCAGGAAAGCGGGATAGAACTTGGCGTAGGTCTCAGCAGAGCACCACTTCTCAGCGGGCAGCAGCAGGCCGTCAGCCTGATAATCGGCGAAGACGTCGATGTTCAGCAGGTCGGGAGCCTGACCGTTGGCGATACGGGTGTTGACGACGGTGTAAATGTCGTTCCAGGAGACACAGTCAACGACCAGATCGATGCCCTTGTTGTCGGCCTCGAACTTCTTCTCGAACTCAGCCCACCAGTCAGCGGTCTTGGGACCGTACTGAGCGGCAATCATGGTCACGGTGGTGCCCTTGCTGCCGCCGCCGCAGGCTGCCAGACCCAGAACCATAACCAGAGCCAGCAGCAAACAGATAATCTTCTTCATCTTATGTCCTCCATTTTGAATTGGTATGTACCTTACACAGCGCAGCCGCGCCGGGAAGGCCATTCGTTTCAGATACGTTTGTCTTTTTGAATGACAAGTGGTATCTGCTCTTAGTATACAGCAAAAAATGGAGAAGTCAATGAGAATTCGCGGAAAATGACCGCACTTTTCGACAAAATAGACAAAATTGGATGTTTCAACAATTGAAGCGTCTTCAAATTGTACAATTTTCCAAACACAATTCGCGCGATTTTGCAATGAAAAGTTGTTGCAACCGGGGTTTTTCTGTGCTATACTGAAGAAAAAAGGGACGGGAAATATATCCGGTTTATATATTTCGATTATTTGCGTGCGAAAAACAGCAAAACCGTTCCGAATTACAGGAGGGAGCCAGCCATGTCACAGATTTCTATTCCCAGCGACGCCCCGATCCTTGCCGAGGTTCTCGGCGCCTATGAATTCCCCGCCACCCTGCTGGGCGCGGCGCGCTACGGGCAGGGCCACATCAACGACACCTTCTGCGTTCTCTGCCAGCCTCAGGAGGGCGACCCCATCCGCTTCATCCTGCAGGGCCTGAGCAGCGCCGCTTTCCCCCATCCGGAGGAGCTGATGGAAAATTTCATCGGCATCACCTCCTATCTGCGGGAAAAGGTCCTTGCTTCCGGCGGCGACCCCATGCGGGAGACCCTGTCTCTGGTGAGGACCCGGGACGGAAAGGACTTCTACACCGATTCCAATGGGAAGGTCTGGCGGCTGACTCCCTTCATTGAAAACACCGACTGCTTCCAGTCCGCCACCCCGGAGCTGTTCGAGGCGTCTGCCCGGGCCTTTGGACGGTTCCAGTACCTGCTTCAGGATTACCCCGCCGCCACGCTCCACGAGACCATCGTGAAATTCCACGACACGGAGGACCGGTTCGCCAAATTCGAGGCCGCGCTGAAAGCGGACAAGCTGGGAAGGGCCGCGGACATTCAGAAGGATATTCAGTTTGTGCTGGACCGGAAGGCTGACTGCTCCGTGGCGTTGGAGGCTCTGCGCAGCGGCAAGCTCCCACTGCGGGTTACCCACAACGACACCAAGCTCAACAATATTCTCATCGACCGGAATACCCATGAGGGCATCTGCGTCATCGATCTGGACACCACCATGCCCGGCCTTTCCATCAACGACTTCGGCGACTCCATCCGCTTCGGCGCCAACCACAGCAAGGAAGATGAAAAGGACCTGAGCAAGGTCAACTTCGACATCGAACTGTACGAGGCCTACACCCGGGGCTTCCTGGAGGGGGCAAAGGGCAGCCTGACCCCGGCGGAGCTGGAATATCTGCCCTGGGGCGCCCGGCTTATGACGCTGGAATGCGGCATCCGGTTCCTGACGGACTACCTGGACGGCGACCACTATTTCCGCATCCACTACCCGGAGCAGAACCTTGACCGCTGCCGCACTCAGTTCAAGCTGGTTGCCGACATGGAAGCGCAGTTTGAAGAAATGGCCGCGGTGGTGCGCAAGTACGCATAAGCGAGTGTGAAGTGTGGAGTGTGGAGTGTGGAGTGTGGAGTGTGGAGTGAAGGTATCGCCTTCGGCGATGATTTAAAAATAAGATTCCAACATTTTCACTCCTCACTCTCCACTCTCCACTCTCCTCTCTTCACTCTCCACTCTGTCTTGACATCTTCTGCCCACAGAAGTATAATTTCCATATATAATAATGTAGGAGGTTGAATCCCATGAACATTCTGGTTACCGGCGGCGCCGGATATATCGGCTCCCACACCTGCGTTGAGCTGCTGAGCCGCGGCTACGGCGTGGTGGTCATCGACAATCTGTGCAACTCCAACCCCAAGAGCCTGGAGCGGGTGGAGATGCTCACCGGGAAAAAGCCCAAGTTCTATGAGGGTGACGTCCGGGACGAGGCTCTGCTGCGGAAAATCTTCGCGGAAAATGAGATTTCCGCCGTCATCCACTTCGCCGGCCTGAAGGCCGTGGGCGAGTCCGTGGCCCAGCCCTGGCGGTACTATGACAATAACCTGAACTCTACTTTGGTGCTGACCAAGGTCATGGGCGAGATGGGCTGCAAGAACATCATCTTCTCCTCCTCCGCCACCGTCTACTCCGGGGACAACGAGATGCCCCTGCGGGAGACCAGCCGCACCGGCAACTGCACCAACCCCTACGGCTGGACCAAGTACATGACCGAGCAGATCCTGTCCGGCATGAGCGTGGCGGACCCCCAGTGGAGCATCGTGCTGCTGCGCTACTTTAACCCCATCGGCGCCCACGAGTCCGGCATGATCGGCGAGGACCCCCGAGGCATTCCCAACAACCTGATGCCTTACATCACTCAGGTGGCCATCGGCCGGCGGGAGTACCTCAGCGTCTACGGCAACGATTACGACACCCCCGACGGCACCGGCGTCCGGGACTACATCCATGTGGTTGATCTTGCCAAGGGACACGTTGCGGCGGTGAAGTACGTCACGGAAAACAAGGGCTGCGAGGTGTTCAATCTGGGCACCGGCGTGGGCTACAGCGTGCTGGACATGGTGAAGACCTTCGAGAAGGCCAACAATGTGAAGGTTCCCTACAAAATTGTTGACCGCCGCCCCGGCGATCTGGCCACCTGCTATGCAGACCCCGCCAAGAGTGCCCAGGTGCTGGGCTGGAAGGCTGAGAAGAATCTGATGGATATGTGCCGGGATTCCTGGCGCTGGCAGTCTCAGAACCCCATGGGGTATGGCACCGCCGAATAAAAATAACGCCGCTTCGGACTTGTCCGGGGCGGCGTTTTTATGGCTCCCCTTGCGGGGAACTGTCAGCGCTGGCCGACTGAGGGGCGCACCCCTGCACGCACCACACAGGCGATTTCAGTCCAGCCCGTAAGTCATTCGACAACCTTCGCCTGCATCCCCCCGGGCAAAGCCGGATACGGTTCATTCAACATATTGTGCTTTCGTTTCGTAGGGCGGGGTCATGACCCCGCCGATCAGGTTGGTTTACTGCCTTGCGTCCGTCCAACGGGATTTGTCTGGATGGCAACGCACCAGATACCCTTCAACGAAGATTCCAAATTGTCGATACTGCGTCGGCGGGGTCATAACCCCGCCCTACGCATTGTCAACTTCATTCCTCTTTCATGTCCCGAAAATATACCCGTTTTTCTGTCAGAGGGTATTGACGCGGGGCGATTTCTCAGCTATTATAATAGTGTAAATTGCAGCGGGGTATCCCGTCTCTGCGGGAACCATCCCCCTGCGCCACCACCTGCCCGCCAGGTGCGGGTCAAAACAAGGAAGGAGACTGCATCCAATGAAAATGAGACGACTTTTATCCTGCATCATGGCACTGCTGCTGGTTATCAGTATGCTGCCCATCGCCGCGTTGGCTGACACAGTCGACAATAATCCAAAGGGCGAGACTGTATCTGAAATCAAATCCGGTGATACCATGCGTGAAAACAAAGGCACCGTGGATATCAACAACGGCAAGATCGGCACCAGCAATGGCACCGTTACAGAGAACAACGGCGATATCCAAACGAACGCTTCCGCCGGCAAGGTAGAAACCAACAACGGCACGGTAACCTACAACAAGGGCGAAGTGAAAAATAACACCACGGACGGCGTTGTAGCGAATAACTATGGTGAAGTTGATAAAAACTACGGCACCGTTAACCAAAACACCAACTTGATCAGAAATGGCGAGACTGTCCAATCCGGCTACATCGACCAGAACAGGGGCACGGTAGGCACCAACGATACCACCATCAACCAGAACAAGGGCACCGTAACGGCGAATACCGACACAGGCACCATAACCACCAACAAGGGCACTGTTGACAACAACGATGGATTCATCAAGAATAATACCACCGGTACTGTAGGCACCAACAGCGGCACCGTGGACTACAACATCGGCACTGTAGAGACCAACGAAAACGAAGGCGTTGTGAACCATAACAATAACAACGGCGTTATTACCACCAACAATGGCACTGTGGTCAGCAATAAGGCTACCGTGGTGACCAATGGTAAAGACGGCATCGTAACGACTAACAAGGGTGAGATTACCACCAACAAGGGTCTTGTGGGTGATTTCGGGGAATTCAGAGAAGCGGCCAAGGGAGCGGGGAGTATCGAAGATATTGCCGATATTACGCTGAAAACAGGTAACTTCGGCACCGTCACCGACAACAAGGGCGGCATCCTCTACAACGGTGAAGGCGCCATCGTGAAAAACAACGGAGTCATCGTAACAGACGAAGATGGCAACGTATTGGGTGGCGAGCCTGGTTCGATTATCCTGAACAAGGGCACCGTAGAAACCAACAATGGCCAAGTGATTGTGAACGCCGGCACCGTGGAAACCAACAATGTGTATGTGGGACTGAACGCCGGCACCGTGGAAACCAACAATACGTATGTGGGGCTGAACGCCGGTACCGTGGAAACCAACAATGAGCGTGTGGGTATGAACATCGGCACCGTGGTTACCAACGCCATTGATGGTATTGTGATTAATGGCCTTGCCGCAGAATGGAGCCTTGACGATGAGGCTGCCACCGAAGAGGAGCCTGTTGGGGGCAAGGTAACCAACAACTTCGGCATGGTCGTCGCTGATGACGATGATCGGACCGTCTACTATGGTCTGTCCTGGGGTGACGATGTTGAGAACCTGACGCTCATTCAGGGCGATGTGAAAGCCGGCGCTGAGAAAAATCTGAACGACGTCGCCAAGGGCATCAAGCGCAAAGGCTACAAAATGAAGGGCTTTACCGCCTTCGCCCGCGATCAGTTTTTGGGCGAGAATGTCGAGATTGAAGACACTGCCAATTACCACATGACAGCCCCCACCTGGCTGCAGATTCTGTGGAAGAAGATTGTCAAGCCCGCTTCCGATGAACCGGAGGTCAAGACCGTGCAGAACAACATCCCCACCAGCCTGTCCGCGGGTCAGGTGAAGGTAGGCGCCTATGTCCGCCGGGGCAATCTGCTGTTCCGGATCATCGAGGTCACGGACAACGATATCCGGGTCGCCACTGTTGGCAAGCTGTCCGAGCAGGCGCTGGCGGATATGATGGGCTTCCTGAAACAGCACCTGTCTGATGCCCAGATCGCCAAGATCAGCGGCGAGCCTGCGTTGCTGGAGCAGGAGCTGGTCACCTACTTCTTCGGCGACAGCTACGAGCACATCGCCTTCCGCGCTGCCAGAGACCTGTT
>CAMFBN010000083.1 GCA_945948535.1 uncultured Clostridia bacterium
GGACTCCTAAATTGTCAACTGTCAATTGTCAATTGTCAACTAAAGCACAATTTATCTCGCCAGAGAACGATACCGAGCGGTACCCAACGGTGTAACGAACACACAAAGCCCGCGCACGCATTGGCCGGCCGCCCTGCGGCCTACTTCATCAGCTTGCACACCAGCTCGGTGTAGGCGTAGGGGTCATCCAGCGGCAGCTCCGCCATGAGCTGGGCCTGATAGCACAGAAGCTGGGCGTAGTCCTTGGCCTTCACGGGGTCCTCGGTCATGGCAGTTTGCAGAGCCTTGACGGCTTCGTGCTCCGGGTTCAGCTCCAGAATCCGGCCTACAGGGAAGGCAAATTCGGGGTTGGCCTTCTTCATATACTTCTCCATCTCGAAGCTCATGCCGGCGTCGGGGGTCATGCACACGGGATGGCTGCCAAGGTCAGTGGACAGCTTCACTTCCTTCACCTGCTCGCCCAGAGACTCCTTGACGAAGGTCAGCAGGCCCTTCATTTCCTCGGCCTTTTCCTCGGCTTCCTTCTTCTCCTCCTCGGTCTTGAGACCCAAGTCCTCGGTGGACACGTTGCAGAACTGCTTCTCCATGTAGGTCATGAGGGTCTGGGGGATGAACTCATCCACATCCTCGGCAAACAGCAGCACGTCGTAGCCCTTCTTGGCAAGAGTCTCCACCTGGGGCAGCTTGGCAAGCCGCTCCCGGTTCTCGCCGGGGGCAAAGTAAATCTTCTCCTGACCTTCCGCCATGGAATCCACATATTCCTTGAGGGAAATCAGCTTGCCCTGCTTGTTGCTGTAGAACAGCAGCAGATCCTGACAGGCGTCCTTGTGCGCGCCGTAGTCGGATACGGTGCCGTATTTCAGCTGACGGCCGAAGGCGGCGTAGAACTGCTCGTACTTCTCCCGGTCGTTTTCCAGCATGGATTTCAGTTCGGACTTGATCTTCTTCTCAATGTTCCGGGCGATGATGGTCAGCTGGCGGTTGTGCTGGAGCATTTCCCGGCTGATGTTCAGGGACAGATCCTGGCTGTCCACAACGCCGCGAACGAAGCGGAAGTGCTCAGGCAGCAGATCCTCGCAGTTCTCCATAATCAGAACGCCGGAGGAGTACAGCTGCAAACCACGCTTAAAGTCCTTGGTATAGAAATCATAGGGGGCCTTGGAGGGGATATACAGCAGCGCCTTGAAGGAGACGTTGCCCTCCACATTGTAGTGGATGGTACGCAGGGGCTTGTTGTAATCAAAGAACTTCTCCCGGTAGAAGGCCTCGTACTCCTCGTCGGTGACATCCTTCTTATCACGCTGCCAGATGGGCACCATGGAGTTCAGAGTCTCCATCTCGGTGTACTCCTCGTATTTGGCAGCCTTCGGCTCCTTCTTCTCGTCCTCGCCTTCCACTTCGATGGCTTCCTCTTCTTCGGGTTCCTCAACCTGGCGGGACTTGGTGACCTCCATCTTGATGGGGTAGCGGATATAGTCGGAATACTTGCGGATCAGGGAGCGGATTTCGTACTCCTCCAGATACTCGGAGTACTTTTCGTCCTCGGTGTCGGCCTTCAAAGACATGATGACATCGGTACCGGGGGCGTCCTTGGCACACTCCTCAATGGTGTAGCCGTCGGTGCCGTCGGACACCCACTTCCACGCCTTGTCCTCGCCGTACTTCTTGGAGATCACGGTGACGGAGGAAGCGACCATAAAGGCGGAGTAGAAGCCCACGCCGAACTGACCGATGATGTCGATGTCCTCATTCTTCTCCATGGCCTGCTTGAAGCCCAGAGAGCCGGACTTGGCGATGGTGCCCAAATTCTCCTCCATTTCCTCCCTGGACATACCGATGCCGTTGTCGGAAACCGTCAGGGTACGGTTCTCGGGGTCCCGGGTGATGGTGATAGAGAACTCGTCCCGGTTGATGCCGACCTTATCGTCGGTCAGGGCGGTGTAGGCCAGCTTGTCGATGGCGTCGGAGGCGTTGGAGATGATCTCCCGCAGGAAAATCTCCTTGTGGGTGTAGATGGAGTTGATCATCAGGTCCAGCAGACGCTGGGATTCGGCCTTAAATTGCTGTTTTTCCATAGTTGAATGCACATCCTTTATCAATTTAGCACTCTATGTGACTGAGTGCTAACATTATAGCGCGTCTGCGGAAAAAAGCAAGTCCTATCGAAAAAAGTTCTTTCTTTATTCACAATTGTGTGATAGGATATATGCTGTATGAGTGTGCACAGCAATGTAGGGCGGGGGCTTGCCCCCGCCGCCTATCTGCGGTGGGTGTCCCGGCGGGGGCAAGCCCCCGCCCTACAGGATAACGAATTGAAGAGGAGTTATTTCATGATTACAGTAAGCAACCTCGGTATGCAGTTCGGCGGTCAGTGGCTGTTCCAGCACGTTGACCTGCAATTCCTGCCCGGCAACTGCTATGGCATTATCGGCGCCAACGGCGCGGGCAAATCCACCTTTCTGCGGATTCTCACCGGCGAACTGGATTCCACCACCGGCTCCATCACCATCGACCCCACCAAGCGGGTGTCCGTTCTGAAGCAGAACCAGAACGCCTACGATGAGTACACCGTCCTCGACACCGTCATCATGGGCAACCAGCACCTGTACGACGTGATGAAGGAGAAGGACGCCATCTACGAAAAGCCGGATTTCTCTGACGAGGACGGTCTGCGGGCCGCTGACCTCGAAGCGGAGTTCGCGGAAATGGGCGGCTGGGAGGCAGAATCCGACGCGTCCCGTCTGCTGCAGGGCCTTGGCATCGGCACGGAACTGCACTACGACCTGATGGCGGACACCGACCCGAGACTGAAGGTGAAGGTTCTGCTGGCTCAGGCCCTGTTCGGAAACCCCGACATCATCATGCTGGACGAGCCTACCAACAACCTGGACATCGAAGCCATCAACTGGCTGGAGGATTTTCTGCTGGACTTCCCCGGCATGGTCATTGCGGTGTCCCACGACCGTCACTTCCTGAACACCGTTTGCACCCACACCGTGGATATCGACTACGGCAAGATCAAGATGTATGTGGGCAACTACGACTTCTGGTACGAGTCCTCCCAGATGGTGCAGGCCATGCTGCGCAACAAGAACAAGAAGAATCAGGAGAAAATTGAAGAATTGCAGCTGTTCATTCAGCGTTTCTCCGCCAACAAAAGTAAGGCCAAGCAGGCAACCGCCCGCCGGAAACTGCTGGACAAGCTGACCGTAGAAGAAATGCCCTGCTCCACCCGCCGCTATCCCTTTGTGGGCTTCCAGCCGGAGCGGGAGCTGGGCAAGGACGTGCTCACCGTCAAGGACGTGTCTCTCACCGTGGACGGCGTCAAGCTGCTGGACAAGGTCTATTTCTCTGTCAACCGCACCGACAAGATTGCCTTTGTGGGTGAAAACGAGCTGGCCCAGACCGCCCTGTTTAAGATTCTCATGGGCGAAATCGAGCCGGACGAGGGCAGCGTCAAGTGGGGCGTGTCCACCATTCGCTCTTATCTTCCCAAGGACAATACCCCCTACTTTGAGGGCAACACCATGGAATTGGTGGACTGGCTGCGGCAGTATTCCGCCAAGAAGGATGACGTGTACCTCCGGGGCTTCCTCGGAAGAATGCTGTTTAGCAACGAGGACGTGTTCAAGCCCGTGAGCGTTCTGTCCGGCGGTGAGAAGGTCCGCTGTATGCTGAGCAAAATGATGCTGTCCGGCGCCAACGTGGTGCTGCTGGACCAGCCCACCAACCATCTGGACATGGAGTCCATTCAGGCGGTGAACAAGGGCCTGGAAGCCTTCCCCGGCGTGGTGCTGCTTGCCTCCCACGACCACGAAATGCTGACCTCCACCTGTAACCGGGTCATTGCCTTCCAGCCCGACGGCACCATCATCGACAAGTACGGCACCTATGACGATTACCTTGCGTGGATGGCGGAGCAGAAGGAGAAAGCGTAATCATGGAAAAGATTCTGGATATTATTACGGAAAAAATGCAGCGGGCCTTTGCCGACGCCGGGTATGACGCCGCCTTCGGACGGGTGACGGTTTCCAACCGGCCCGACCTGTGCGAGTACCAGTGCAACGGCGCGCTGTCCGCCGCCAAGCAGTATCATTGCGCCCCTATCAAAATCGCGCAGGCGGTGGTGGAGAAGCTGAACGCGGAGGACTACGCTCTGGTGGAGGCGGTGATGCCCGGCTTCATTAATCTGAAGCTGTCCGACCATTTTTTGCAGGCGTACTTGGAAGAAATGCGCACCGCCGAGGATTTCGGCATTGCCAAGGAGGGCGCGGGCAAGACCATCGTGGTGGACTACGGCGGGCCTAACGTTGCCAAGCCCCTGCACATCGGCCACCTGCGCTCCGCCATCATCGGCGAGAGCCTGAAGCGGCTGTACAAATTCTTCGGCTACAACACCATCGGCGACATCCATCTGGGTGACTGGGGCTTGCAGATGGGCCTGATTATCGCGGAATTGCAGGAGCGTCAGCCTGACCTTCCCTATTTTGATCCGGATTTCACCGGCGAGTACCCCACTGAGCCGCCCTTCACCATCTCCGAGTTGGAAGAAATCTACCCCGCCGCTTCCGCCAAGAAAAAAGTCGATGAGGAATTTGCCGAAAAGGCCCACACCGCCACCTTCGAATTACAGCATGGCCGCCGGGGCTACCGGGCCATCTGGCAGCACATCATGAAGCTGTCCGTTGCGGACATGACCCGGATTTACAATTCTCTGGACGTGCATTTCGAGTCCTGGCTGGGCGAAAGCGACGCCGACCCCTTCATCCCCGACATGATTGCGGATTTCAAGGCCAAGGGCCTTGCGGTGGAGAGCGAGGGCGCGTGGGTCATTCCCGTTGCCGAGGAAACCGACAAGAAGGAGGTTCCTCCCTGCATTCTGGTGAAGTCCGACGGCTCCGCCATCTACGCCACCACCGACCTTGCCACCATGGTGCAGCGGATGCGGGACTTTAAGCCCGACAAAATTCTCTACGTTACCGACAAGCGGCAGGCCCTGCACTTTGAGCAGGTGTTCCGGGCCGCCAGAAAGGGCGGTATCATCCCCGAGAATGTGGAGCTGGAGCACTTGGGCTTCGGCACCATGAACGGGAGTGACGGCAAGCCCTTCAAGACCCGGGACGGCGGCGTCATGCGCTTAGAGCAGCTGATTGCGGAAATGACCGAGTTCGTCCGGGCTAAGGTCGTGGAGAACAAGATCGTGGAGGATTCTGCCGTCGAGGAGACCACCGCGAAAATTGCCCTTGCCGCCCTGAAATACGGTGACCTGAGCAACCAGCCCACCAAGGACTATGTGTTCGATATGGACCGGTTCGCCGCCTTCGAGGGCAACACCGGCCCCTATATCCTGTACACCATCGTGCGCATCAAGTCCATTCTTAGCCGTTACGGCGCGTGGGAGCACCTGCCCATTCAGTCTCCTGCCAACCCCTATGCTAAGGACCTGATGCTGGCCATCACCAAGTTCGGCCCCGCGCTGGAAAGCGCCCTGCACGCTTCCGCCCCCAACCTGATCTGCGCCTATATCTACGAGCTGGCAGGCTGCGTCAACAAGTTCTACCACGAGACGCCCATCCTCAAGGAGGAGGACGAAACCGTCAAGGCAGGCCACATCGCCCTGATTGGCCTTGCCAAAAACGTGCTGGAAACCAGCATTAACCTTCTGGGCTTCTCCGCGCCGGAAAAAATGTAGGCCCGCAGTGTGGGGGAACAATGCGTTACGGACGCTGGCAGTCATCCCACATCCTTTGGGCCCCTCGACCAGAACTGCTCAGGAATATTGTTCTTTAGTTGACAATTGACAATTGACAGTTGACAATTTAGGAGTCCCTGC
>CAMFBN010000084.1 GCA_945948535.1 uncultured Clostridia bacterium
GCTTCCAGTCGATGATCTCCTGAATCAGCTTGTTGCGGTAGGAGGTGGGCATCCGCAGATCGGGGTACACCGCCCCCAGCGGCACGGAACGAATATAGTACACCGCTCCCTCCTTGTGGGAATGGAGAGAATCGGAAATGGTCAAAATGCGGACATCGTGTCCCTTCTCTGTCAGCTCATCAAACAGATTCTGTACACTGGTAACGACGCCGTTGGTGTTGGTGGTGTACAGATCCGAGGTAATCAGTATTTTCAGCTTCTCCTGCTCAGCCATGGTAATCCTCCCGATCAATTCTCTACAGCCCCATTATAACAGATATTTCCGAAAAATCCACCATGTTTTTCTTAAGAATTGTTTTCATTTTCCGGATTGCAATCGGTGTCGAAGCATGCTAAAATAGGTCGTAACCCATTTGGGAGGGACACCATGAAGACAAAACGGCAGCGGTTTTTGCCGCTGATTTTCCTGCTGATGATACTGGCCTGCGTTGCCGGCGGGCTATTCTGGTACGACAACCATGTTGACCGCAGCGGGTGGACAGAGAAGGACGGCGTCCGGTACTATCAGGATTTCCACGCAAAGCCCGTATCCGGCTGGCTGGAGCTGCCGGAGGGCCGGTACTGCTTCCGGGAGGACGGCACGCCGCTGCTCGGCTGGCAAACCATCGACGGCGTTACATACTACTTTGGCGACGACGGCGTCATGACCACCGGCTGGGCGGAAATCGACGGCGACACCTGTTATTTCGGCGGCAACGGCGCCATGGTCACCGGCTGGCTCTGGCTGGAGGATGGGCGCTATTATCTCCGGGACGGGGCGCTGCTCAAAGGCTGGCAGGACATTGACGGCGGGCGGTGTTACTTTGACGAAGACGGCATTGCCGCCATAGGCCTTACCAAAATCGGCGATGATTCCTACTTCTTCGCCGACGGCTTTCTTGCCACCGGGCTGACGGAAATCGACGGAGGCTTCTACTTTTTCGGCGACGATGGCGCCATGCAGACCGGCTGGCAGGAGGATGAGACGGGACGCCGCTACTTCCTGACCGACGGCCCGATGGCTGTGGGCTGGCTGGAAATGGAGGACGGCTGGCGGCTCTTCGGCGACAACGGTCTCATGACCGTAGGCTGGTACCAGTCGGGGGAGTACCGCTACTATTTCCGCGAGGACGGCACCATGGCGGCAGGCCCTACGGAAATTGACGGACAAATCCACTATTTCACCCCGAAAGGCATCGAAGTGGTGCTGGTCAACGGGCTGAATCCGGTGCCGGAGTGGTACGAGCCGGAGCTCGTGACCCTGACCGGCGACCATCAGGTAGCCGCCCAGTGCTGTGACGCATTGGTCAGAATGCTGGACGACTGCAATGCCGCCGGCATCGAATACGAGTTCAACTCCGGCTACCGAACCCTTTCCACCCAGACCGCCATTCTGGAATACCGGACCCGGGAGCATATGGAAACCTACAAGCTGAATTTCAAGGACGCCCGGGACAAGGCGCTGGAAACCGTAGCCGTCCCCGGCACCAGCGAGCACCATCTGGGGCTTGCGGTAGACCTTCTGGGCAAGGAAGCCATTGCCTGGTTCACAGAGCACTGCTGGGATTACGGCTTTATCCTGCGCTACACCGAGGACAAGGAAGACATCACCGGCATCATTGACGAGCCTTGGCATTTCCGCTATGTGGGCACCGAGGTATCCCTGGATATGAAGGATTCCGGTCTGTGTCTGGAGGAATACTTAGGCGCCGAGCCGGTTACATCCCAAAAGGTTCACGAACTGTTCGGCGAAAAGCTCTACGAAGAGGTCATTTACGGAAAAGAAGAACAAAAGAAATAAGGCTATCGGCTGTCATTGCGAACCAGTCCGCTTTCCTGGTGGGGCAATCTCTCCTTAGGAGACAAATTGCCACACCAGCGGCGGTGCACTGGTGTGGCAATGACAGTGTTTTTTCGCTTACTGTGCGCGGGTACCGAAGTTGACGGAGGTATCGCCCTGGGCGTTAACGCCGAACTCATAGTCCTTGCCCGGCAGAACGGCATTCATGAAGATGCCCACCAGAGCAGCCACAGCCAGACCGGACAGGCTGATGGTCACGGAGCCAATGGGGATCACAATGGAACCGCTGTAGGTCACGCCCACAGCCAGACCCATAATCATGGCGGCAATCAGCACGTTGCGGCTCTTGGTGAAGTCCACCTGATTTTCCACCACGTTCCGAACGCCTACAGCGGAGATCATGCCGTACAGCACCAGACTGACACCGCCCATGGTGGCGGCAGGCATGGCCACGATCAGCGCGGCGAACTTGGGGCAGAAGGACAGGATAATGGCAAACACGGCAGCCAGACGGATGACCTTGGGGTCGTAGACCTTGCTCAGCGCCAGAACACCGGTGTTCTCACCGTAGGTGGTGTTGGCGGGAGCGCCGAACATGGCGGCAAGGGCGGTTGCCAGGCCGTCGCCCGCCAGCGTGCGGTGCAGGCCGGGGTCAGCCACATAGTTTCTGCCCACGGTGGAGGAGATGGCGCACATATCGCCGATATGCTCCACGATGGTAGCCAGAGAGATGGGGGCGATGGTGATGATGGCGGTGAGCAGCATACCGCCGTCAAAATCCTTGCCGAAGATGGAGAAGGCGGTGTTGCCCCAGATCACCGGCAGGCCAAACCACTTGGCGTCCGCCACGGTCTGGGCCACATTTGCCCGGGCGGCGGGGTCAATAATCAGGGCGAACAGGTAAGAGGCCACAACACCCAGCAGAATGGGTACGATTTTCACCATGCCCTTGCCCCAGATGTTGCACACCACAACCACCAGAATTGCCACCAGAGCAACCAGCCAGTTATTCTGGCAATTGTTAATGGCGGAACCAGCCAGAGACAGGCCGATGCAGATGATGATGGGGCCGGTGACGATGGGCGGGAAGTAGCGCATAACTTTCTTCGCGCCGAAGAGCTTGAAGAAGAAGGCCAGCACCAGGTACACAAGACCGGCGACGGCGACGCCGAAGCAGGAGTAGGTCAGGGGAATGTCCTGCCCGGAGGCGGTGACCAGACCATAGGCGCCCAGGAAGGCGAAGGAGGAGCCGAGGAACGCAGGCACCTTCCGGCCGGTGATCAGGTGGAACAGCAGTGTGCCGAGACCGGCAAACAGCAGGGTGGTGGAGACGTTCAGACCGGTGATGGCGGGCACCAGAACCGTCGCGCCGAACATGGCGAACAGGTGCTGCAGGCCCAGAACCAGCGTTCTGGGAGTGCCAAGGGTCTTGACGTCATAGACCGCTTCGTTATTTTCCATGGGTATGTCATCCTCTCTATATTTATTTCCGTGGTCAGTATACTCCGATTTTCCCCATTTTTCAATGACTTTTTGCGCTGGAATTTGGGGTGTTTCCCCATTTGCTTTTGTGGAAAATCACGGAGAGGGGCCATTGCAGACCGGTTCCGGGGGCAGCGCTACGCGTCTCATAGGGCAACATTTGCACGTCCGCGCCCTGTGGGCGATTGTTTTTTGTGCAAATACAACATTTCCTGCCGCAGCGATTGACAATTGGGGTTTTTGCAATTATACTATCCTCTATATTTTGACGCAAAGCGCCGATTTCGGAGGGAATACAACCAATGGTATACAAATGGAATGTGACGATTCCGAAGCTGTCCGGTGACACGCCCCGCCGCGCCTACATCTGGCTGCCGGAGGATTACGAGGAAAACCCGGACAAACGCTATCCCGTCATGTATATGTTCGACGGGCACAACGTGTTCTTCGACGAGGACGCCACCTTCGGCAAGTCCTGGGGCATGGCGAAATTCATGCAGGAGCATCCGAAGGATTTGATTATCGTCGCTGTGGAGTGCAACCACGAGGGCAACCGCCGTCTGGTGGAGTACGCCCCCATAACCTACACCAATTCCGAGCACGGGCAGATCCGGGGCAAGGGCAGCGTCATGATGAACTGGATGGTCAAGGACTTAAAGCCCTATATCGACGAGACCTACCGCACCCTGCCGGACCGGAAAAATACCATCATCGCCGGCTCCTCCATGGGTGGCCTCATCGCCCTGTACGGCGTGACGGTATACAACCACATTTTCCAGCGGAGCGCCTGCCTGTCCCCCAGTCTGTGGGTGGCTCCGGGCAAGGTGCTGGAGTTTGTGGCCCGGGCCCACATCCGCCGGGATACTCTGATCTACATGGACTACGGCGAGCTGGAAATGTTCAACCACGCGGCGACCCAGGAGTCCATGATTTCCACGGCCCATCTGCTGCTGACCAAGCGGGTGAATCTGGCCCTGCGGATCGTCCCCGGCGGCACCCACAGTGAAGCCAGCTGGGAAAAGCAGATTCCCATTTTTATGGACTGTCTGGGACTTTGATATGACAATAAGGAGAGAGAAAATGGAGATTCGGTACGAAAAGCATTGGAGCGGTTATTTAGACCGGGAAATGGAGTTCAAAATCTACGGCAGCTGCGGCAAGCCTGTGCTGTTCATCCCCTGTCAGGCGGGAAGGTTCTGGGATTTTGAATCCTTCCACATGGTGGACTACTGGTCCCCCTGGATTGAGTCCGGCAAGTGCATGGTCTTCGCCATCGACACCATCGACAACGAGGCCTGGGCCGCCCAGGGTGCGGACAACCGCTGGCGCATTGAAAACCACGAAAAATGGTATAACTACGTGGTAAACGAGATGGTGCCCACCATCAAGCACATTGCGGGCCTTGCCAACGGCTACGATCAGGGTATTCTGACCTTCGGTGCGTCCATGGGCGCCATGCACGCGGCGAACCTGTACTACCGCCGCCCCGACCTGTTCGACAGCTGCTTCGCCATCTCCGGCCTGTACGACAACAAGGAGTTTTTCGGCGACTACTGCGACGATCTGGTGTACAACAACTGCCCCTGCCTGTATTTGCAGAACCTGCCCGACGGACACTACTACAGGGATATGTATAATAGCCAGAAGAGCCTGATTGTCTGCGGTCAGGGCGCGTGGGAGGAGCCTCTGCTGGAATCCACCCGGTGGCTGGACACCGTATGCTGCCAGAAGGGCATCCACACCCGGTTTGAGTACTGGGGCAAGGACGTAAACCACGACTGGCCCTGGTGGTACAAGATGGTGCAGACGTACCTTCCCTGGTTCCTTGGCTAAAAAAGACAGAAGATAAGGAGAGACAGCATGAAAAACTTCGTATTTATTTCCCCCAATTTTCCTATGACCTATTGGAAGTTCTGCCGGGAGTTGAAAAACAACGGTATGCGTGTGCTGGGCATCGGCGACTGCCCCTACAATGAGCTGCTGCAGGAGCTGCGGGATTCCCTGCACGAATACTACAAGGTCAGTTCTCTGGAAAACAGCGACGAGGTGTTCAAGGCCGTGGCCTTCTTTACCTTCAAGTACGGCAAGATCGACTGGCTGGAGAGCAACAATGAGTACTGGCTCATGCGGGACGCCTGGCTGCGCACCGAGTTCAACATCACCACCGGCC
>CAMFBN010000085.1 GCA_945948535.1 uncultured Clostridia bacterium
CATTATACTATGGCTTTCGTCATTTGTCAAGCTTTTTTTCGAACTTTTTGAAAAAGCCTGCCGCCGCTTCGACGGCAGGCGTTCTTTCAAAGAGTCGACCGGAATTAAACCAGCTCGATGACTGCCATCTCAGCAGCGTCACCGCGGCGGGCGCCGGTACGGGTCACTCTGGTGTAGCCGCCGTTACGGTCAGCATACTTGGGAGCGATCTCCTTAAACAGCTTGTGAGCAACGTCCTCCTTGGTGATGAAAGACAGAGCCTTGCGGTAAGCCGCCAGGTCGCCCTTCTTGCCCAGGGTGATCATCTTCTCAACAACAGGCTGCACTTCCTTGGCACGATAGAAGGTGGTCTCCATCTTGCCGTTCTCCAGCAGGTCGGTGACCTGCTGGCGCAGCAGAGCCTTTCTCTGTGCGCTGGTCTTGCCCAGCTTGCGAGTGCCGAACATGAACGTTTCCTCCTTTTTAAAAGGTTAGACAATACTTAATTGCTGCTGCCAGATTCCTCGCTGGCCAGGGACAGACCCATCATCTCCAGCTTCTTCTGCACTTCGTCCAGAGACTTCTTGCCCATGTTGCGGACCTTCATCATGTCCTCGCCGGTCTTGTTAATCAGGTCGGCCACGGTGTTGATGTTGGCGCGCTTCAGGCAGTTGAAGCTGCGGACGGACAGATCCAGCTCATCAATGGTCATGGACAGCTTGGCATCCGGGCGGTCGGCGGTCTTCTCCACCACGGTGGAGGAGGTGCTGACGGAATCGGACAGGTTGGTAAACACCGTCAGATGATCCGACAGGATCTTCGCGCCCAGGGACACGGCGTCCTTGGCAGTGATGGTGGAATCGGTCCAGACCTCAAGGGTCAGCTTGTCGTAGTCGGTCTTGTCGCCGACACGGCAGGGCTCCACCGTGTAATTCACCTTGGTCACAGGAGAATAGATGGAGTCGATGGGGATCACACCGATGGGGGTCTGGGGTGTCTTGTTCCGGTCAGCGGAAACATAGCCCCGGCCCTGAGACAGGGTGATCTCCATATTGAATGTGGCATCCTCGCCCAGAGTGCAGATGTGCAGCTCGGGGTTCAGGATCTCAACCTCCGCATCCGCCTTAATATCGCCGGCAGTGACCTCGCAGGGGCCGACCGCGTCGATATGCACGGTCTTGACGCCGGCACAGTGCAGCTTGGGAGTGATCCGCTTGACGTTCAGAACGATCTCCGTCACATCCTCGGTGACGCCGGGGATGGTAGAAAACTCGTGCTGTATGCCCTGGATCTTCACAGAAGTCGCGGCATAGCCGGGCAGGCTGCTGAGCAGGATACGGCGCAGGGAGTTACCCAGCGTCATACCGTAGCCGCGCTCCAGAGGCTCAACGATATATTTCCCATAGAAAGCATCCTGAGGCTGGTCAAGGCAGGTGATGCGGGGCTTTTCAATTTCTACCATGAATCAAAACCCTCCTAAAGTGTGTGGGGAAAATTTTCCCCACGAGACAAATACGCATACGGACAGGGGGGAGATCATTACTTGGAGTACAACTCGACGATGAGGTGCACAGCGATATCGAAGTCGATATCCGCCTTGGTGGGCAGCGCAATAACCTTACCCTGGAGGGTGTTCTTATCACGGTCAAGCCACTTGGGAGCAGCAACGAACGCGTCGTCTTCCTTCAGCTTCTTGAAGAAAGCATTGGAGGAAGCCTTCTCGGAAACAGCGACCACATCGCCCACCTTGATCAGATAGCTGGGGATGTTGACACGGCTGCCGTTGACGGTGAAGTGGCCATGGTTCACCAGCTGGCGAGCCTGGCGGCGGGTGTTGGCGAAGCCGAGGCGGTAAACCACATTGTCCAGACGGCGCTCACAGTAGGTCAGCAGCACCTCACCGGTGTTGCCTTCCGCCCGGGCAGCCTTGTCATAGTAGTTCCGGAACTGCTTCTCTTGAATGCCATAAACGAACTTGACCTTCTGCTTCTCGGTCAGCTGAGTGGCATACTCAGACTTCTTTGCTCTTCTCTGGCCGCCGGGGTTCTTGTTGGAAGTCTTGTTGTAACCCATTGCGGCAGGAGAAACGCCCAGTGTTCTGCAACGCTTCAGCACGGGCTGCATATTCTTAGCCATAACGCGAAATTCCTCCTATACCTTAATCAGACACGACGTCTCTTGGGGGGACGGCAGCCATTGTGGGGAATGGGAGTGACGTCCTTAATCATAACAACTTCCAGACCAGCGGTCTGCAGGGCGCGAATCGCAGCCTCACGTCCCTGGCCGGGGCCCTTGACGTAAACCTCAACGGTCTTCAAACCGTGCTCCATAGCAGCCTTGGCAGCGGTCTCAGCCGCGGTCTGGGCAGCGTAGGGAGTGGATTTCCGGGAACCACGGAAGCCCAGTCCGCCGGAGGAAGCCCAGGAAAGGGCGTTGCCTTCCAGGTCGGTGATGGTGACCATGGTGTTATTGAAAGAGGAGCGGATATGTGCCGCACCCTTTTCTACGTTCTTGCGCTCACGACGGCGCTTGACAACCTTCTTAGTAGTTTTCGCAGCCATTTACATATCCCTCCTTACTTCTTCTTGTTCGCAATGGTCTTCTTGGGGCCCTTGCGGGTACGGGCGTTGGTCTTGGTGCGCTGGCCATGAACGGGCAGGCCGCGGCGGTGACGCAGGCCGCGGTAGCAGCCAATTTCACTCAGCCGCTTGATATTCATAGCGGTCTCCCGGCGCAGGTCACCTTCGATGATATAGTGATGCTCGATGGCATCACGCAGCTGAGCCTCCTGCTCCTCGGTCAGATCCTTGACCCGGGTATCGGGATCGATACCGGTGGTCTTCAGAACCTCGGCGGCGCGGCTGGGTCCAATGCCGTAGATATAGGTCAGAGCAACTTCGATCCGCTTATCGCGGGGAAGATCGATACCAGAAATACGTGCCATATTCTTTCAGCACCTCCTATTAGCCTTGTCTCTGCTTGTGCTTGGGGTTTTCGCAAATTACCATAACGCGACCCTTGCGCTTGATGATCTTACACTTTTCGCACATGGGTTTAACGGACGGTCTTACCTTCATACTGTTTAACCTCCATATGAGAATGGTTCTCTTTAGTTTACTTACTTCTCCAGGTGATCCGACCCTGAGTCAGATCGTAAGGAGACATTTGAACGGTTACTTTGTCACCGGGCAAGATCTTAATGAAGTTCATTCTGAGCTTGCCGGAAATGTGTGCCAGAATGGTGTGTCCGTTGCCGATGTCAACCTTGAACATAGCATTCGGCAATGCATCGGTTACGATGCCCTCAATCTCGATTACGTCGTCCTTAGCCAAGTTATTACCCTCCCAGGTTATTCGCTTGCAAACTCTCTGGCGAGAAACGCCAGATCTCTTCGTAATTCGCCGTTGAGCACTTTGTCGCCGCTTCTTAGCTTGGCGGCAACTCTGGTCTCAGAGCGAAGGACTTTTTGTGCGTGCTTGCGCTTCTTCCGCTTCGGCTTATCCAGAGGACGGTCTTTTCCGTTGACCAGCAGCAGGTAGGTGTCGTCCGCGTCGATGACGTAGAACCATTCCCCCTGATCCCGGCCGGCCCGGGAGACCACCACATCCGAAACGATGATGTCCGAATTCGCAGGCTCCATAGCTTACAGTCCTTCGGTGACGGTGAGTATTTCCGGCTCGCCGTCGGTGATGAGTACAGTATTTTCGTAGTGAGCCGAAAGCTTTCCGTCGGCAGTCACCGTGGTCCAGCCGTCCTTCAGGACGCGAACGTCGTAGGTTCCGACGTTCACCATGGGCTCCACCGCGATGGTCATACCGGGAAGCAGTCTCGGCCCCCGGCCGGGATTCCCGTAATTCGGGACTTCCGGCTCCTCATGCAGCTGCCGTCCAACGCCGTGACCTACGAAGGACCGGACAACTGAAAAACCGTTAGACTCCACATACGTCTGGATGGCGTGGGAGATATCTTGCACGCGCTTGCCCTTTGTTGCCTGGGCAATGCCTTCATAGAAGGACTGCCGGGTCACATCAATGAGCTTCTGCGCTTCGGTGCTGATGGCACCACAGGCAAAGGTTGCCGCACAATCGCCATGAAAACCCTTATAGTACGCGCCCACGTCCACGGACACGATGTCCCCTTCCTTCAGGGTGTAGTGCCCCGGAATTCCGTGGATCACCGTGCTGTTGACACTGATGCACGCGCTTGCAGGGTAGCCGCTGTAATTCAGGAACGACGGTTTCGCGCCCTGAGACACGATAAAATCGTGGACGGCCTGATCTATCGCCTTCGTTGACACGCCGGGTCTTACCATTTCCCCTGCCAGAGCACGGGCTGCCGCGGTAATTTTGCAGGCCTGACGCATCACTTCCAGCTCACGTTCATTTTTGATCGTGATCATACCTTAGCCCCTATTGCCTTGAGGATGTCCTCGTTGGCGCCCTCGATAGACTGATTTCCGTTGACGACCCGGAGTCTTCCCAGCTTGCCGTAGAAGTCCTTCAGAACTTCGGTGGAAGCGTGGTAGACCTCCAGACGGTGCCGGACGGTTTCGGGCTTGTCATCCTTGCGGATGATGAGCTCGCCGCCGCAGCTGTCGCAGACGCCCTCGGTCTTCGGGGGATTGGCGACGATGTGGTAGCTTGCGCCGCACTTGGCGCAGACCCGACGTCCGGTCATACGGCCTTCGATCGCGGCATCGTCCACCTCGATGGAAATTACATGGTCAATCTTGACGCCCTTGGCTTCCAGCGCTTCCGCCTGGGCCAGCGTGCGGGGCACGCCGTCCAGAATGAAGCCCTTTTCGCAGTCGGGCTGGGCCACCCGGTCCGCGACGATGCCCAAAATCAGCTCGTCGGGAACCAGAGCGCCCTCGTCCATGTACTTCTTTGCTAACTTACCCAGCTCTGTGCCATTTGCCATGGCCTCGCGGAGCATATTCCCGGTAGAGATGGCGGGGATTCCAAGCTGCTTTACCAGCAGCTCAGCCTGTGTCCCCTTTCCGGCGCCGGGCGCGCCCAGTAGAATGAGATTCATCCTGCCATACCTCCTGTGCTTAGTCCAGGAAGCCCTTGTAGTGCCGCATGAGCATCTGAGCCTCCAGAGCCTTCACCGTCTCCAGGGCCACGCCCACGACGATGATGATGGAGGTGCCGCCGATGGCCAGGTTGCGGACACCGTTCATGAGGTTACCGGCAACGATGGGCAGCAGGGCGACGACGCCGAGATACACAGCACCAAAGACAACGATCTTGTTGATGACCTTCTGGATGAAGTCGGCGGTGGGCTTGCCGGGACGGAAGCCGGGGATAAAGCCGCCGTTCTTCTTCAGGTTGTTGGAGATCTCCACGGGATCATACTGGATGGTGGAGTAGAACCAGCTGAAGAAGAAGATCA
>CAMFBN010000086.1 GCA_945948535.1 uncultured Clostridia bacterium
CTGCCGGAGGATTTTCAGCCCCAGCTGTCCTTTGACGGCATGGAGCGCACGGTCTGCGACTACATCGCGGGCATGACGGATAACTACGCCGTTGACAAGTATAAAGAAATTTTCATTCCCATGGGCTGGAACGTCCGGGGATAATGTGCTATACTATAAGCTCTGAAAAGGGGAAGGAGGGGGAATATGGCATTTCCACCGGCATTTTTGGACGAGCTGACCGCCCGGAATCCAATTGAAGACGTGGTGGGCCAGTACGTGAACCTGAAGCGTTCCGGCTCCAACCTCTTCGGCCTGTGCCCCTTCCACGGGGAGAAGACCGCTTCCTTCTCCGTCGCCCCGGATAAGGGCATCTACTACTGCTTCGGCTGCCACAAGGGCGGCAGCGTCATCAATTTCGAAATGGAAATTGAGGGGCTGAGCTACCCGGACGCTGTCCGCGCCCTCGCCAAACGGGCAGGGATGGAGGTGCCGGAGGATGAGCAGTACCAGTCCCGCTACCGCCAGCAGGAGCGGCTTTGGGCGCTGCACAAGGAAGCCGCCCGGTTCTACCACGGCCAGCTTTACGCCCCCATCGGCGCAAACGCCCTGCAATACGCCGCCGGGCGGGGAATGCCAAAATCCATTCTGACCAAATTCGGCATCGGCTACGCTCCCGACAGCTGGACGGCGCTGGTGGACTGGCTCAGAAGCAAGGGTTATACCGATCAGGAGCTGCGGGATTCCGGGCTTGTAACCGTCTCCCGAAAAAATGGCAATCTCTTTGACCGGTTCCGGGACCGGCTGATGTTCCCCATCATCGATGTCCGTGGCAATGTGATCGGCTTCGGCGGACGGATCATGAACAATCAGGATAAGTCTGCCGCCAAGTACTTAAACTCCCCGGAAACCCTGATTTTTAACAAGCGGAAGAACCTGTTTGCCCTGAATCTGGCGAAAAAAAGCAAGCTGGGCTACATGATTCTGGTGGAGGGCTATATGGACGCCATCGCTCTGCACCAGTTTGGCTTTGACTGCGCCGTGGCATCCCTTGGCACCGCGCTGACCGAGGACGGGGCCAATCTGCTGGCCCGGTATACCGAGCAGGTGGTGCTGATTTACGACGGCGACGAAGCGGGCCAGAACGCCACCAAACGGGCCATTCCCATTCTGGAAAAGGCGGGCCTTCAGGTGAAGGTGCTGCAAATGCGGGACGCCAAGGACCCGGACGAATACCTGAAAAAGTTCGGTGCGGACCGCTTCAGGCTCCTTTTGGAGGAATCCTCCAACCGGGTGGAGTACCAGCTGAACGCCATCCTGAAAAAATACGATCTCCGGGACGACGACCAGAAGGTAAAATATTTGCAGGAATCTGCCGATCTGCTCAGCAAAATTGGCAGTTCTGTTCGCCGCGAGGTCTATGGTAATCGGGTGGCGGAAACAGCAGGTATTAATGCGGATGCCATGGAATTGGAAATTCGCAGAGCCCGTGAGCGAAAGATTAAGCATGAAGATAGAAAATGGGAACGTGAAGCAGTACAGCCTGTTCGAAGCATCCAACCTAAGGAACGCTCTCTCCGATATGATAATGTGAAATCCGCAATGGCTGAGGAAATGGTGCTCAGCCAAATCCTTACGGAACCAGCATTGTTAACAGAAATACCGGAGCTAAAACCGGAGATGTTTTCGGCGGAAGTTCTGGGAAAAGCATTTTCCCAGCTTTCCAACCGCTACCGGCAGGGGCTGGAAGTCTCCCTATCTGGCCTGACGGACTTTACCCCGGAGGAAATGTCACACCTTGCCGGAATCAGCCAGCGGTTGCAAGGACCCGTGAACCATCAGGGGTTTGCTGACTGTGCCCGCACCATCCAGGAGGAATACCAGAAATCCCAAACAAAAACGATGGAAGATATTATGCTTTATCGTGAAAAAATGCAAAAGAGCAAAGGAACAAAGCCATGACAGAGCTTTTGGACAAAGAAACAGACCTGCCGGTCAGTGCCGGTGAAGACGACATGCGCCAATTTTTGCGGGAAATCCGTACTTACCCCCGGCTGACCGCCGAGGAGGAGAAGGAGCTGGCCCGCCGCTGTGCGGAAGAGGACGAGGACGCCATCCGGCAGATGGTGAATTCCAACCTCCGTCTGGTGGTCAGCATTGCCCGGGAGTACGCAGGCCGGGGCGTGGCGCTGATGGATTTGATACAGGAAGGCAGCATCGGCCTGCTGGCGGCAGCCCGAAAATTTGACTATACCCTGGACTACCGCTTTTCCACCTACGCTACCAAATGGATTCGGCAGGGGGTGACCCGGTGCCTGCTGAACCACGGCAGTCCCATCCGGGTACCGCTGCATACCGCCGAAAAAATGCGGGCGGTGCAGGCGGCGAAAAATGCCCTGACTCAGGAAACCGGCGAGGAACCCACCACAGCCCAGATTGCCCGGCGGGTGGGAATGCCGGAGGAAAAGGTGAAAGAGCTGATGCGGCTGGAGCCGGACGTGTGCTCGCTGGACGTGCCCACCGGTGAGGACGATGACGGCGTGCTGGGCGCGCTGGTGGAGGATTCCCTTTCGCCTCAACCCTATGAGGAACTGGTGCGGCAGGAGTTGGAAAAGACCATGCACAATTTGCTGTCCCGTCTGAACGAGCGGCAGCAGCAGATTCTGCGGCTGCATTTTGGCATGGAGGACGGCGTGTGCTACTCGCTGGAGGAAATCGGCAAAAAGCTCGGCATTTCCAAGGAGCGGGTGCGGCAGATTGAGCGTCAGGCCATGGATAAGCTGCAAAAGGACGGAGAAAGTCTGGGATTGGAGGACTTTTTGAATGAATGATCTGGAATTTTCCTTTGAACCGGACCCGTGGGAGGTATTTCGGATGTCCCTGACCATGGGTGACACCGTTTCCTCCTCCCAGCTTCTAACCCTGCTGGAAGAGGAGGACGGTCAGGCGCTGGAGGACGCGCTTCAGGATTTGGAAACCGCCTGCGTGAATCTGGATATCTCCGATCTGCCAAAAAACGGTGGAACCGGAGAAACCGCCGTGCGCCTGAAGCAGGAAACCCAGCTGGTTCAGGAGGGAATGCACCCGGAGGCGCTGGAGCCAAATGACCCTCTGCGGCTGTATCTGGAGGAAGTGGCGGCGGTTCCTGTCTGCGGTGATGAGCAGCTGCTGGCGGAGCGCTGCGCCAGAGATGGCAGCGCCGCGGAAAAGCTGACCAATCTGGGCCTCGGTCGGGTGATTGAACTGGCGCAGGAATATGTGGGCTACGGCGTGCTGCTGATGGATCTGATTCAGGAGGGCAGTCTGGGCCTGTGGCAGGCCATCGGCTGTTACCGGGAGGGCGCATACGCTGCCCATCGGGACCGCTGGATTCGGTTCTACCTGGCCCGGGCGGTGATTTTGCAGGCCTATGCCAGCGGAATCGGTCAAAAAATGCGCCGGGCCATGGAGGATTACCGGCAGGTGGACGAGCGGCTGCTGGGAGAGCTGGGCCGCAATCCCACGCTGGAAGAAATTGCCGGGGAACTCCATATGAGCGTTGAGGAGACGCAGACCGTCAAAAAAATGGTTGATAACGCCCGGATGCTGGATAAAGCGGTGCGCCCGGAGGACGAGGAAGAGAAAAAAGAAGCGGAGCAGGCGGTGGAGGATACCGTGCTGTTCCAGAGCAGACAGCGGATTGGCGATCTGCTGTCCGCTTTGGACGAGACGGACGCAAGGCTGCTGACGCTGCGCTTTGGTCTGGAGGGCGGCAGGCCCGCCAGCCCGGAGGAAACCGGAAGCGCGCTGGGGATGACGGCGCAGGAGGTGCTGGCCCGGGAGGCTGCCGCACTGGCAAAGCTGAGAAAGGGATAAAGGAAGGATTATTATGGCAAAGAAAATTTCCATCGCCATCGACGGCCCTGCCGGCGCGGGCAAGAGCACCATCGCCCGCCGGCTGGCGGCGGAGCTGGGCTATCATTACGTGGATACCGGAGCGATTTACCGCACGGTTGCGTACTTTTTTGACCTGTGGGGTGTCAGCCCCAAGGACATCGACGGCATTACCCGCTATATCGATGAGCTGACCATCCGGATTGAGTACGACGCCGAGGGCGTGCAGCATATGATTATGAACGGCATGGATGTGACGAAGGACATCCGCACCCAGGAGATTTCCCAGAAGGCCAGTATCATCTCCGCCCATGCCATTGTCCGGGATATGCTGCTGGATATGCAGCGGGAGGTTGCCGAAAATCACGATGTGATTATGGACGGCCGGGACATCGGCACGGTGGTGCTTCCCAACGCCACGGTAAAATTCTTCCTGACGGCTTCTCCCGAGGTTCGTGCCCGCCGCCGTACAAAGGAACTGCTGGAAAAGGGCCAGAAGGCGGATTACGAGAAGATTCTGAAGGAAATCCAGCAGCGCGACTTCCAGGACACCCACCGGGCAGTGGCGCCCCTGAAGATGACCCGGGACTCCGTCAAGCTGGATACCTCCGACATGGGCATTGACGAGGTCATCGCCTCCATGAAGGAGACCATCGCGAAGAAGGTGGCCCAATGAGTGTCCGGGTCGCCAAAAGCGCCGGCTTCTGCTTTGGCGTCAGCCGGGCGGTGGAGCTGGTGGAGCAGGCTGCTCAGGCGGGGAAAAAGGTCGCGACCCTTGGCCCCATCATCCACAACCGTCACGTGGTGGATAAATTTGAAAAAATGGGTGTCCGGGTAATCGATACCCCTGAGGAAGCGCTGCCGGGGGAGACGGTGATTATCCGCTCCCATGGCGTCAGCCGGGGGGTGTATGAACGGCTGGAGCGGCAGAATGTGGAGATTATTGACGCTACCTGCCCCTTTGTCAAGCGCATTCATACCATTGTAAGCCGGGCGGAGGAGGAGGGAAGGCTTCCCATAATCATTGGTACGCCCACCCATCCGGAGGTGGAGGGCATCGCCGGATGGTGCACCGACTGCCGGGTGTTCGCAGGCCCGGAGGACCTGGAAAACTGGGCAAAAGCCAATGAAAAACTGCGAGATTCAGCAATTTGCATAGTTTCACAGACAACTAGCACAGAATCTTTGTGGAAATTGTGCTGTGAAATTGCAAAAAAACAGTTTACTAACTTGAAAATTTTTGATACAATA
>CAMFBN010000087.1 GCA_945948535.1 uncultured Clostridia bacterium
CAACAGGCAGGCAACTCAGCAGGAGCAACAGCGCCGATATGGAAATAACTCGTTTCGGCATCTGCCAGCATTTCCTGATAGCGCGCATCATTCATTCCCGCGACCTGTTCGGTATAGATCGAGATGGCGTGGGACTGGTGAAAGGAGTTCCAATAATCGCTGGCGGTGGGATACAGCAGTAAGGAGAGCCCTACGAAGAAAACCAGTATTAAAAGTATTGTATTGGTGTTGGGATCAAGGCCAATCACAGCGTTGTCATTGACTGTGGCATTGTATCGTAATCGTAATAGCTACGCCAACCATATTGGTCTGGATAGCGGTATACCTGATCCTGATTCAGCAGCATGAAGGTATCCTTAATGCTGCAGGGAATTTCCTTGATAACTGATTTTCCGCCCTCCAGTAAAACAGGATCGCCATTTTCATCCGTAAGGTCCCAGCGCAGCTTATAGCGGGTTTCCGCCGTGACCAGGAAACCGAGTTTATCCAGCTTGCTCTGAATGTCCCTCCCGTCCACGGCGCAGCTCTTGGATTCGCCATCCCCGGGGATCAGCTGGAGCTTGCCGTCGCTGCCCCAGCCGATGGTGATGGTCATCTGGCCTATCCTATCCGGATCACTGCCGGCGATGCCGCTGTATTTCGTGTTGCTGCCAGTATTCTGCAGGCCTGTGCTGCCGGTGGAGCTGCCGTCGATGCCGGCAACGGTCTGGGAATCGTGGGGCTCACAGATCGTGGCCCGGCTGATGGTCACCGTAAGCTGGTGCTCCGTGTCCTGCTCAAACAGCGCTGCCAGCTGCTCCCCTGTGAGCCAGAAGTATTTGGGCAGCTCGTCCTCAATGACCGCCAGCCGTTCATAAGGCATGACGCCGGAGTTGGAGGCGGTGATTTTAAAGCCGTAGTCCGGTTTGCCAAAAACGGCTTGTCCGGTACTAACCACCTCTTTTTTGAGAGACAGCTTTCCCTCACTGACGGAAACATCCACCGGACACTCGATTAACTTGTAAAAACGACGAAGCGTATGTCTCTGTGCGGCGAAAGTCGCAGGCAGGCAGTCCGTATTTGCATTGGAAAAAAGTAACGCATTGACGAAACCGCGGAAAGGATGATAGAATAGTCAAAAAACGGGGAGGCGGAAGCAGTGAAATTGGAGCAGGGGGCGCGCATCGTTGTGGAGGACTGGCTTCACGCCCAAAGCGATGATGTGCTGCATTTCATCACCGATGAAACCAAGCTGCGGGAGGCGGAGGCTTTTGCCGCTGCCGCCCGGCAGGTGGGGGCGATCCCCAAGCTGACCGTGCTGCCATCCGCGTCCATTCAGGCGGGAGACAGCGTAGCGCAGATGCGGCGGATCATGTCCTATGCCACGGCAGTTATCGGCGCAACCAGTGATTCCTTCATCACCACCGATGCGGTGGATTATGTCCTGCGCCGGGGGGCACGTTTTTTGTCGCTGCCCCTTTCCTGCAGCGATGGACGCTCCCTTTTGGAGCAGGACTTTCTGGCGATGAACCCGGCGGCTGCCGCCCGGATGGGGCGGCCTATGCTGCGCTGCCTGCGCCGCGGCGACAGCGTTCACATCACCACCAGACTGGGTACGGACATCACCTTCGATATCCGTGGGCGGAAGCCGGGTCTGTTTCACGGTGTGGCCGCCCGTCCCGGGGCCTGCGCCTCGGCAAGCTTTGAGGTGTTCATTCCGCCGGTGGAAACGGCAACCCATGGCCGGGTGATTCTGGATGGATCCATGGGCTATATCGGTCTGGTAAAGCAGCCCCTGGAGCTGGGGTTTGAAGGAGGATATCTGACCTATATTGCCAACACGCCGGATGGCGATCGGCTCAGAGCCTATCTGGAACACTTCGGCGATCCGGAAATGTTCTGCGCGGCAGAGCTGGGCATTGGTCTAAACCGGCTGTCCAAATGCCGGGGGGCATCCTACATTGAGGATGAAAGCGCCTACGGCACCTTTCATATTGGATTTGGCCGGAATCTGGCGCTGGGAGGAAGCCACAACGCCGCGGGGCATTTTGACATTGTCATCCACAACCCCACGATCACTGTCGGCAAATCGGTGCGCATGAGAGGCGGACAGATCTGCACCCGGTTTTGAAAGCCGCATTTGCGTCTTATGCAAAATTTCGTATCATTCTTCCTTATTTCCTTTTTTCATAGACTGTTGCAATTTGCCCGCAGATGCTGTACAATAGGTGCATTCATTGCGGACACTTGTCCGCGACATGCGTTCTTGCAAAACACACTCTAAGGAGGAAACAAACAATGGAATGGCTGAAACTCATTGGCATTCTGGTGGTCGTTGTGGGCTTCGTGCTGAAGTTCGACACGATGGCGACCGTTGTGGTGGCCGGTCTGGTGACGGGACTGGTGGCAGGTATGTCTCCCATGGAGATATTGGAAACGCTGGGTAACTCCTTCATTTCCAACCGGACGGCGACGCTGTTCGTGCTGACTCTGTCCGCCATCGGTCTGTGCGAACGCAACGGCTTGAAGGACAAGGCGGTTGACCTGATTAAGAAGATGAAGTCCGCTACCACCGGCCGGGTGCTGGCTGTGTGGCAGGCGGTACGTACCGTGGCCTCCGCTTTCTCCCTGCGGATCGGCGGTCATCCCCAGTTTATCCGTCCTCTGATTAACCCCATGGCCCAGGGTGCCGCCGTGGCACAGTTCGGGCAGATCGATGAAGAGGATGAGGATCGAATCAAGGGCATGGCGGCCGGTACCGAGAACTATGGTAACTTCTTCGCCCAGAACTGCTTCATGGGCTCCTCCGGCACGCTACTGATTGTCTCCACCCTGAATGAGCAGGGCTACATGGTTGACGCGCTGCAGATCGCCGGTCAGTCCATCCCCATTGCTGTGATTTCCGTGGTGGTCGGCGTGATTTACGCGCTGCTGTTTGACGTGTTCATGAAGCGGAAATACGCCGCGAAAAAGGGAGGTAAGTAATCATGGAGTGGACGCTGAGTAAAATCGTTGCCGAGTTTTTCTACTGTGTAATCGGCCTTATGTTCATCCTCAACGGCGTGAAGGCACTGAAGGATCCCGGTCTCAAGACCCGGGTCGGCACGGCTGTCTTCTGGTTCATCACCGCTTTCACCTTTATTGCCGGTCCCTATGTTCCCAAGTGGATCACCGGTCTGTGCGTGGTGCTCATGGCCTGTCTGACTGCCTGCCGTCAGGTCAAGCAGTCTGCCAGCGATGTGCCTACCGCGGAAAAGACCCGGGAAAATGCCAACAAGTTCGGCTACTGGGTGTTTGTGCCCGCTCTGACGCTGGCTATCGTGGCCGTTCTGGTGGCGACCTTCTGGAAGAGCCTGGGCGCCAACAACGCCATCGGCGTTTCCGCCGTGGTGGCTCTGATTGTGGCGCTGTGCCTGTTCAAGGAAAAGCCCGGCACCGCTTTGGCAGACGGCATCCGGCTGCTGGATAACGTTGGCCCTGTCGGCCTGCTGCCTCAGGTTCTGTCCGCACTGGGCGCCCTGTTCACTGCCGCCGGTGTCGGCACGGTAATCGCCAACGGCGTGGGCGCCATCGTCCCCGAGGGAAGCAAGCTGGCTGCCTGCGCTGTGTACTGCATCGCTATGGCGCTGTTCACCATCATCATGGGCAACGGCTTCGCCGCTTTCTCTGTGATTACGGTCGGCATTGGCATTCCCTTCCTCATCGCCCAGGGCGCGGATCCTGTGGTGGTGGGCGCGCTGGGTCTGACTGCCGGTTACTGCGGCACGCTGATGACCCCCATGGCTGCCAACTTCAACATCATGCCGGCCGCGCTGCTGGAAACCAAGAGCAAGTATGCAATCATCTTCTCTCAGATTCCTGTGGCCATTGTCATGCTGGTAATTCACATCATCCTGATGTACGTTCTGGCGTTCTGATTTTTGCGAAATCTGCGGGGGTCGATGGGTTCATCGGCCCCCGGATTTCCCTTAGGAGGTTTTTATGAAACTGCTTTTGACTGCCTTTGATCCCTTCGGCGGTTCCCCTGTCAATCCCGCGCTGGAAGCGGTAAAGCTGGTGGCGGACAAGGTTGCCGGTGTGGAGATCGTCAAGCTGGAGGTGCCGACTGTGTTCGGCAAATCCATTGCCACCGTGGCGGAGGCCATTGCCCGGGAAAAGCCGGAGGCCGTGCTGTGCATCGGACAGGCCGGCGGTCGTTACGACCTGACCCCGGAGCGGGTGGCCATCAACCTGGATGACGCCCGCATCCCCGACAACGAGGGCAACCAGCCCATTGATACCCCCATTTTCGCCGATGGCGCGCCGGCCTATTTCGCCACGCTGCCCATCAAGGCCATGGTGGCCAAAATCCGGGAAGCGGGGCTGCCTGCCAGCGTTTCCAACACGGCAGGCACCTTCGTGTGCAACCACCTGATGTACGGCGTTCTGTACACGCTGGCTAAGCACTACCCCGACGTGCGGGGTGGTTTTATGCACGTGCCTTTCATCCCCAGCCAGACCGTCAACCGTCCCAGCCCCGCCCCCTCTATGGCGCAGACGGATATCGCCCGGGGCATTGAAGCCGCCATTGCCGCAATCGCGGAAAATGACGCGGACATTACCGCCGTTGAGGGTCAGACCCACTGATGACAAAAAAAGGGAGAAGCGGATTGCCAGTGCCATTAAGATAATGACATAAGGCTAAAGGCCACACCTTCAAAGATTGAGTGCA
>CAMFBN010000088.1 GCA_945948535.1 uncultured Clostridia bacterium
CGTTGGCTGTTTTTCGCTTACGCTTAAACAATCCATTAATTGTCCAAGGTGTTAAAAATCGTCTTTACGTTATTCAATTTACAAGGTACAGACGCGCTTTCTGCTTCGCAGGAAGCTTTTGGATTATATCACACTCAAATCCGTTTGTCAAGAACATTATTTAAGTTTTTTCGAACTTTTTCGAGTGGATTTTTTCCATTGCTGCTTTCGCAGGCAACTGTGTCATTTTAGCACCGATGTTTCCATTTGTCAAGAACTTTTTTCTTGTTCTCACAAATCTCTTCATCTTTTGCTTGACGCCATCCGTTCTCACGAACAGCTTGTGTATATTACCATACCATTCTCCATTTGTCAAGAGAATAATGCGGATTTTTATCCCTGATTTTTCCAATCCTTCGGGTGAAGGTTTTTATCTCTGTACTTCTGGTTCTTTAACCGGCGCCTTAGCAATCCCCTGCCAGCTGGAAACAGTGTCAGATAGGGCATTCCAAGGCATTTAAGCGTTGCCAGGTGCCATATCAGCAGCGCCACCCCAGTCAGAATTCCCCAAATTCCGCCAACTGTCGCCAGTACCCCCAAACCAAACCGCCATACCCGGATTGCTTCCGCCAGGTCCCGGTTGGGCAGAATGAAACCGCATACGCCCGCAATACTGACCACGATCAGGACCACCGGCGAGATCAGCCCCGCGTCCACGGCAGCTGTGCCAACGACAATACCGCCTATGGTTGAGACCGATTGCCCAATGGCCTGGGGCAGGTGGATACCGGACTCCTGAAGCAGTTCGAACGCAATCAGAAGTCCCAACGCTTCCGCCGCCGTGGAGAACGGCACCTCCTGTTTGCTGGTCATAATAATGTTCAGCAGTTGATCCGGAACCCATTGTGGGTGAAACTCGATCAGAGCAATATACAGTGCCGGAAGGAGAAGATTCATCAGCAGCGCGGCATAGCGCAGCACCCGGATACAGGAGGCGGAGATATAGTCCCGGCTCCGGTCTTCCATGCTTTCCATCAGGTAGCCCAGATTTGTTGGAGCAAGATATGCCAGCGGCAGACCGTCCACCATCAGCCCCACCCGTCCGTCCAGCAGTCCCTGGCTGAACCGATCGGGCCGTTCCGTATATTGTATGAGCGGAAACGCAGTTTTTCTGGAGCCGGTAACGTATTCCTCCACCGCCGCCGGGGATATGAGACCGTCTATGTGGATGCTCCCCAGCCTATCCTTCATTCTGCGCACCAATTCCGGGTTTGTCAGCCCATCGATCCACACCACCGCCACGTTGGTCAGGCTTCTCTCGCCCACCGTCGTTCCATAGATTCTCAAATCCGGTGTCCGCAGATGGCGGCGCAGCAGACTGGTATTGATGCGAATGGTCTCCACGAAGGCATCCTTCGGGCCTTTGACGGTATTCTCCACTTCCGGTGCGTCCGGGCCCCGCTTGACGCCCGTCTTGATTTCAAAAGCAATGGCTCCCACGTCCGGAAACAGTACCACACAGAAGCCGTTGACCAGCTTCTTAAAAACTGTCTGCAAATCCTCGCAGGGCTCCGCCACGCTGTTGTATACTGCGCCGTGGAGCGCCGCATCATATAGCTGTGCCATGTTTTCACCCCGAAGGTTCTCGGAAATAGGTTTTATAATGTATTCCGACATATCTCCGCCGGACACCAGCCCGTCAATGGCATAGGCATATAAGGTATATTTCCCACAGTGCAGCACCCTCGGGATAAAGTCATCCGTCTCCGTGAATTGCTGCCGAATCTCCGCGTCTGTCACCGTTTTCACCTCACTGGAAGAGTCTGCCCGGATATTGCTTTTTTTACTCAGAAATGGTATAGTGTTTTTATTATTGTGATGGGAGGTATCCTCCATGAGTAACATTCAAAACATTCAGCAGAAAACCCGCAACCGGTTTCTGAACTATTATGAATTGGAAGCCGTCCACCGGGACGGGAGCGTTTCCCCCTATTATATGACCTCCCGGGCGAAGGACGCCAGCCAGTTAAAAGCCGTGACCCATCAGAACCGGCCGGACGGCGTAATTCTCTACGGCGTGTACGGCAAGGAGAAGGATCGGGTGGTGCTCATCCGGCAGTACCGGTATCCGCTTGGGGATTACGTCTATGAATTTCCCGCGGGACTGGTGGAGGAAGGCGAGGAAATGGGCGCCGCCGGCGTCCGGGAAATGTACGAGGAAACAGGTCTCACCTTTACGCCTGTGGACGCCGGGTGCTATTCCCGCCCCTTCTTTACCACCGTGGGCATGACCGATGAAAGCTGCGGCATGGTCTTCGGCTATTGCAGCGGAACGCCTACCAGCATTCACGAGGAAGCTTCCGAGGAAATTCAGGTCATTCTTGCCGACCGGGGGGAAGCGAAGCGGATTTTGCGGGAGGAAAACGTGGCCATCATGTGCGCCTATATGCTGATGCACTTCATTGCCAGTGAGGGAGACCCTCTGGCATTTATTAAGGAGTAATTTTTATGTCTCACACCATTGCCGCCGTGTCCACCGGCAGTCAGGTCAGCGCCATCGGTATTATCCGCCTGTCCGGTGAAAGCTGCGTTGCCGTCGCGGACAAGGTGTTTACCCTGAACAACCAAAAATCCCTGTTGGATGCGTCCGACCGCCGACTGTATCTGGGCACCCTCCACGATAAGCAGGGGCGGGTCATCGACCAGTGCATGGCGGTGGTCTCCCGGGGACCCCACAGCTATACCGGGGAGGACACTGTGGAATTTCACTGCCACGGCTCCCCCGCCGTGCTGGCGGCAGGTTTGGAAGCGCTGTATCTTGCCGGGGCAAAGCCAGCCAAACGGGGCGAATTCACCAAGCGGGCATTCTTAAACGGCAAGCTGGACTTAACTCAGGCGGAGGCCGTCATTGACCTGATTGAAGCCGACACCGCCGACGCCGCCGCCAACGCCGCCGGACAGGTGGGGGGCGTGCTGCAAAAGAAGCTGGCCCCCATCTATGACGATCTGGTGAACCTGTGCAGCCACTTCCACGCGGTGCTGGACTATCCCGACGAGGACATCGAGGATTTCGGCCTGCAAAATTACAGCGGATTGCTCAAAAGCAATGCCCGCCAGCTGTACAATCTGCTGCAAACCTACTCTCAGGGCCGCATCTTAAAGCAGGGCGTGTCCGCTGCCATCGTGGGCAAACCCAACGTGGGCAAATCCAGCCTGCTCAACGCTCTGGCGGGCTACGACCGCTGCATCGTCACCGACATTCCCGGTACCACCCGGGACACTGTGGAGGAAACGGTAATGCTGGGCTCCACCCGGCTACGCCTTCTGGACACCGCCGGCATCCGGGAGACCGCCGACGCCGTGGAATCCATAGGCGTGGGGCGCTCCCGGCAGGCAATCGACCAGGCCGACCTTGTACTGTTCGTCTGTGACGGTTCCAGTCCCCTGACCCGGGAGGACATGGACATCATCGAGCTGTGCGAGGAAAAGGAAAACGCCATTGCCCTCATCAATAAGGCCGATCTGGGCTGTGAAGTTGCCCCCGGCGATTTGCCCTTTATGATGGTCGTTCCCATCTGCGCCAAGACCGGCGACGGGCTTGACCAGCTGGCGGACGCGGTGGACGCTCTGTTCGAAAACGGCACGCCCTGCGACGGCTCCATCCTAACCAACGCCCGGCAGTACGATGCCTGCCGCCGGGCCTATGAAGCCATGCTGAACGCATTACAGGGCTTACAGCTGGGCCTGACCCCCGACGCGGTGCTGACCGATGTGGAGGAAGCCATGGAGGCCATGGGCGAGGTCACGGGAGCCACCGTCCGGGAGGACATCACCGCCAGAATTTTTGAGCGCTTCTGCGTGGGAAAGTAAGAAAAGAAGAATATAGTTGACCAATGCGTAGGGCGGGGTCATGACCCCGCCCTACGAAACTCAGCTAAAGCACAATATGGTGAATCAACGAACCAAAACTATGTCATTGCGAACCAGTGCCATCGGCCGATTCGCAATGACATGTTTTCCCCATTTTTCTGAAAATAACATTTGACAAATGAAGACAAAGCCTATATAATATCTAGGCATGACCATGAGAAGGGGGAAAAGTATGCTGTTAGGGCTTTCGAAGATCATTGACTGCCCCGGTGCGTCCCTCCCTTTTTCCGTCAGCGTTGATCTGAGTGATCTTTGTTACGGCATTAGCTACCCCGTGACGGAGCCGGTTGTGGCTTCCGGCACGGTGCGCAACACCGCGGGCGTCCTCATGATGGAGGGGGAACTCACCACCACCATCCACGGCACCTGCGACCGCTGCGCCAGCCCCTTTGACCGGGAAATCCGTTTCCCCATCCACGTGGTGCTGGTGACGGAGCTGGCAGACGAAGAGAACGAAGACGAATGGGTATTCCCTCTGGAGGGAGACAGCGCCGATCTGGATGACATTGTGCGGAC
>CAMFBN010000089.1 GCA_945948535.1 uncultured Clostridia bacterium
CCGGATGCAGGGTGTCAAGGCTCAGATTCAGCCGGCGTACCCCCGCCTCCTTCAATGGCCTGGCCAGTTCCGGCAGCAGAATTCCGTTTGTGGTCACGCAGACCTCCCGGATGCCGTCTACCGCCGCCGCCCGGCAGCAGATGGAGGTGATGTTCTTCTTCACCAGCGGCTCTCCCCCGGTGATGCGCAGCTTGGTAATTCCCAGAGACGCTGCCGCCGTCACCGCCTGAATCATCTCATCCTCCGTGAGCATATCGGCGTGACTTTTCTTGCATACGCCTTCTTCCGGCATACAGTACCGGCAGCGCAGGTTGCACAGCTCCGTGACGGAAATCCGCAGATAGGTGATGTCGCGTCCAAATTGGTCAGTCATCCATGTTTCCTCATTGTTTCCCAAGCAGTCTGCCCTGCTTGTATTGCTTCTGTCAATACCCCTTCCACCATGGGGTGCACGGTGTTGCAGTTGCCGCACAGGTGCAGCCAGGTTGGGTCTCCCAGATGGGAAACCAGTGTCCGCTCCGGGCGCAAGCCCACCGCCAGGAGCAGGGTTTTGCAGGCAATCCAGTCCCCGCCCGACAAATGGCAGGCTTCCAGCTTCGTTTGCCCCCTGACCTCCGTAACCGTCTGTCCGCAGATAAGGCGGACGTGGGAATCGTCCAGACATTTCTGGTTTCTCGTCAGGCCGCCGCAGCGCCTCTGCTTTTCCACCAGTGTAACCGGAATGCCCACCTGAGCCAGTTGATTTGCCAGAATCAGTCCCAAATCGCCGCTGCCCAGTATCACCGCCGGTCCTTCCGGGACAAATCCGTGGAGATTCATCATTTCCTGCATCTGCCCGGCAGTATAGATGCCCTTGGGTCTGGTTCCGGCAATGGGCAGCGCCCCCATGGGAATCTCCCGGCAGCCGGTGGCCAAAATCAGCTGAGAGAAGGAAAGCCTTCGTCCCCCGGACAGATGGGCAACTCTGGTAGCCTCCAGGGAAAGCACGGTCGTATTCCCAATCACCGTTACCTCCGGCGGGAAGTCCTTCAAAAGCTGCCGCGCATATTCGATTCCCGTGAGATTGCTGCCAAATCCCCGGTGGGTGCACTGCAAAAGCACGCCGCCCAGGGTTGGCTTCCGGTCCACAATGGCGACGCTGGCGCAGCCCGCCCCGCAGGCCGCTGTTGCCGCGGCAATTCCGGCAGCGCCTCCGCCGATGACCAGCAAATCATAGTGTTCCATTGCGATATCCTTCCAGAATGGTCTCGATGGCGAAGGCGCACCGGCTTCCCTGGCAGGGGCCCATGCCGCTGCCTACGCGGCGTTTGACACCGTCTACGGTAGACGCGCCCCGCCGGATGGCTTCCAGAATCTCACTGCGGGTAATCCCCTGGCACTGGCAAAGGATTTCCGAATCATCAGATTTGGGGATTGCGTGCCGATGGGGGTTAAAATCGGGATTCGGCTGGGCATTCCAAAACGCCGCCGCTTCCTGGGCCACATACCGCCCCAGTTCGTCCGCGCAGGTCAGCCCCGGTGTTTTGATACCAATGAGACTGTAAAATCCGGGGCCGGGGTTTTCGATGCAAAAGTCATGCAGGCTCTGTCCCCCTTCCCGGTATGGGTTGGGGCGAACCGCCGCAAAGGAACGAATGATCTGGGTCAAATCCACTTCCGGAAGCAGCGCCTTCGCTGCCCTGTGCAGCTCCCCGAGGCCCTCCGGTGTTGTGGCAAAGGGCGTTTCGATTTCTTTGCGCACGCCGCTGATGAGCAGATTTCCTTCCACACAGGGAACGGCGGTAATGCCTTTGCCGCAGCTGCTTGCCTGATGGAAGAGCACCATCCGGGGCTTTGGAGCAGCCTCATCCAGCACCAGATATTCCGCGCCATCCCAGTGAAGCCGGGTGCTCCGGGGAAACAGCAACTCCTGTACCCGGTCCGCGAAGAGCCCGGCACAGTTGATTACCGTGCGGCAAGGGATGGTCCCCCGGTTGGTTTTCAGCAGATAGCCGGTATCGGTTTTTTCGATATCCGTTACGGCAGTATTCCGGTAAGCCACCGCCCCATTCTCCACCGCGTTTTCAAAGGCGGCGATTCCCAGAAGCCAGGGATTCACCGTCCCGGTGGATGGTGCGTACAGCGCTCCGGCAACCCCTGGCCGGAGCATCGGCTCCATGGCCTGCGCTTCCGCCCCGGTCAGCAGCCGCAGACCCGGCACACCGTTTTTCAGGCCTTCGTTCAACTTTTTTTGCAGCTTCGGCAGAGATGCCCCGTCGTAGGTCACCAGCAGAGAGCCGCACCGGCAGAAGGGAACCTCCAGCTCCCGGCAGAGGCTTTCGTAATTCCCATTGCCCCGGACGGTCATTTCCGCTTTCCGGCTGCCGGGCTTGTTGTCATATCCGGCATAGACCACCGCGCTGTTGGCCCGGGTAATTCCGGTGCACACATCCTCCGCCGCCTCCAAAAGGGCCACGGAAAGGTTCCACCGTCTTACGTTCCGGGCCGCAAAGCAGCCCAGGATTCCGCCGCCGATGACGGCAACGTCGTACGCTTCCATTGTTTTCAATCCAGAGGTATGATTTCTCCGGGGTTTTCCACGGTATAGCCACCCAGAGAAAGAATCTTATCCCGGAACCCATCGCTTTTCAGAGTCGCAATCAGCTGATGCACCATGGGGGCTTCCCATGCGTGGTCGGGGATAATCAAATCGTATTCCTCAATGCAGATGGGAATGAAGTCCAGACCGTAGAGCTTGGCGGCAGAATAGATGCCCATACCGGCATCGGCGCTGCCACTGACAATCTGGGCCGCTACAGAGGTGTGGGTCAGCTCTTCCCGGTCGTAGCCGTAGATGGCGGAAGTATCGAGGTTTTCCTGTTTGCACAGATAATCCGTCAGAATCCGGGTACCGGACCCCTTCTGGCGATTGACATAGCGCACGCCCTCGGCGGCAATATCCGAGAACTTCTGTATGTTCAAGGGGTTGCCCCTGGCAACCATCAGGCCCTGCTGACGGCCAACACAGCGAACGAGCTTTACATCCCCTCTGGGGAAATATTTTTTCATAAAGGAACGGTTATAGCTTCCGTCTTGGGTATTCAGCAGGTGGCAGCCGGCCGCATGGGCTTCTCCCCGGCGGATTGCCATAATGCCGCCCATGGAGCCAACATGGGAAGAACTCATAAAGAGACTGGAATCTTCCAGATGGAGCATATCCGCGACCTCATCCAGCAGCGGGTCATGACTGCCGATGACCACCAGGGTGTTGCGGAGCTTTTCCAGAGGGCTGAGCAAACGGACCGTCACTTCCGCTCCGGCCTCAAAGCCTTCCAGCCCCTGGGGAACCTCCAGAATGCCGTCGGCCTTCATAAAGGAGGACACCACACCGCTGCCCCGGCTTAGGGGGGAAGCCATGAGCCGGTCACCCACATAGCCCATGCGCACCCGGACAAATTCCTGATACTTTAGTCCCGAAACCACAGGACGGGTCAGAATCGCCTGGGCATACTGGGAAGGTACAGCAGGCACTTTCAACCAGTGGTCAATCAGGGGTTTCAGCAGCTGCTCCACCACAATGATGCCGGACACGGGGTAGCCGGGAACACCCAGAATGGGCTTGGCCCCCTGGCAGCCCAAAATGGCGGGCTTGCCGGGCTTCATGGCAATGCCGTGGTACAGGACCTGCCCCAGCTCCCGGATGACTCTGGCGGAATAGTCCTCCCGCCCGGCAGAGGAACCGGCGTTGAGAATCACCATGTCACATTCCGCTGCGGCTCTGGAAACCATGGCCTTGATTTGGTCAAATTTGTCGGGAACGATGGGATAAACCACCGCGTCGGCACCCCAGCTTTTCACCATGGCGGAGAAAATGGAGCCGTTAAATTCCAGAATGTCTCCGGGCTTGGGGTCCGTGCAGGGGGGAATAATTTCGTCGCCGGTGGGGATGATCCCCACCACAGGCTTGGCAATCACTTCGATTTCCAGCACACCGCCGGCAATCATAGCGCCGATGGCGGCGGGGGAAACGGTCATATGGCTGGGCAGAATCATCTCTCCGGCACACACATCCTCGCCAATCTGCCGGATGTGCTGCCAGGGAGCGGCAGCGGCATGGATGGTGATGGAGCCATCCTCGTTCTTCACGATGTCCTCCACCATGATGACGGCATCCCAGTCCTCGGGGACAGGGTCGCCGGTATCCAGCACAATATACTGCTCCTTTTGCAGGGTAACCGGGGTGGTTTCGGTGGCGCCGAAGGTATCTCTGGCGCATACGGCTACACCGTCCATGGC
>CAMFBN010000090.1 GCA_945948535.1 uncultured Clostridia bacterium
GGATACCACAATTGTCAATTGTTCATTGTCAATTGTCAATTCAATTCTCCTTTATCTTCCTAAGCACTTCTGGTCGAGGGGCCCAAAGGATGTGGGATGACGCCGGCGTTCGTAACGCCTTCGCCGCCCGCCTTGCGGGCCGCAGTGGCTGGCGGCGCCGCCTTGACATTTTCTTCCTGCTGGCATATAATAAAAATCACACGTTTACTGCTTTTTCGCTTTGATTGCTTATATTTTTTGGAAAGAGAGAGTCCATTATGGCAAATCCCCGCAGAAAACGATCTCTCCTGATCCCTGTTCTGCTTCTGATCACGGCGCTGCTGTGCGCGCTGGTGGGCTTTATGGTCTACACCGTATGGTGTGATTCCCAGCAGGTGTTCCACGATGTCACCGTTGAGCTGGGTCAGGAAACCCTGAGCATTCAGGATTTTCTCACCCCGCTGGGAAACCCCGGGCGTACTTCCTTTGTCACTGACCCGTCCTCCATCGACCTGAGCAGGGTGGGAAGAACCTCCCTGACCCTGCGGCACGGCACGAAAACCTATGTGGTCAACCTGATTGTGGAGGACACCACCCCGCCGAAAGCGGAATTTCTTCCGGAATACACCGTTTCCCTCGCCGATGGCCTGCCGCAGGCCGGGGCGCTGGTGACAAAAACCGAGGACTGTTCTCAGGTGCGGGTCTATTACGCGGAGGACCCGGTTATCCCAACGGACTATTCCGATACTACCGTCACCGTGGTGGTGGAGGACATCTTCGGCAACCGGGTGGAGGGCCAATGCGTGCTCCACTTCACCGACTGGCTGAAGGAAGATTGCACGCTGGAGCTGGGGCAGACCCTGACGCCGGAAATGCTGCTGGTAAACCCGGTGCGGGATTCCGGCCTGCTGAACAGTGAGGATCTGAAGGAGATTGGCAAAACCCTGGGGAAGCATACGCTCATCGTGGAGACAGGGGCCGTCAGTGCCCAGTGCGTCATAACCGTTCAGGATACCACGCCGCCCTCGCTGACTCTCCAATCCGTCCGCCGCCTGCCCGGTCAATCGGCCGGTGTCAATGATTTTGTCGTTTCCGCAACCGACCTGTCCGGCAAACCGGAGGTGTATCTGGTGGACAATCTGCCCGACGTGAACAAGCTGGGCACCTACACCGTCAGTGTGGAAGCAAAGGATTCCAGCGGCAATGTGACCCGGAAGGAAGCCGCGCTCTGGATTTCCAGCAACCTGAAGCCCCCGGAAATTCGGGGCGTTTCCGGGGAACTGACCGTGAAAAAGAACACCAATCCCGACTTTTTAAGCGGCGTGACCGCGGTGGACGATATTGACGGGAAGTGTGACGTAACGGTGGATACCTCCGGACTTGACCTGAGCAGGGAGGGCACCTACACCATCACCTATTCCGCCACCGACAGTTCCGGCAACGTAGGCACCTGCCAGCGGAAAATCATTGTAAAATAAAGCAGCTGTCATTGCGCCAGGCAATGACAGCTTTTTTCTGATCGGCTTCGCCGAATCCGATTTGTTTACTTCTTCTTAAACAGTACCTCCCGGAAATAATTTTTCACCTTCACATCGGAATGGGCCCGGGTCTTATTCACATTGTCCAAATGGGTGTACAGAATAATCACGCTGGCAATCACGGCGCAGACCGTGGAGGGAACGTCGTGGCTGAACAGGAAGGTCAGCGCCGGGAACATCACCGTGCCCAGCAGCGGCGCGGCAACGCCGATATCCAGCAGCACCATGATTCCGATGCCGGACAGCACCACGATGACGAAAATCAGCGGATTATAGGCCAGCATCATGCCGCCGTAGGCCGCCAGCCCCTTGCCGCCGGAAAAATGCCGGGTCACAGGGAAGCAGTGGCCCAGAATGACGCCGATGCAGGCCAGCATCCCGGACACCGTCAGCTGGGGAAGCAGCCACCGGGCCAGCCGCGCCGCAAGGAAGGACTTCGCCACATCGAACACCAGCACGAAAGCCCCCGCTTTCCGGCCCAGCACCATGGTAGTGTTGGTGGCCCCCAGATTCCCGGTGCCCGCCCGTTTCAGGTCAATATGATTCTTTTTTCCAATCCAGGCCGCAGGGTTCAGGCAGCCCATGGCGTAGCCAAGGATGAGACTTAAAAAGACTTCCATAAAAATTCCTCGTGGCGGCAGTGCCGCCCGCCAATGCGTGCACGGCTGGTCTGTATTCGTTAGACCATAGGGCACAGCTCGGTATCGTTTCCTATTCTTTGTGGGAGTGGGTCATTTACCCTCCCATACAGTTTTCTTTTCCGTAACCCGATGCCTACAGGGGCAACTGTTTGATTTTTGCGTACCGCCGGGGGTACTGCTTTGGGGTTGGCGCGATTTTCCGAAGAATAATCACCGCGTGGGAAGCGCCGTCCACGGGAAATTCCCGAACTTCTTCCAGCTGTAACCCCAGCTTTTTGATGGCCCCGGCGCACTCATTTAGTTCTTCCTTCGCCGCCGCGCCCTTCATGGCCAGCACCGCGCCGCCTACCCTGACGTAGGGGGCCGTCAGCTCCAGCAGAATATTCAGCCGGGCCACCGCCCGGGAGGTTGCGAAATCATAGGTTTCCCGGCGCTGTGCCACCGCTTCCTCCGCCCGGGCGGTGACGCACTCCGCTTTGATGCCCAGTCGGGGCAAGGTTTCTTCCAGCCATTTCACCCGCTTGCCCAGACTGTCAAGCAATGTAATTTTCGCTTCCGGGCAGGCGATTGCCAGAGGCACCCCGGGAAAGCCTGCGCCGCAGCCCACGTCAATGAGGGTTTTTCCCCGCAAATCCGCGCAGCACAGCACCGTCAGGCTGTCCAGCAGGTGGAGCTTCGCCACCTGTGTATCCTCCGTAATGGCGGTAAGGTTCATGACCTCGTTCTGTTTGACCATGGCCCGGGCGAAGGCGCACAGCTTCTGCTGCCGCTCCTCAGACAGGGACAGGCCCAGCCCGGTCAGGCCCTCCTTCAGTGTCTTCTCCATCAGCCGTTACTCTCCCTTGCGTTGACGATGCCCGACAAATCCACCATGGTTTCGTCATAGGGGTCGAACACGCTCTTCTCCACGGTAATGGAGGGCAGCACCACGGTCTGAATGTGCCAGTTTACCAGCAGGTCGCAGACCTCCGCGTAGGAAGCGATGCCGCTTTGCTCACCGCTGGTTTTGAGGTAGGTGTCATTTACCGTGTCGGCAAATTTTGTGGCTTTGGTGTCCTGCTTCTGACGGAAGAAGGCGTCGTAGGCGTTCCAGTCTGCGCGCAGCTTCTCGCCGATGCCCTCCCGGACCCGGGCAGCCGCCGCCACAGCGGACTGGGTATTCACACCGCACAGCGCCGTATAACAGTAGCGGAAGGCCATAAAATAGGCGGAATATTGAAATTCCGGGTCAGAATTGACCGAACAGGCCAGAAATCCGGCAAAATTTGCGTCCCGTTCCGAAGCAATGCACATCCGGTGGGCCATTTCGTGGGCCATGGTGAAGGGCAGCAGCACGTCCGGAATCTGGGGATTCACGCAGGCCTCGCCGGTGATGCCGAAGGTATAGCCGGTGATGCCCATGGAGGTGTACATATCCGCCCAGTCCAGCTTCTTGACGGGCAGCCGGCACCCGGCGAATACAGGATAGTGGTTAACATAAGTCAGCGTATGGAAGCCCTCACCGGCTTTCTCCGCCAGTTCCTCAAAGGAGGCGAACTGGACGTTTCCGCTGCCGTCCCGGTTGACCTGCTCCGCAAGGGCGTTGGCCTTGTCCCGGTAGTATTCCGTGGCCTCGGTCAGCTCCTCCAGATTGTAGCTGCTTACCTCCAGACGCATATCGTCCGCCAGAGAACCGGCGTAGTAATTCATGCCCCACATGGCCATATGCAGCAGGTAGATGCCGGAAAACACCGCCAGCACCCAGCCGAACCACTGGATGGGGTTCCATTTCAGCACGATCATCAACACGATGCTGGCTAAGATCAGCACCCCCAGCACCACCGCCAGCAGCTGCCACACGGGATAGCTGATCTGGGAGGTCCAGTTTGCGAGAATATCCTGCAGGGTGCGCACCACATAGGGGTAAATCATATCGACAAGGGTGGCGTAGCGCTGCCCGAACTGGGTCAGGACCCAGGTAAGGGCCGCGAAAATTCCGGCAGTCAGGTAGCCGAACCAATATTTCAAAGGAAGCCCTCCTTTATGCACTCATAGATTTTAATAGTATAACACAAAAGTCAAGAAAAGTCTTCTAATAATTCTTTAACATT
>CAMFBN010000091.1 GCA_945948535.1 uncultured Clostridia bacterium
CGCCGACAATACTTGGCGGGTGACTGCCCGGGAAGATAGGTAATGCCAACACAAAGCCCCGTTCGCAAGAACGGGGTTTTTGCTGTTGTTAATATGTGTAAAGCGTGAGGGGAGAACTTATGCAGAGAATGGACAGTGATTGGTATCGGAAAATCTGGACGTTGGATATTCAGGATCAGTCATGGGTGGAAGACACGGAACGTCAGGTTGATTTTATTGTCACGAAACTGAATCTGACCGGAAAGGAAAGAATACTCGATCTTGCCTGTGGATTTGGACGCCATTCGCTGGAGCTTTCAAGGCGTGGATTTGATGTTACCGGCATCGATATAACCCCAGAATATGTTGAATTTGCCTCCAAACTTGCCTTACGTGAGCATCTGAATGCGCATTTCCTCTGTGAGGATATCCGTCAGCTCCATTACATGGGAGAATTTGATGTTGTACTGAATATGGCCGACGGGGCGATCGGATACCTTGAGAATGATACGGAGAATCATAGAGTATTTGAGGTTATATCAGCTGCGTTGCGGCCCGGCGGGAAACACTTAATGGATATCATGAACGCAAGCTACGCACAAACGCATTTTCCCTGTAAGTTGTGGGACGCCGGGGAAAAAGGGCTGACCTTATCCCAGTTCGAATGGGAGAACGGCACGAAAACGCTAATCTATGGACAGAAAGACTTTCCCTACGGTAAAGTACTGCACAAGCCAGAAATCCTTGAGGGGAATCCCATCAGACTTTACACAATAGAAGAAATAGAGCAGATCTTTACCGCATTGGGCATGCGTGTTACGCAGTGCTTCGCGGATTTTTCCGGTCACAAATTGACAGACAATGATATTCAGATGATCGTCTGCTCAGAAAAATTGTAACAGCATACGCCTAAAATGAATCCGCATGGCAGCGCCATGCGGATCGTTTTATAACGGCGTTACCTCTTTGACGGTCAGAACGCCATTTTTCACATGAAACCGGATATTGTACCCAGAAAAGGTCAGCCCATAAGTTCGCTCCGGGTCATTCTGATAGGTGGGTCTGGGATCGTGTTCCAGAACGCCGATGACCGCATTCTGTTTTTCAAGGGGGATTTTCTTCAGAAGCGTTTCGGGGAAATCCACCTTCAGTAAAAAATCACCTGCACGGTCTGTAAAGCCACCCAAGGCCTCCGGCCGGGCGTCACTATAGGGAATGTATGGTTTAATATCAAATATTGGCGTTCCGTCCATTAAATCTGCGCCGCCAACGTGCAGTACGGTGCCGAATTCCCTGGTCTCCTCAACCCCCAGAAGTCTCACGCAGGAAAGCCCCAAACTGTTCGGTCTGAAGGGAGAACGGGTGGCAAATACACCCATCCGCACGTTGCCGCCCAGACGGGGCGGGCGGACGGTGGGCGACCAGTCCTGGCGTACTGCCTGAGAGAATTGCCAAATGAGCCAAAGATGGGAAAAACCTTCGATTCCCCGCAGGGCGTCCGGGTTTCGGAATTCCGGCGCAAAAACAATGGTAGAACGAAGTGCTTCAACCAGACCGCTTTGACGGGGAATCCCAAACTTCGTGGGGAAATCGCTTTTCATGTGAGCAATTGCCTGTATTTCAGTTTTCATATTATGCGTTTCCTTTCCTGAGCGCAAAGGTAACAGCGAAAAGGAAGGCCAGAATCAGGCTGATGGCAGCGCCTGCGGAGCAGCCTAAATAATAGGAAGCGGTCAATCCGCCAATACCAGCCAGCAGCGCAAACAAAACGGAGAAACCATGATATTGCCGCAGATTATTGGAAATGTTCCGTGCAGACGCGCCAGGAAGCACCATGAGGGAATTAAGAATCAGAAGACCGACGCTGGAAATACTCAAAGTAACAACGACCGCAATTGCCACGGTGAACAGTGTCTGAGACAGCTCCACGGGAATGCCCCGGGAGGAAGCAAGCTGTGGATGAATGGCGGTCAGCGTCAGCCGGTTGGCACACAGCACCCAGAATAGAAGCAGTGTCACCAGAACCAGCGCCAGCAGGCCGATTTCCGTGGGCGTGACGGAGAGAATATCGCCAATCAGATACTTGTTGTACTTCGTGAAGCTGCCGCCGCCCAGTGTCGCAATGAAGATGCCCAACGCCACAGCGGTGCTTGAAAAAACACCAATTAGAGTGTCCGCTGCCTGATTGGAGCGGCTGTGTACATAGGAAAAAATCAAAGCGAAAGCCACGCTGAACAGCACGGCCGCCCAGGCCGGCGCACTCATGCCGCAGATCGCGCCAATGGCAATGCCTGTAAAGGCGGAGTGACCCAGAGCGTCGGAGAAGAAGCTCATGCGTCCGGTGACGATCATGGTGGACATCAGGCCGAACAGGGGCGCCATCAGCAGCAGCGCCAGCAGGGCATTTTTCATAAAATCCCAGTGAAGCATTTCAATGGGCAGCAAATCACAGAACCAGTACCAAAGAGTCATGATTTGCCTCCTTTCATATGGAACGCCTGATAAAATTCGGGAGAATTCAGTACGGTCTCCGGCGGTCCCTGAATCAGAATTCCGCGATCAATGAGGACGGCCTGATTGGCATAGCGGGGAAGCATGGAAAAATCATGGGTGGTCATGAGAATGGACAGGTCGTAGTTTTTTCGAATTTCATCCAGCATATCCATCAAAGTCTCCATGCCTTCCACATCGACACCGGACAGGGGTTCGTCCAGAATCAGAATATTCGGCACGGGCTCCAGTGCCAGGGCTAGCAGTACCCGCTGCAATTCACCGCCGGACAGGGTACCTACCCGCTTGTCGATCAGGTCTTCACCATGAACCCGTTCCAGACACTCCAGAACCAGCGAACGCATGGCTTTGCTCAGCCCCAGAAAAGCGGGCCGCCGGCTCATGCAGCAGGCGAACAGATCCGCCACACTGACCGGGTCGCTGGGATCAAAGGCGGGGCTTTGGGGCACATAGCCAATTCGCGGCTTTTTGCTGCGCTGGCCCGGCTCGGAAAAGGCAATGACACCCTCATAATCCCGCTGGCCCAGAATGGCCTTCAGAAAGGTGGATTTTCCCGCGCCGTTTGGCCCGATCAGCGCAACCAGTTCTCCGCAGTGAACGTGTAGATTGACATCCGATAAAATGTACTCGCCGCCGATTTTGACGGAGAGATTTTCCACCCGCAGGCAGCAGGAATGCCCGCAGGAGCCGCCGTGAATATCCAGATTCATCCCAAAGCCTCCTTAATGGTGTCGATGTTGTGGTACATGGTGTCAAAGTAGCCCTCTGCGGACATGGCCATGTCCAGAGCATACAGGCCGCAGCCGGTTTCCCGGGCAATGATGTCGGCGGCGGAGGTGCTGCCGTTGGTTTCCGTAAAGACAGCAGGGAGCGACTGCTCCTGTACCAGCGATATCAGTTCTGTCAGTTCCTGGGCGGATGCCTCGCTGCCGGATTCCTCTTCCACAGCCTTGACAATGGTCAAGTCAAAGGCTTCCGCAAAATAGGAAAAGCCGTCATGGAAGGTGATGAGCTTCCGGCATTGCAGCTCGGACAGCGTATCCTCGCCATACTGCTCAAGCGCGGTCAGATCGGTGAGAAGTCCGTCGAGATTGTCTTCAAAGGTCTGAACGTATTCGGGATACCGCGCGGACAGTCCGGCGCAGATGTTGCGGGCCATGACCTTGGCATTCTCCGGTGACAGCCAGATATGGGGGTCCTTCTCGTGATCGTGATGCGCTTCCCCATGATGCGCGTCTTCCTCCGCGCTGCACAGCAGGGGGATCCCCTCTGAGGCATCTATTATGGGGGCATTCAGCAACAGATCGTCCAGAAAGTCCTCCAGACCCGCGCCGGAAATGACGATGGCCTCCGCAGCCTCGGCAGCTTTTACTTGACGGACGTTGAGGGAGTAATCATGCAGACAGCTGATCTGTTCGGTCACCAGCCGGGTTACAGTAATAGGGGTACCCGCGCACAGGCGGGAGGAAAACTCCCAGACGGGCAGGGTAGTCGCGGCAATCTGCGCATTTTGCGCAGAAGGGGTGCATCCGCACAGCAGAAGAACCGACAAAATCGCGGCAATGACAATTTTCATATATTTCATGGAAACACTCCAATATGCGAGGATATCTCACCATTATTTTATCACAGTCTGTCAAGAAAAAAAGAGCCTGCATTCACACAATATCATTAAGTTAATTTAGTGCTACCCCTATGCTACATTTTTGCGGCATA
>CAMFBN010000092.1 GCA_945948535.1 uncultured Clostridia bacterium
TAGACGTCACATTGGGGAAAGATACAGAGGTCAAACCGCTGCAGTTCTGGAAAGCGTAGGCGCCAACTGTCGTCACGCGATCATTGCTGTAGTCCCCGCTGATGCTCCGTTCCACAATGCCCACAGAAATGAAGCCAATAAAGCGGTACTGCGCATAGCAATCTGTGTTTCCAGTGATTCCGTTGGGAGACGGATTCCAGCCGGTAAACTCGTAATCCTCCGGCTTTTCCACATCCGTTTTGGTTGGTGTGTCGCCGGTGTAGCTGGCGTTGCTGCCATAGGGAACATCGGATACTGTCTGAACCAAAGTCGTGCCGTTGTAGAAGCGAACCGTATACTTCCGAACAGTGCTGGTAAACGCGGCATACACATTCCGGTCAGACACAACCGCCTTCAGAGCATTTGCGTTCGCACCGCTGCCAGCCGTCAGGCTCCAACCGGAGAAGCTGTAACTGTACTTAGCCGTAGACGCCTTGGTCGGATTGGAACCGCTGTAAGCTGCATCCCCGCCATCGTAGACCGTGACGGTTTTCAGCAGCGTATTCCCGGAATCGTCATAGAAATACACGTTGCTGTGGGTATGCTCATACTGAATCCTGATGTTCGGATACCGCTCCCGCATCTCGGTCAACTCATCGTTGGTGAGTTCCGCAATGGTGAAGACTCCGCTTATCTGCGCCTTATCCATGTTGTTGCCGTTTTCGTCCAGACCGCGCATGGTGTCCAGCAGATCATAGAACGTCAGAATATCCGCCGCATCCTCAAAGGTGCGCTCAAGCCCGGTGACGCGGACACGGGCACCGGCAGGGATGCTGTGCAGAATCTCCCACAGGTCGAACACCTCGCTCACATTCTCCAGCCGGAGCGTGGAGATGTTGTCATACCCGCCGATGGAGAAATCCGTAATGGCTTTCTGGTTTCGGATGGTCAGGTTGGTGACCGTTGCGGGCAGATGGAGCGTTTTCAGAATGCCGCCGTTGGGAAGCTGTACCCCAGTGACCGCTGTTCCCTCAAAGTACAGATGCTCGATGTTGGTGCATCCGGACACATCCACCGCCTGTTTCAGGTTCGGGCAGTTGCGGACATCCAGCGTCCGGAGCAGGGTGTTGTTGCCCAGGTACAGTTCGGTCAGGTTGCCGTTGGAGTAGCTGTCTGCCGCATCGCCGACCTTCAGGCTCTGAAGCCGGGTGGCCATGGAGAAATCCGCATAGCCCACCATCAGCCCGGAAAGGTCGCCGATGGACTGCAGCTGGCTGGCACTGTAGATATAAATCTCGGTGTCGTTCACATTGGACAGCGGACAGGCCAGCGTGTAAGCCACGTTTCGGTTGGCCCGCTGCTGCACCAGATAGGAGCCGTACTTGATGGATGCGTAGATGTCCGCATAGGGCGTGACGGTAATATCGTCCTTGGCATAGCCACGGAGCGTCACCACATCGGTCAGGGCATCCCCGGCATTGTACTTGGAGTCCAGATAGCGGAACCGATTATACAGCCACCACTTTCTCTGTTCGGCCTTAGAGCCTTGCAGCATGGAGAGGTAGCTGGATGTGTTCTGCTCCACCAGAGGCTGGAGGTACTTGAAGTAGGCATCCTCATTGAACACCGCTTCGGGCCACTTTGCCTGATGCTCCTCAAACCGCTGTTCCGTCACGGCGAAGGACAGCGTGCCGTTGGAGCGCAGCTTCTGGTACATGGCCTTAATATCCTCATAGAAAGCCGCCCGGACATTGATCCACAGGACGGACTGCTGACCGTTGTAGATATCAGCCCCGGACTCGGTGTGGTCGATGTCCTCCAGATTGTAGGAGAACACCAGCGCACCTTCGTTGTTGATGCCGATGGCGGTATCAAAGTCATAGGGCAGCGAGAACCACTTGCTCCCGGACATGAAGGTCGGGAACATATTCTTGGCCCGGGAGTCCACCATCAGGAACAGCTCCGTGAACAGGTAATAAAAAAGCACGGCATCCTTTTCAAAATGCTGTGCAAACTCGGATTTGAACTTGGCCAGACGGTACTGCGCGGTATCCTGCGTGTAGAGAACGCCATCGTAGGTGCGGCTCACCAGCAGGTTATCCCCGGTGGCGGCGGACTGATCGGTGCTTTTCAGCCATGCGGCCAGTTCCGCCAGATTGGCGGCATCGGCATAGTCCTTGGGATACCTGGCTTCAAAGTCACCTTGCCAGTCGGTGCCGGAATAATCATCGGATTTCCAGAGAACACGGTCGCTGGTGTTGTTGAGAATTTCCCAGCTTTCATCCCCCTCGGCAAAGCCGAACACCTCCGGGGTGGCCTTATCGAAGTTGAAATTGTATTTTCCGATGAAGCTGGTGGTGGTTCCGTCATACCAGAAAACCACGATTGGGAAACCGTCAATGGCCTGACGGACTTTGCTGTCCTGCTTCTGGGGTTCGGTCTGGAAGGGACAGGTATCCTCATAGAGCCGGGCCAGTTCCACGTTGTTGGCACCCTCAGAGGATGCCACATCCGCCTTGAAGGTGAAGGTATTGGTCGGCACAGAGTCCGGGCGCAGCTTATAGGTTTCCTGCGTGTTGCCGCTGGAGTCCACGAAGCCGCCCTTGAACTTGATCTTGTAGTTCTTCCGGGCGTAATACTGAGAGGATGTACCCTGGACATCCACTTCGGCTCCGGTGAAGGTAAACGAGCGGCTGGCATTGATGGGATCGGTGTAGTAGCCGCCCATCACCTTTACATCGCCCTTGTACTGGGGCAGTTCCGTGCCGTCCAGCACCAGGTACGGCAGATCCTTGGGCAGCTGGGCAATCACAATCTGAGAGTAGGCGTCAAACACATGGTTGCGGCTGTACCGCTCCAGCATGGTCTCCACCACCTGGGTGTCGGCGATCCAGTTGTTCAGAATCTGGTGCCGGGTCAGGTCGTTGTCATAGACGCGGATGCAGTAGAGGTCGATGGTGGCATCCCGGGAGCCGATGGTGATATCCACCGGCACAGTCTGGGCAAAGTCATCATCCGCCGGGTACTGCACCACACCGGACATGATGCCGTTGATGTAGCAGTAGACAAGGCGATTGGCGGCTTTCTTTTCCACCACAAAGGCCAGGCGCAAATGCTCATTTTCCTTATAGCGGGTGGTGATTTCCTTCTGTTCCGAGCGCAGGGTCGCCAACTGGGGCGTGATGGAGATGCCGCGATTGCCGCTTATACAGGACAGCACCACCGCGTCATAATTCATGACATCCCGGGTGGCGAACTCGATCTCGATGGTCTTTCCGGTGGTACGGAAGTCCTTGCCGAAGGGCTGCACCGGAATGGTCAGCGTAGCATCGCCGGACACACGGAGAACCGGAATATTATCCTCGTCCAGCTGCCATCCGTCCGAAGCGAAGTTGAAGCCAGAGAAGGTGGCTGCAATCGAGCCATACTCCCAGACAGCAGGGTTCTCTTCGGTGTTGCTCCGACCAGCGCTGGACAGATACAGAGAAAGGCTCTCCGTTTCCGCTTCAATCTCCATTTCACTGGCGGCGACAGTAATGGCAATGGTTCTGGAGACGCTCCCACAGGAAATCTCCAAGGCCAGTTCACCGGCATTGTCGGCGCGATAAGACCATACCTGCTGGGTGCGGTCTACCGTCTGGCGGGACACCACATTGCCGTTCACCGAAAGCTCCACTTCTGCGGTCAGACTGGTAGGATCATAGACGGTAAACGGAATCGCCAGTGAAGTATACTGGGCGACCTCACTGTCCCGGAAGTTGGTAGCAATGATGGGGATGGTGTTCAGGCTTTCGATGCAGATGAGTTCATAGTACAGGTGGTTGGATTCAATCACCTGCCCGTTGATGGTGGCATCAAAATAGGCCTCCAGCGTGTGGAAGCCATGGCTCTGCGCTGGGATGGTATAGGACATCTGCCTGCCGCTGCTGGTGGTATTCACAGACGCGATTTCCTTGTTGTCCAGCAGGAT
>CAMFBN010000093.1 GCA_945948535.1 uncultured Clostridia bacterium
TCGGAGATCTCCCGGCGGAAGAAGCCAGCCTTTTTTCGTTTGGTGGTTTCATTGATATCCGCGCGGATACTGCCGGGAGCCGTAGTCAGTCTTGAGAAGATGCTTTCGCTCATCTCTCTGGGAGAGATGTTCAGCACCATAAAGAGTCCTGCGATCATGCCCGCGCAGGCAATCAGTTGGATCATGGTCATGCGGTTACCTCCTTCCTCTGGAGGAAAGCCTCCAGCTCACCGCGGGGCATGCCGTTCTCGATAAAGCGCCGCTGGAGGCTTCCGGACATCTCCTCACACTTCCGGTGCTGACCTTCGATGATAAAGCGGTCACCCTCCATCCGGTTCTCCGTGATCTCATACTCATACAGCTTGTGGAGCTTTCTTGTGCCGTCCGGCAGGATCTCGCATTCGGAGATGTTTGTGATGCGGCGCTCCTTGTTCTCCAGCTGGCGGCAGTAAACCACGATGGGGTACGCCTCGGTGACATAGCCCATGAGGGTATCGTCCGGGGTATCCACGGCACGTTTACACAGGGATACCATGCGCCGGTAGGTGCCCTCGCTGGAGTTGGAATGGATGGTGGTCAGAACCGCAATGCCCACACGGGCGGCTTCCTGGGCGGCATTGGCCTCGGGGCCGCGCATCTCGCCCACACAGATGACGTCGGGATTGAAGCGCAGGGCGATATCCAGCAGTGCGATCTGGTCGATGCGCTGGCGCTCGTTTTCGCTGTCGCGGGTCTGGGTGTGGACTACGGAGTTGACGACCTTGCCGTCCCGTTCCCGGACAAGCTGCAATTCGCGGGAGCCGTCCTCAATGGTGAAGATGCGCTTGCGGTCGGGGATGGTGGACAGGAGCCAGCCCGCCACCGTGGTCTTGCCGGAGCTGGTGGCACCCGCCACGCAGACGGATACACCGTAGCGCAGGCAGGCAGACAGGAAGTCCAGCATCTGATCCGTGGCAGTCCCGCTTTTTACGAAGTCCTCCTTGGTGAGATTCCTTGGATTGACGATACGGATGGATGCGGCTACGCCAGCGTCCTCGTCCAGCACCGGGGTCTTGATGACCGAAACGCGGATGTTTCTGGCCAGCCGGGAGGTGATGATAGGGCTGGCATTGTCCAGCACCTTACCGGAGTTCTGGAGCATGCGGCGCACCACATTGGCGGCATGCTCCGGTGAGTCGAAGTGCTCGTCCAGCTTAACGGTGCGGCCATCGGAATATTGGATCTCGATGTCCCGCCAGGAGTTGACGTCGATCTCCTCGATGCCATCCGCAAAGATGTACTTGGTCAGGAAACCGTACTCAGCCATTTCCGTGTAGAGGGCGTCCACCAGCTCGTCTTGGGTCATACCGTCCACTGCCATGCGCTTCTCCTGGAGGAAACGGGCAATCCGCCGTTTCATCTGGGCCTTGGCGTCCTCGCTGTCATCGATGATCAGACCGGCATAGCTGCCGGACAGAAAGGACTGCACCTGCTCCAGCAACTCATTGAAAGGCATCCCTTTTTCCTTGGGGGCAAAAAAGACATCGCTCGCCTTGGGCGCGACCTTGCTTTCAGCGAAGATCGCCCGGCCAGTGGATTCCTCAAAGGAGATGTTATGCACTTCTGCCTGCTCCGGCTTTGCACCCGGCGCAGTGGTTGACGCACGGTCGGTAAAAAGGGAGTTACTGCGTCTGTCGCCAAGCATCAGAACACCTCCTTGCAGATTTTCTCGATTTCCTTGCGGAATGCCTTGCTGTCCTTCATGGAAAGGTCATTCAGAAGCGCACCCTCCAGATACTGCTCCTCCAGCTCCTGGGAGTAGGGCAGCTTGAAGGCCACGCTGCCCAGCACCTGACCGATGCGGTCTGCCGCCTGAAGGGGCTTGATATTGGATGCCGCCTTGTACTGCTTATCCTCGTCCCAGTGCAGCTCACGGAGGAGAGGGAGCTGGCTGGACAGATACCCGATGGATTTCAGGTCACAATTCGCCAGCCGGAGGACGCTGTCGGCTTCCATCAGCGCCACAGCAGAGAGAATGTCGTTGGCGATATAGCTGGAGCAGTCGATGACCACATAGGGTGCGATCTCCCGCAGGCCATTGATGAGTTCCTCGGCCTGCTCCTTGGTACAGGCTGCGTAGGTGTATTCGTTCTCGCCTTTGCGCAGCCCCAACATGGTCAGATACGGTATCTTTTTATGCGTGGTCAGGTTGTGCTTGATGAGGTTGACGGAGATCCGCTGGGCAACAAAGATGCTGCCCAGGGATTTATCGCACTCCAGCTCCGAGGGCGGGCAGATGCAGGGCATCATGGGAGCGGTCATGTCGCACAGCAGAAGCACCACATTTTTCTTCTGGGATGCCAGATGCTTTGCGATCTTCACCGCCGTAACCGTCTTGCCGCAGCCGGGGCTTCCCCAAACAGCCAGTACGCCACCGCCGGATTCCTCAATGACCTCGACTTCCTCCGGCTCGGTGCTGCGGCGGAACAGGCTTCCTTTCATGAAATTCATTCGCCAGTCGCCTCGCTTTCTGCGTTGGGATCGGCGGCCTCGCTTTCCTCTGTTTCAGTCCCCTCCGCTTCGGGATCAGGCTCGGCATACAGTTCCCCAATCAGAGCATCCTGCGCCTCGATGAACTTCGCGGCGTTTTCAGGGGTGCCGCGGTAGACCAGAGCCAGGTGCAGTTCGCTGTCCTGCTCCAGCTCGGCCAGCACCTTGGCCTGCTCGGTGGTCACCAGTAAGGTGACGGTGGAGGGCAGTTCCTTTTCTTCGGCTACAGCTTCACCGGTGTTGGCGTCATAGCCGGAGGATGCCGTGACGGAAATGACCTCCACATACTGGAGCTCGGCGGGGATGACTGTTTCACCCTTGCCCTGGTAGTCGGCCACAATGACCGAAACAATGTCGCCGCTTTCCAGCTTGCCGGACAGGCCCGTGGCAAAGCTCTTAATGGTAACGGAGATAGCCCTCTTGGTGCCGTCCAGATTGTACAGATATGCGTTTTCGGCGGCAGGCACTGTGGAAAGCTTGCTGGCGAGGATGTAATCTCCCACCTTCAGGTCTGCGGTGGCATACTTGCCGATGACTTCGTTTTTGTCTGTCATGATGTTCTGCGGCAGGTTGTATGCACCGACCTCTACGGTCTGAACCATCTCTGCGGTGATCTCGTCGCCCTCCTTGATGTCGGCAGTAACGCGGACGATCTCAGCCTTCTCGCTGGCGCTGCGGCTGAACATGGGGGTAAGGCCAAAGCAGATGATGAGCGCCAGAAGGATACACAGCACACCAATCACGGTGCGGTTACGGAAAATCTTCAATTTGATTGCCTCCTTAGATGAAATATGCGGGGATAAAAGCCACCGCGAAATACGGGACCAGCGGCTGTTTTGCTGTCGCGCCCTTTCGCAGTGCCGGGACCACTCGCATGGCAAAGGAAGCCAACAAGAGCGCAACGGCCATGAAACAAAGTCCCGTGATTACCCGGTCAACTCCCAGAACGAAGCCCACCGCCGCAGCTAACCGCCAGTCGCCTCCACCCATCAGTCCGAGACCTGCGCAGAGGTAAAACGGGAGCATTGCCAGCAGCGCTCCTAATAAGGAGGCGGGGCTGATGGTCACCAGCCCCGCCAGAGCAATGATGATGCAGACGATGTCGCTGACCGTTCTGGTTTTCAGGTCATCCACGGCGGCATAAATGAGGCCGCCGCAGAAGACCAGCGCCTGCATCCAGCGCATCAATCAGCCCGCGTAGTTGAACATCTCCTGAATGCGCTGGGTGAC
>CAMFBN010000094.1 GCA_945948535.1 uncultured Clostridia bacterium
ATTCTGCCGCTCTGACAACAGCATTTCTTTGTATCAATTCTTGGGTTTACCTTTCGGCGTACATCCCGGCAAAGACCCAGCCCGAATGGCGTTGGATGTATTCCGTGAAATATTCCTGCTGGGATTGGAAACTGTTCTCCTGGGCATCCTTCATGGTGGATACTCTGGCATAAGCGGCAACCCGTTTTGTGGGCGGCGGCTGTTTCGGGGAGATTGTCCTGGCCGGGAACTCAACCCGTGTAATTCTTTTCGACCGCAATGCTGTTCACCTCCAGTTCGCCAATTGGTGCATGGTATTTTTCCACAGCGGCACGGAGTAAAGTGTGCGAATCATCTTCTCCGATGATTCCCCTGATTGCCAGAGTGGCGAAGATACTTTTACAGAGCCGAAAGTGCAACTCCGCTTCGTATTCTGATTGGGTCATAGCGACACCTCCTACAGGAACGACAGTATATTGCCGGATTCGGGACAGTCAATGACAGGACGGAAGAGTTAACGGAAAGTTATCATTTATGAAGTTTCCGCACAAGCCAAAAGCGTGCGGAAGATGCAGAAAAGCATCTGCCATTGCTGATGGATGCTTTATGCAGGTGGGATTATCAAGCGGCGAGCCAATATTGTACTTGAAAGTTACTTGAAACTACTTGAAAGTGTTTTGTTTCATTTTGGATGGCAAGCGCTATCGAGAGTCTGTCCCTTCTGTCCTCATTGTCCCGGTGCAATCAAAACTGAACCCATACAATAATGCACCATGCCTTCAAAACATGGTGCATTGTATCCACGAACGGTAGGTATGCCATAAAAACACCGGATTTCGACAAGAAATCCGGTGTTTTTCTAACTTTTTGACGCAAAATTGGGCGGTTCAAAATGCCGTGGGGGATAGCCGCGGGGATAGTTCCAAAATATGCTATTTCAAAAAACCGGGAATTTTGAACTTTTTCCCGGTGTTTTGCTTTCCGGATTTCTTGCTTTTTTCAAGGAAAAACAGGGCATAAAATAAACATCGCCGTCGGTGTGAGCGCAACTCGCATCGACGGCGTTTTTTATTCTCTTCCCAGCAGCCAGTCAACGGATACATTCAGGATATCCGCCAGGGCATTCAGCTCAATATCTGATACAGGTCGTTTCTGGCCTTCCAGTAAAGACAGTGCGGGTACGCTGATATCAATCCCGGCAAGCTGCAATTTGGCAAGCAGCTCCACCTGTTTCATTCCCTGTGCCAACCGCGCTTCGGTAACACGCCTGCCGATGATGTTACGATCACCCAGGGATAATTTTGTTCCGTACATCTTTACCGATACAGAGATGCGCAGCATTTTTTCTGCAATAGACCATTTTCGTAATCCCAGGAATCCGCTTCTGCCTTTGACTCTGAGCACCTATTTCAGGCTGGCCTACACCTGCGGTCTGCGCCCAATAGAGGGGTGGGAACTCAAACGCAGCGATGTTGACCTGCGTACCGGCGAAATTCAGATTGTTAAGGCAATACCGCACAGGAAAAAGTGCCATATACCGCCAAGTGTGATATTTCCTTTGATCTGAAATAGCGTAGATACGGTCGACAAAGGATAAAAGTTAATCGCAAAACTGTCAAACGGTTCAGGGGCAAGTGAGGAGGCGCTTGAAACCCGTGGGCTGAGTTTCCTATTCTCGGAGTCTCTTGCCGCAGTCGGGAAGCAGCTCACAATAATACAACTGCATAGCAAACCGACATAGTGCGTACTGAATCCAGACGTACCATGGTGGTTTTCCTGCCCAAGCAAATTGCATTGAATCGTAAGAAAAGGCCCGGTGTTCAATTGGAATACTGGGACTTTTCGGCGCGGAGATATATCGGATTTGATTTTATAGGCGGGAACGCACAGGTTCCAAAGCGGATTCATTTACCTGCTCTGTTCCATGCCTTCTCATGGGAAAATCTGTCCGGGGTTCATTGATTGACGGGTGAATTTCACGCGTCATTGTGCAGCCGGAAGAAGGTGGGCTACATAATGATCTGTCAGATCCATTTCCGCTCCGTGATCACGCACTCATGCCCGCGGGCACGGAAATGATCTCCCGGCTTGAACACACCCTTCTGTGCCAGAATATAGCCGTTGTTCACGTCTTTCACATAGGAGTACACCAGCTTTACGATTCTGCCCACTTCCTCCTCATAACCGTCCAAATACACGGCTTCACCGGCACCACCCAGATGACCGGACTTGATCAGGTAGTCATCCTCCAGACACTCAAAGCCCAGCATTTCCCGCTTAGAGCCTTGCTCCTTGATTTTCAGGAGGGCCTTTTTCCCGACTAAATCCTTATCCCAGTTGATGCTTCCATCCATTCCCACTTCAAAGGGATTGGTTTGCGCGAGATCCTTCATATAGTAGAAGCCTGCTTCGGTGGGAAGTGTCCAGGCCATCACCTGGAACTCCGTAACCTGCCGCCCGCCGGCCTTTTCGCCGGCACTGCGAAGAACCGCCTCAATTTCATCTGGCCCAACTCCAGACAAAGCGGATCGGCGCTTATCTGCGGAAGATGGCGATTGACGGATATATCATCTGTGTGGACACTAGGGACATTAAGGAGATGAACAAGCTCCTGTCCGCCATTGGCCGGAACATCAGTCAGATCGCCAAACGGGTCAATGCCGGTGGTCCTTCCTATCAGGCCGACATGGAGGAAATCCGGGAAAGGCTGGATCAGATATGGCAGTTACAAAGACGCATCCTATTAAGTCAACGCTGAAAGCGGCCATTGATTATATCTGCGATCCCGACAAGACGGATGGAAAGCTGCTGGTGTCCTCCTTCGGCTGTGCCGCTGAAACTGCGGACATTGAATTTGAATGGACACGCCGCCACGCCATTGACAAGGGCACCAACCTGGGTCGCCACCTGATACAGGCATTTCGGCCTGGGGAGGTCTCCCCAGAGGAAACCCATGAGATTGGGATGCAGCTTGCAAATGAAATATTGGGTGGCGAGTACGAGTTTGTACTTACCACCCATGTTGATAAAGGGCATATTCATAATCACCTGTTATGGAACGCTGTTAAACGTTCAATAACGTGACACTATAAATGGAGGCTGTCATATGAGTAAGGAAATCAGAGACGGAAAAAAGGTTCTCATTACCCCTGTCAGCGCGGAAGATCTGGCTGACATTCACGTGGGCGACATTGTCTGGCTGGATGGCGACCTCATGACCTGCCGTGACGTGGCCCACCGCCGACTCATTGAGTACGGCCGGGAGCTGCCCTACGACATCCGCGACAAGGCCATTTTCCACGCAGGCCCCATCGTCCGCAAGATCGAGGGCACCGAGGATGACTACGAGATGGTCTCCGTGGGCCCCACCACCTCCATGCGGATGGAGAAGTTCGAGTACGAGTTTGTGAAGCACACCGGCGTCCGGGTCATCGTGGGCAAGGGCGGCATGGGCCCCAACACCGAGCGGGCCTGCAAGGAATTCGGTGCTATCCACTGTGTCTTCCCCGCAGGCTGCGCCGTGGTGGCTGCCACTGAGGTGCTGAAAATTCAGGAGCATCACTGGGATGAGCTGGGTATGCCTGAGACTCTGTGGTGCAATAAGGTCAAGGAGTTCGGCCCCCTGATCGTGTCCATCGACCCCGATGGTCGGAACCTGTTCGAGGAGCAGAAGGTCATCTACAACCAGCGGAAGGAAGAAGTCAAGCAGGCCATCTACCCCGAGGTCAAGTTCATTAAGTAAGATCGATTCCGCCCGTTCCC
>CAMFBN010000095.1 GCA_945948535.1 uncultured Clostridia bacterium
TGGGAACAGTCCCTGTCCCGTGCCCTTTTCACGCCGGAAGAAAAGAAACAGTACTTCTTCAAATTCAATGTGGAAGGTCTGCTGCGCGGCGATTATCAGAGCCGCATGAACGGTTACGCCACCGCGAGGCAGAACGGCTGGATGTCCGCCAACGACATCCGGGAACTGGAAAACCTCGACCGCATTCCTGCGGAGGAAGGCGGCGATTTGTACCTCATCAATGGCAATATGCTCCCGCTCGTCCACGCCGGAGCTTTTGCAGATATCGATTCGGGAAAGGAGGAATCGAAACCCGATGAACAATCCGAAGAAGTTTTGGAAGTGGAGAAATCAGGCCGACGGAGAACCGGAAGCAAGGGTTCTTGAGCTGTATGGCACCATCGCTTCCGAGAGCTGGTTTGACGATGACGTCACACCGCAGATGTTCAAGGATGAGCTGTTCTCCGGCGAGGGCGACGTGGTCATCTATCTAAACAGCCCCGGCGGCGACTGCATCGCAGCCAGCCAGATCTACACGATGCTCATGGATTATACCGGCAACGTCACCATCAAGATCGACGGCATTGCGGCCTCTGCTGCGTCCGTCATTGCGATGGCGGGCACATCCGTCCTGATGGCTCCCACGAGCCTCATGATGATCCATAATCCCATGACCTCAGCCTTCGGCAGCAAGGTCGAGATGGAAAAGGCCATCGAAATGCTGGAGGAGGTCAAGGAGAGCATCGTCAACGCCTACGAGCTCCGGACCGGGCTGTCCCGCTCACGGATCTCGCACCTCATGGATAGTGAGACATGGATGAACGCGAAACGGGCCATCGAGCTCGGCTTTGCGGACGGCATGCTCACGGACGAGAAGGTAACGGCAGAAATGTCCGCCTTCGAGTTTTCAGGCCGGGCCGTAGAAGCTGCGCTGATCAACAAGATCACTGCCAAGACCAAGAAGAACACCCAGGTAGATAAGCAGGAACTGCAGCCGGAGCCCCAAGCGGCCCCGCAGCAGGAACCCGCACCCAAACATGGCCGTTCCGTCGCTGAGCTGATGGAACGGCTCAATCTTTTGAAGAACTGAGGAGGATCAATACCATGACTATTATCGAACTTCGCAACAAGCGTGCCCAGAAGCTGACTGCCGCCAAGGCTTTCCTTGAGGCTAAGCGCAACGCTGACGGCTTCCTGTCCGAGGAGGACGATGCCGTTTACACCGGCATGGAAAACGACATCACCAACCTCGGCAAGGAGATCAGCCGCATGGAGCGTCTGGAGACGATGGACGCCGAGCTGTCCCGTCCGGTGAACACCCCCATCACAGAGAAGCCTGCGGCTACCAAGCCGATGGACACCAAGACTGGCCGTGCCTCTGACGCCTATAAAAAGGCGTTCTGGAACGTCACCCGCCATAAGGATTCCATGACTCCGGAGATGAAAAACGCTCTGCAGGAAGGCGTGGATTCTGAGGGTGGCTACCTCGTCCCTGACGAATTCGAGCGCACCCTGGTGCAGGGTCTGAACGCTTCCACCGTGATCCGCGCCAACGCGCATGTCATCACGACCTCCAGCGGCCTGCACAAGATCCCCGTCGTCGCCTCTCACGGCTCTGCCGCGTGGATCGATGAGGAAGGTGCCTATACCGAAAGCGACGACGTCTTCGGTCAGGTGCAGCTGGATGCCCACAAGGTTGGCACCATCATCAAGGTCTCCGAGGAGCTCCTGAACGACGCCGCCTTTGATCTGGAAGGCTACATCTCTTCTGAATTTGCCCGCCGAATCGGTGACAAGGAGGAAGAGGCCTTCCTGAACGGCAACGGCTCCTCCAAGCCCACCGGCATCCTCAATGCCACGGGTGGCGGCGAGGTCGGCGTTACCGCTGCAAGCGCGACTGCCATCACCGCTGATGAGCTGATCGACCTGTACTTCAGCCTCAAGGCTCCGTACCGCAAGAACGCTGTCTGGGTGCTGAATGATACGACCGTCAAGCTCATCCGCAAGCTGAAGGACAGCAGCGGCCAGTACCTGTGGCAGCCCGCCCTCCGCGACGGCGATGTGCCCACGATCCTCGGCAGGCCCTACTTCACTTCCGCATATATGCCGGAAGCTGCTGCCGGTGCCAAGACCGTTATCTTCGGCGACCTGAACTATTACTGGATCGGCGACCGTCAGGGCATCACCTTTAAGCGCTTGAACGAGCTGTTCGCCGGTAACGGTCAGGTCGGCTTCCTTGCCTCCAAGCGTCTGGACGGAAAGACTGTCCTGCCGGAAGCCATCAAGGTTCTGCAGCAGAAAAGCACTGCCGCTTCCGGCAACTGATGACAGGAAGGAGGCTGCTGCATGGCACTGATTTCGCTTGATGAAGCCAAGATGTACCTCCGTGTGGATTCTGCGGATGAGGACGCTGTGATCAGCAGCCTTCTCTCCGCATCCTGCAATCTCTGCGCGGATGTCGCACGGCTGACTGCTGACCAGTGGGCCGACATTGATTCCGGCAAGGTCCGCTCCACACGCTATACCGATGCGGAGCTCCGCCACGTCCGGGAGACCATGAAGGTCGCCATCCTCTATGCGCTCGGCTATTTGTTTGAGCACCGGGAGGACGCCGACCACCATGACCTGACTCTGACGCTGCGGTCGCTCCTCTTCGGCATCCGGGAAGGAGTGATCTCATGAACATCTCTGGACTTCGGGTGCGGATTACCATCCAGAAGAATGAGACTGTGGTGGATAAGTACGGAAACCATAAATCCACATGGACTGACTTCTTCACCTGCTGGGCATCCGCCGTCACCAGCGGTCTCTCGGCCAGCGAAAAAGAATCCGCCGGTCACACCACGGAAGCAGACAAGCTGGATATCACCGTCCGCTATTCCACGGAGACAGCGGCGATTAATTCCAAACAGTACCGCGTTCTTCTGGCAGGCCGCATCTACAACATTCTGAGCATCGATGAAATGGGCTTCAAGCACAACAGCCGGAGGCTCCACATCCAGCTCGCCGAGAGGTAACCGCCATGTCGAACCGAAAAGTTAAGATTGACGATCTGACCGACGCTGTGCTGGAGCGCCTGATGGAATACAACGATCTGGCCGCCGACACCGTGAAAAAGGCGGTGAAGGCCGCTGGAACAACTGTCCGGAACGAAATCCGGCAGAACGCCCCGGAGCGGACCGGACGCTATGCCAAGTCGTGGATCAGCAAGACCACGGCAGAGTCCGCCACCTCCATGCAGGTGACGGTGTATTCGCCATCCCGGTATATGCTGGCCCACCTCTTAGAGCACGGCCATGCCAAACGCGGCGGTGGCCGGGTCCGGGCGATCCCGCATATCGCACCGGCGGAGGAAGTTGGCGCGGAGCAACTGGAGCAGGACATCCTGCGTGGCCTGAAGGAGTAAGTCATGACACACAATAAACTGATGGAGATGCTGGAAGAGACCGCTCTCCCCATCGCCTATGACCACTTTGCGGAGGGTGAATCGCCCGATCCGCCCTTTATCTGCTTTCTATATCCTGGCTCGGATAACTTTGCCGCTGACGGCAGGGTCTATCTGAAGATCTCCGAGGTGCATGTGGAACTGTACACCGACGAGAAGAATCCGGAGCTTGAAGCAACGCTCGAAGCTGTGCTGGACAGGCACGGCATTTTTTATGAGAAAACCGAAACCTGGATTGAGA
>CAMFBN010000096.1 GCA_945948535.1 uncultured Clostridia bacterium
GGGAAGCGCCGGTGCCGCCGGAGCCGCCGCCAAAGCCGTATAAGGGTACCATTGTGCTCATACGTACACCTCCGCAATCACATTGATATCAACGGAAGGCTTGTCTTCAAGGCAGGTGAATGTAACATTCTTACCGTTCCGATCAGCGTAGCTGACGCAGGCGCAGGCGTCCCGCATGGCGAGATTGGTGTCAATATTGTCACCGTATGCAGGGTAGAACATGACCCGCCGCAAGTCCGGAAGGCCATTCATTGTGACCGTCTGGGTATACGGCGCGGAGTCTCCCGCCCATCCTGACGCCGGGAGGGAGAGGGTGACGGCGGCGGTTGAGATATATAATATTGCGTCATCTATTGACCTGTCAACATAGCCCTTATTCGCCGCCTGGGTGGCCTCCGTCGGTTCATTCAGACCGGAAATAGGCTGGCCGTTCATTCGGATTTCTCCGGTAACGTCGCCGCCTGTGGATTCCAGCGCGCCAACATCGCCAGCAGACAGGGCAACATTTCCGGACGCGTCAGGAGATACCCCGCATACAGCAGACACTGCGCCGGTTCCGTCCATGCCCATGCGGGATACGGAGTAGGACGTAATGGCATTGCCTGTGTTGAACTGGACAACCGTCCGCGTCCACAGGTACTTTCCCTGCGCGACGACAGGGACGGAAGATGACCATGTTCCAGACGGCACGACCGTTCCGGAATCGCTGACCTGATAGGCTACAGTCGCTGCGTAAAGCGTTGCGGGATTGCCGGTATCTCCCTTTTCTCCTTTGTACTGGAACCACTTATACTGCTTCCAGTCAGAGGGTGCGGAGGAAGCGTTGCCGGAATAAATACCAATCCAGTCATCCGGGATATCGCCCATGCTGTGGGAGCTTTCCGTCGGCTCCTGAGAAGCGTACTTAATCCAGACATAGGAATTATCGCCCTTATCACCCTTCGCACCATTGGTAACGGTAAATTTGGACGTTGTGCCGTTATTGTAGGTGATGGTGTAGGTGTCCACCAGACCGCTGGTGGAGGTTTTGGCGATACTGTTGATACTGCGGCCGTTGGTCACCACAAAGTCAAAAGGCGTGGTGTCCGCCAGCGTGATGCGGTATGTATCGGAAAGGCCGCTGGTGCTAAGTTTTGCGATATTCTGAATGCCGCCGTGACCGTCAGCAAAGGAAACCAACCAGTTTTCCAGCACCTGCCCAGTCAGCTTCTTGGCGGTGCCAGACTGCTGAAGTACAAACAAGTCGGTGGCGTAGACTTTTTCCGCAGCATTCAGCTGATCTATGGATTTATCTGCCATCGGCTACGTCCTCCTTCTGTTTTCCCTCGGTGCTTACGGCCTGCACCCGCAGCTGCTTGATAACAGTCTGCACAGCATTGGCGCAGCCTACAAATTTATCCTGATTGTCAATTCCAGTCACGGAGATCGTGTCCATTGTGGACACCGCGGCTTCCAAAAGATTGATGATTTCCATTGGTTACTCCTTTCCAAGTACTACCCAGATTGCGCCGCCGTCGTCGCGGATAGCCAGCAGCTTGGTAAAACCGGCGGCATAATCGCCGTCGAACCAAAGTTGCACAGTTTCAGATGGATTTGCAAAAACAGACGCGACAACTGGGAACGTGGAATTTAATATCCTGATGTTAGCCTGTCTGTTTGCGTCTGAATGCCCCATGTAATCACAATCCAGCTCTATCCCAGATGCTGTTTTCAGTTTCATCACGTCACCACCCCCAATAAGCAATTGTCGTACCGTCAATCGTTGCAGATTTCATTTTAAAACCATACCCGCCTTTGTACAAATCCGTACAGGAAACTGTTCCAATTCGGATAGATGCGTCGTAATCAGCTACACCTGAGAATAGGTTTCTGGCGTAGTCTCCATTGTTCAGAGAACTGACAATTCCGCTGCTCATGACACGGGGATACAGTGTGGAACCGGCAACCTTACCTCCGCCGACGGAGTAGTCAGACAGGCCCCCGCCGCTCATGTATCCCGCGCTACCTCCGTACTGTATATTTCCGGCATAGACATTACCGGAAAAAGTACCGCTGGACGCATACAGATTTCCTTGCATATCCACTTTGAAATTCTTTCCAAGCTGAATGCCAGACTGCCCGATATATGCGCCGGTTGTGTTGGTTCCGCCCCAGGTCTGCCCATTGTAGGACAGGCTGTTTGAATTGATATCCCAGTTGCCAATTTTTCCGGTTGTCGATCGGATTTCTCCGTTGACATAGGCTCCGTATCGATCAACGCCGAAAATCTCGCTTCCGTTACCGTATACAGACCATCCGGTTGCCGTAAGCTTCCAGCCGAAGGAGGACGAATCTCCGCCCTCCTTGGTCACTCTGGCTTCAATTTCCTGTGCATGGATGTTCAGTGTAGCCCTCAAAATGTTGTCAGCCGCCTGCCTGTCCTCCACCTCAGCCGCAATCTGTGAGGCGGTGATGGACAGGCTTGCCCGGACAGACCGGGTAAAGCGCTCATACTGTCGGTTCGTCGGGAACTGAATCTGGAACTCGTGCTCCACTTCCTCTTTGGATGGAGCTTCCAGATCGGTGACGATGTGCCGCCCGTAGTTTGTGGCCTTGGCAAACACGCCGCCGTAGATATCGGAGATGGTGACAGCATCGCCAATCTCGGAGGACGGGTCGATTCTTGTTCCGTCTGCCTTATAGCCCTGGTACTTAAAGCCCCGGATTTTGCGGTAGATAGCGTCCGCCTGGGCCTGAGAACCCCATTCGTTGGTGATCTCCAGCACCGTGCCAGTGCGGTCACCGGCCCGGTATTCGATGTTGTTGCCGTCATCGTCCTGCCCGGCAAAGATAACCACGCCGCTGTAGCCGGACAGCTCCGGGGCAATGTCAAGGCTGCGGACACGCCGCAGAAGGTTAAAGGATTCCGCCAAAAAACCGCCTCCTACAAAAGAATATAGTCGCCGCCGAAGGTGATCTTATAGCCATCCTCGGTGATCAGATGCCGGGTCTCCGGCGGCAGGTCGAACATACTCACCAGCCGCAACTCTCCGGTGGGCGAGATAATGAAATTCCCGGCATAGGCGGCGGCAATCATGCAGAGCACTTCCCGCATGGAGTAGCCCACTGGAAGGGGGAATTTGTACCCGGCTGTCATGATGTCCCACGTCCGGGGGTCTACCTGGATACCACGGCCGTCCGCGTCGATCTTCATGCTGTCGGCGATGAACTGCACCATGGTCTTGTCCAGCAGCGGGTAGTCGTGGGCGTTGTCGCTGGGATAGGTGATTTCAGCCAGCAGCATGGCATCGTAGCCCTTGATTTTCAGAACGTCATAGCCACGCCCTGTGTGGGCCTGTTCACGGGTGTCTATAAAATACACGCCCTGCTGAATCCACTCCGAAACCTCCGTTCCGTTTGCTGCTCTGCAATAAAGGGAGATACGGGCCTTTTTCGGTATGTTGTAAGGGGCCACCATCTGGATGTCCACATACCCGGAAACTGCGCTTCCAACGCCCGGGCAGCCGTCGGAGAAGAACTCCTGATTGGTTTTTACGCTGAACAGCTTGTCCTCACGGAATCCAGATTCCGGGCCGC
>CAMFBN010000097.1 GCA_945948535.1 uncultured Clostridia bacterium
CCACCTCCTACCGCAACAAGCTGATTCAGGAGATCATCGACTGGAAGCCGGACATTGTCCACAGCCAGTGCGAGTTCTTCAGCTTTCAGTTTGCCGCCCGGATTTCCAAAATCACCGGCGCGCCGCTGGTGCATACGTACCATACGCTGTACGAGCAGTACCTGACCTCCTATTTCATCCCCAGCAAGCGGCTGGGGGAGTTTCTTGCCAAGGTGCTGTCCCGGCAGCGTCTTCGCCATGTGAAAACGCTGGTGGCCCCCACCCAGAAGGTGGAGGACGCCCTGCAGGGCTACGGTCTCCATGTGCCCATCAATGTGGTACCCAGCGGCATTTCTCTGGAGCAGCACCATCAGCGGCTGTCCCACGAGGAGCGGATGCAGCGCCGCCGGGCGCTGGGCATTGCTGATGACGATCAGGTGCTGCTGAATCTGGGCCGTCTGGGCGGTGAAAAAAACCTGGGCGAGCTGATTACGCTCTTTGCCGAGGCCCGGCAGGAGAACAATAAGCTGAAATTCCTGATTGTGGGCGACGGCCCCGCGAGAGAGGATCTTCAGAAGCAGGCGAAAAAGCTGGGTGTGGAGGATTATGTGATTTTCACCGGCATGGTGGAGCCCTCCGAGGTTCAGAACTACTATCAGCTAGGAGACGTGTTCGTCAGTGCGTCCACCAGTGAAACACAGGGCCTGACCTATATCGAAGCCGCCGCCAACGGCCTGCCCCTGCTGTGCCGTCAGGACGAGTGTCTGGACGAGGTGCTGGAGGAGGGCCAAAACGGCTACGAATACAACAGCGCCGAGGAATTTCTGGATGCCATCGACCATGTGATGCACGACCCCAAGTGGCGCAAGGACGCCTCCAAGCGCAGCGAAGAAATCGCTTCTGCTTTTGACAAAAAGAATTTTGGCGACGCCATTGAGAATATTTACGAATCTGTATTGTAATAAGTAAGCCGGGGCATCCGCTCCGGCTCTTGTTATACCAGCAGCATCCACAGCCAGTAGATGAATCCGTACAGCACACTCGCTGCCAGGCCGTACACAATCACCGGCCCGGCGATGGTGAACAGCTTCGCCCCCACGCCCAGGATAAAGCCTTCCGTTTTGAATTCCACTGCCGGGGCGGCAATGGCGTTGGCAAAGCCGGTGATGGGAACCAGCGTGCCCGCGCCGCCGTACTTTGCCAGATCGTCGTACAGGCTCAGACCGGTCAGCAGCGCGGACAGCGTCACCAGCGTTATGGAGGTGGCTGTGGCGGCGGCATCCTTATCCAAACCGACTGCCCCGTAACAATTTGTCAGAATTTGCCCAAGCACGCAGATCAGGCCGCCGATCCAGAAAGCGTTCAGACAGTCCTTCCCCATGGGCGATTTGGGAGAAGCCTTCTGCACCAGCTTTTCATAATCCTTTTCCGTCATATTCATCCCTCCGGCTATTAGGGTGCCGCAGAAATGAAAAAACATACATACAAGGAAAAAGGTCTGCCGCGCGGGCAGACCTTTCTCGATTATTCGATTGTCAAATGGTTCCGTTCCAGCGCTTTGCGAATGGCGACTGCCAGAATGGGTGCGAAGATGATTGCGACCACAGCGTTAAAGGTGGTGGCGGGCAGCTTGGCGATGATGGTTGTCAGCGCGGCAGCGGGGGTCAGGCCCTTCAGCAGCAGGCCGTTGTAGAAATAGCTTTTCGCCAGATACAGCACGGCGTAGGTCAGCGCGCCGGCAACGGTCGCGACCGCAGCTCTGCCGTAGCCCCATTTGCCCTTGGCCTTCCATACCACCAGACCCACAGCCAGGCCGTAAGCACCCTTGGTCAGGAAGGTGATCCAGCACTCGGAGATGTACAGGGGGTTGGTCATGTCGTAGATGGCAGAACCGAGGCCGGAAGCCAGACCACCCAGCCAGGGTCCCAGCAGCAAGCCGCTGAGGGCGCACATGATGTTGCCCAGGTGGAAGGACGTGGTGCCCGCAATGTCGATGGGAAGGGTGATCCGCAGGGCGGAGCCTGCCACGGTCAGCGCAGCCATCAGGGCGACGAAAACGATCTTTCGGGTGGAGATTCTCTGCTTCTTTTCCATTTGTGTTGCCTCCTTGTTTTTGATGGGCTTATTATATCGAAAACTGGCACTAAATACAGTGCCAAATAAGAAATGGAAAATAAGGCCAGAAAATGTAGAGCGAAAAGGAACTGCCGGATGCCCGGAATCATCCGGTTTTTTCTGCTTTTTGGAACTTTCTGTTTACACAGTCGCCGGATTGTGATATGATAATAAGTAAATTACAGATTACAGAGGTCGTTCGATGAATTACATTGTTATGGATATGGAATGGAATCAGCCCTGGCCCGGTTCCCCCTCTTCCAAGAAGGTGCTGCCGGTCCAGATTCGCGGCGAGATTATCCAAATCGGCGCGGTGCGGCTCACGGAGGACGGAGAGGTTGCGGACGAGTTTCAGGTCATGATCCGGCCCAAGTTCTACCGGCACCTGAACCGCCGGGTCAGCAAGCTCACCGGCATCAAGGAAAACCGCCTGCGGGACGAGGGCGTTCCCTTCCCGGAGGCCATGGCGCTGTTTCAAAGCTGGTGCGGCGAGGACATCGTGTTTCTGACCTGGGGCTTTGACGATATCGGCATTTTGCGGGAAAATTTGCAGCTGTTTGACATGGACACGGCCTTTACCGACCGCTGGTACAATGCCCAGATGATTTTCAACGCCCAGACCGACGGCTCCAACTCCCAGAAGGCCCTGAAGACTGCCATGGAAACCCTGGGCATCGAAGCCACCCGTCCTGCCCACGACGCACTGGGGGACGCTTACCACACCGCCCTGATCTGCGCCCGGCTGGACCTGAAAAAGGGCACGGCAGAGTATGACGAGGCCCTGAAAAGCCACGAAAACGGCTTCCACGGCGCGGAACTGCCCGGCTGCATTGCCCGGAAGGTGTTCTATGACTACGCCGACAAGCGGGCCGCTTTAAGCGCCATGTCCGGGGAGGAAAACCTGTGCCCCATCTGCGGCGCAAGGATGCTGGGCTCCCGGTGGTTTGCCCAGCCGGGACACCGGTATATGGACCTTGCCGCCTGCCCGGAGCACGGAAAGTTCCTGATCCGGGTGCGGCTGTCGTTACAGGAAAACGGCCTGACCCGAGTCAGCCGCCTGACCTACGAGGCCACCTCCGAAGCGGCGGAGGCCTACGCCCGCCGGGCGGAGAAGGCCGACCCGGAGGACAGCACCAACCGTCCCCGCCGCCGTCGGAGAAGAAAACCGGCAACCCGGGAGACAGATTCCGGCGAAAACAGTTGAAAAAATGCACGGCAAAACTGCCGTGCATTTTCTTCTGTAAAAAATGTAAAACACGCTTGACATTTCTCTGGAAGCGTGCTAATATAATGTCAAGCTAGCTTTACAAAACCAAAAGGATGTGGTGTGGTGAAGAACCGAATTGAAGAAATCCGAAAGAGCCGCGGCATTCGTCAGGAGGAATTTGCCA
>CAMFBN010000098.1 GCA_945948535.1 uncultured Clostridia bacterium
GGGGCTGTCTCAAAATGCCATGTGCAGATTGAGGCAGCCCCTCTCTCACAAATCGTGGAAAAAGAGATGAAAATCATCCAAAAATAAGCGCAACAATTCAGAAAGGCATTGCAGCCCTTCAAAATTGTTGCGCTATTTTTCTGTTTTTGGGGAAAAGCCGTGGAAAACTTTTCAGGTTTTCTTCATTGCAAACAGGTGGGTTCCCAACCGCTCGTTTTGCGCTTTATGGTGCATGCGCAGAATGTTATACGCCATCGCCAGCAGGGACCATTCCGCACCGACCTTTTCTGTTCCACGAAGCATGAAACGGCGAAACTGGAGGTCAGTTTTCGTGTAGGCGAACACGCCCTCCGCCTGAATGGAACGGTTCAGGCGAAGCGTTTTTCCTGCTTCAGTGGAAATCTTCTGTTCCATCGTCTCGCGCTGAGCGGCAAAGTATTTGGATACTTCCAGGCGCTTACTGCGTTCCTCCAGAGACACCTTGCTTTTTGAGCGGATGCACTTCTCCTTGCAGGGGCAACCGGCGCAATCATCGCACTCATATATTGTCTTCTCACTGACATACCCTGTGGAGGTTCGGATGTTGCGTACGCCCGTCTTGTGGAGCAGCTTGCCCTGAGAACAGGTATAGGTATCCCCTTCCGGGTCATAGGTCATGTTCTCTCTGCGACTGATGTCTGTCTTGTATTTCTTGTGCTTTTTCTGCTCATAATTCGCTGGCTTGACATACAGATCTAGCTGAGGATGTTCCTCGAAATAACGGTAGGCCTCCTCGCTCTCGTAGCCGGAATCATAGACAACCCGTTGCACCGGATATGCGCTGCGCAGCTTCTCCATAAACGGAATTGTGGTTTTTGTATCCGTCCGGTCTGCAGAAACGTGGGTGCCGACAATATACTCGCTCACTGTGGCAACATTCACATTGTAGGCCGGCTTCAACTGCCCGTTGCACATATGGTCTTCCTTCAGCCGCATAAAAGTGGCCTCAGTGTCTGTCTTGCAATAACTGCTTCGGTCTCCACAAATGCGGATCTTACGCAGATACTCTGTGATTCGGCACATCCATTCCTCAATCTGTTCGAGAACCTTCTGAGCATTTGATTTCCGTGCGCCTTTTCCGCTCACCTTTTCGATACCGTCCTGCTTCATGCGGGCATACAGCCGCTTTCGGATTCCCTTAAGCTGTTTTACCTTGATCTCTCCGGACACATAGAAACGAAGCCCTACCGACTTCAGCATTCCGGGCAGCTTCTCCGCCATCGTTGCCTGGAGCTTCTGGTAATTCTTTTCTACGCTCTTTTTCCACACAAACTGATAGCGGTTTCCAACGGACTCGATCTTGGTTCCATCAATGAACACCGCCGACTGTTTAAAGGATATTTCGCCCAGCTCCATGAGTACCCGTACCAACTCCTGCTGTATCTGCTCCTGACACGCCGCAAGATGCCGTGACCGAAACCTGGCAATGGTGTTGTGATCGGGCGCTGCGGCCCCTTCCAGCAGATACATGAACTTGGTGTTCTCCTGACACGCCTGTTCAAGATTCCGTGAGCTAATGATGTGTCTGGTGTATCCGTATATGCATATTTTCAGCAGACGTCGGGGATCATACTCGATTCTACCGTTTTCGCAGTAGGTCGCAAACAACGCTTCCAAATTCATCCTCTCTATCATTGCGCTGAGTAATCTCACCGGATCGTCCTTCGGGATATTTATTTCTGTGTCCATGGGCAGGCATACTTGATATCCAGTCCCGTATGCTGTATAATCTACCTGCGTTTTGTTTTGTTTCACACCATAATAATACGCCATCGGCCGGCACTTTCATAGTGCCGGCCGATGAATTATTTCGGGGCTGCTTCTTTGAGACAGCCCCTTTTTGTAGCTGATCAAGTATTAAAAAGGATTTTGCTGATGGCACTTAGTTTTCGATTGCGTTCCTCCACCGCTTTGGCCCCTCGGTCACCGGAGTAATCAAAAAAGCCCTCCCCGCTCTTAAGGCCCAGCTTGCCTGATGCTTTTTTCTGCCGTAGCAGCGCCTGAGGCGCTTTGTCGTCGGCAAGGTCCGCGAAGAGGTATTCGGAGATGCCGCAGAAGATGTCCAGACCGCCCAGATCAGCGGTCTCAAAGGGGCCGATGCAGGCATAGCGCAGGCCCAGACCGTACTTCATGCCTTTGTCCACATCCTCCATGGAGGCGGCTCCGGTCTCCACCATGTGCAGCGCCTCCCGCAGGACGGCAAACTGCAGCCGGTTCAGGGCGAAGCCCGGTACATCCTTTACGTGGATGGGCTTCTTCCCCAGAGCTTCCGCCAGGGCATAGACAGCCGCCGCCGTCTCCGGCGCGGTCTCTTCTCCGCTGATGACCTCGATCAGGGGGATCAGGTTAGCGGGATTGATCCAGTGCATGCCGCAGAACCGCTCCGGCGTTGTAAAGGCCTGGGACAGGGACGTGATGGACAGTCCGGAGGTATTGGTGGCCACCAGGCAGGTCTCCTTCAGCAGCGGCTCCATCTGACGGTAGAAGTCGTGCTTGACCTCCAGGTTCTCGGCGATGCTCTCAACGACCAGGTCGGCGCTGCGGAAGCACGCCTGGTCCGTGGTCAGATGGACGCGGCTGGCGGCTTCTCTGCGCTCCTGGGGAATGGAAGACAGATTTTCCGCCATCATAGCGCGGCCCCGCTCTAGACCGGACTGGCTGCGGTTCCATAGGGAGACTTGGTAGCCATAGGCAGCAAAGGCTTGGGCGATGAGGGAACCCATCGTCCCTGCACCTGCGACCGTAATTGTTTTGATTTCAGGGTGCATCATGTGCGTAGCATCTCCTTTGCGGTGAAAAATAGGTTTCCAATCAGATTATAGCAGATGTCAATCTTTTCGTCCAGTCTTACGCCAAAAAAGGAAAGCGGGGTTGTGATTGACCTTGATGTTTTCCAGAATCCTGTGAGATACTTCAACTGAGAACATTGCAGAAAATAACAGGGGAGGCAGAAAATGAAACCAGACAGTTTACTGGCTGTATTGACGCAAAAGGATACAAAGCAGGCTTATGGGACTTTGTTGGAGTTAGAACGGATTTCGGAGGAGACCGATGACCTGTATCCCTTTACAGAACAGTTTACGGAGATGGTTGCTGATAAGGCATGGGCCATCCGGTGCCGGGGCTTCCGGCTCTTTTGCAAGCAGGCCCGGTGGGACGAGGACGGCGTCATCGACCGCTGCCTGGACCGGGCACTGGTGATTTTGGAGGATGAAAAGCCCACGGCGGTGCGGCAGGCTCTGGCGGCGCTGCTGGATGTGGTGCCGTATAAACGGGAGCTGTGGCCTGCCATCCGGCAAAGAGTGGAAGCCATGGACCTGACACGCTACAAGGATTCCATGTCGCCGCTGATTGAAAAAGATATACAAAGACTGCTGAACGCCATGCAATAAAGATGGGGCTGCTTCTTTGAGACAGCCCC
>CAMFBN010000099.1 GCA_945948535.1 uncultured Clostridia bacterium
CGGCCCAGAATCATGTTCCAGGTATCCTTGTCGATGGTGGTCCATCTCGGCTTTCCGTTCAGGACGTTCATCAGGTTCATCAATGAGGTATTCTTCACATACTGGCTGAACGGCGTCACAAGTGGCGGATAACCGAGTCTCGGCCAAACGTACTGAACCTCATCGAAGAGCTTGACCATCAATGTGTCCAGACTGAGTTCAGGTCTGCCATGAGCCCTCTGGCCGGCATTTATTGCGCCCTGGAAGCCCTTGAGGTCGGCCATCATTGAGCCCATCATTCCGCCCGGGAGGCCGCAGCCTACGAGAAGCGAGGACATGAGATGGTTGGAAGGAACAATCCAGTATCCGAGGAAATCGTCAATGAATTTCTGGGTGAGCCTCCTGACTTCCATATAGGCGTCCATGTTCAGATCCTTGACAATGAAGCCGTCTGCCTTGAGCATTTCCCTGATGGTGATCACGTCCGGGTGAACCTTTCCCCATGAAAGAGGCTCCACGGCAACGTCGAGGTAGTCTGCTCCGGCGCGCGCCACTTCCAGCATCGATGCCGGAGAGAATCCAGGGCCGGCGTGTCCGTGATACTGGACAATTATGTGAGGATATTTCTTCTTGATTTCACCCGTCAGCTGTGCAAGGAATGTAGGACGACCGATGCCTGCCATATCCTTCAGACAGATTTCGTCGCAGCCGTATTCCACAACCTTGTCAACTATGCCCATATAATATTCCACCGTATGCACGGGCGAATGGGTGATGGACAATGCGACCTGGGATATCATTCCGGCCTTCTTCGCATATTCCACTGAAAGCCTGAGGTTCCGGTGGTCGTTCAATCCGCAGAATGAGCGGGCAATGTCGGTACCCTGGGCCTTCTTTACCTTGAACATCAATTCCCTGACATCCGCAGGGACAGGATTCATTCTCAATGCGTTGAGACCCCTTTCAAGCATATGGGTCTGGATGCCGGCCTTGTGGAACGGCGCTGTCCATCTGCGGACGGCGACGTTCGGATTCTCTCCGAAGAGGAGATTCACCTGTTCGAATGCTCCTCCATTGGTCTCGACCCTGTCGAAGCATCCCATATCAATGATGGCCGGAGCCACTTCTTCAAGCTGGTCAACCCTCGGGACATATTTTCCCGAAGACTGCCACATATCCCTGTAAACCAGAGAAAATTTGATTTCTTTTGCCATACTGTCGTTTTATGTTGCAAATTCTGCATTCAATCCATTGTCCCGGGAAGCAGATGTTCCCGCAACGGGCCTTTTGCTGCGAAATACCCACGCAAATATAATGATTCTTGAAAAATAATGTTCCGGAGAGAAGAAGAACTTCAAAAAAATTTGGAATTATCGAAATAATGATTAACTTTGCATTCCTAAACACGGTGAGCGTAGTTCAGTTGGTAGAGCGCCAGATTGTGGTTCTGGTTGTCGTGGGTTCGAGCCCCACCGTTCACCCTCCATGGAGATCGTGCATTGCACGGTCTCTTTTTTTTATCCGGTGCCGCTCTCTGCAGACAGGACACCGCATTGTGACAAGGCACAGCATGGCCTCTCGTGCAATTCACCAGACAGCGGTTACCCTGCCACAGATACATGTAGGCCTGGTGTGGCGTGCAGGTCCCCTAGTTTTGGCGTCACCTGGTAACCGGGGTACGGCCACACGTATCTGTAGTGGCATATTGAGTGTCAGGTGAATTGCACGAACGACCACGCATACCAAGGCAAAAGTCAAGCGCGAGGAGAACCTTAGGGCGAACTCCCCGCAGCGCTTGATCTTTAGCCGCCGGAGGGCATTTATTCCGACGGCGGTGCCGTCATTGATATAGCCTGCAAACCAAATCCTCGTGACATTTATCTGGCCGGCGGACCTGCCCCAGAAGGCCGTGTAGGGCACCTGGGGTGTCCCAATGGAAAGGAATTGTGTCCACCTGCACCGCCTGCATGCCCTACAGCTACGTAGCACGATAGGGTGGGTGTGCAGATGAATGTCACGAGAACGTCATCCGTCAACCACCACGGCGCAGGATAAACTGGCCTTCACACTTAAGACGCATATCGTGGATGGATAGATATTGAGTAACAAAATGTTTACTTGGTCGGCCTGGCGTCAACGCAGCCGGAATATACGCCCTCCGGCTGCTCAAAGCAGGCTGCGCGAGCTCCGCCGTTGGCTCGCTCCGCCCGCTTTGTGACGGCTTCCGGGTTTGGATCTTTCACATTGACTGTTCTGTGAGAATTACGGATAATCTTTCATTACTTTGTATAACCGTCTATTCGTACAGGCTGGGGCGGGGCAAATTAAAAGACCGGCAACTTGTCTTGATAACCCTCTTCTGAGAGAGGCGTGTGGGGTGCAAATGAGTCAAGCACCGTCCATAGGGCAACACTTGACTCACAAGGCAAGGAATCAGATTGCTGTAGGCATGGCGCTTGAGACAAGTATCGCAAGGATGGAGGTGACGGTGTTCCCCTCTAAACAGATTCCAGTGATCAAGGGGTATGCCCACAGGATGCTGTAGCGGTACCCATTGTCCACTGAAGCCCTCCAGAGAGCCTCAGTGATCATGAGGTGGCCACAGAAGGCACTATGGGGCAAGTGGCTGATCACTGATTTTCATTTACTGCTTGTGTGACAGGTGGAGCTTGTCCTAAAAGTATCTCATCAGCTGAATCCACCCTTTACTGAGCATTGTCGGGGGATGATTATACTTCGAAATTCAGACAGGCTGCGGGCAGTCATAAAGGGGTGAAGAAATAAAAAAAGAGCGGCAAAGTGGATTTCTTTGCCGCTCATTTGTGGAGGTAGACGGAGTCGAACCGACGACCCTCTGCTTGCAAAGCAGATGCTCTAGCCAACTGAGCTATACCCCCGGATATGTAGTCCTGAGCAGACTTGAACTGCTGACCCCCACATTATCAGTGTGGTGCTCTAACCAACTGAGCTACAGGACTATATAATAATGAAAGACTTAGTACAAGGTCATACCTTGTAAACTCCGAGCGTCATCGTCAAATCGCGCTCCAAAAAGGAGGTGTTCCAGCCACACCTTCCGGTACGGCTACCTTGTTACGACTTAGCCCCAATTACCAGTTTCGCCCTAGGCCGACCCTCGCGGTCACGGACTTCAGGCGCCCCCGGCTTTCATGGCTTGACGGGCGGTGTGTACAAGGCCCGGGAACGTATTCACCGCGCCATGGCTGATGCGCGATTACTAGCGAATCCAGCTTCGTGGAGTCGGGTTGCAGACTCCAGTCCGAACTGAGACGGCCTTTTCCGGATCCGCCACCCCTCGCGGGGCAGCTTCCCTCTGTAGCCGCCATTGTAACACGTGTGTCGCCCCAGACGTAAGGGCCGTGCTGATTTGACGTCATCCCCCCCTTCCTCACACCTTGCGGT
>CAMFBN010000100.1 GCA_945948535.1 uncultured Clostridia bacterium
TGACCGCGCCGCTCTCCACAGCGTCCATCATCTCGGTGAAGCCGGGCCGCTGGAAGTTGGCTCCGCTCCATCCGTCATCCACGAAAAACTGATAGGGCATCAGGCTATGCTCACGGGCGTAGCTTTCGAGGATGCGCTTTTGATTGGAAATCGAGTTGCTCTCGCCCTGCAATTCATCGTCGCGGCTGAGGCGGCAGTACAAGGCGGTGATGGGGGCTTGCATGGGTTGCTGTCTTAACATCGTTTCCTCCAATCCGACAGCCCCGGCCCCGCTATTCCGATGGCAACAGTATAGCACAGGCCGGGGCGGTTGTATAGTGCTTTTTACTTCCTTACAAGAAAAAGTTTTAAGCTGAGGATTATCGCGGAACTACCGGCAGGAGGTCACGGGCCGGGGCTGATCTGGCAGCGGCTTTCGGCCTCCAGGACTTTCGCCATTTTGTCGGCGGCGGTGTCGGTGGTGTCCTGCTTGAAGTAGCCGGAAACGGTGAGGACGGTGTTGCCCATGCGGATTTCAGTCACGCAGTCCGGGCGGCGGGTGGTGGTCTTGCTGGGGGTGTCGGTCATAGGCGGCTCCTTTCAAATTTTTGTTGTGGACATTTAGAGGGCCATTTTCGAGGCCCGGAATGGTAGTACACAGCTCCCCTATTGAGGACGGCCCAAAAGCCCCGTGATACCGGGCTTTTCAAGGGCCTAAACCGTTACATGGCGGCCCGGTGGCGGCGCACCCGCTCACGGGTCTTGCGGCGTTCTTCCTCCTTGGCGCACTCCGGGCAGTATTTGGCCCGGTTGGATTTTGGGATGTACCAGCCACCGCACAGGACGCACTTTTTTCTTTCCCGGCGGTGGAGCAGGGCGGCGCACAGGCTTTCGTCCAGAGGCAGCACAGCCGCCCGAAACCAGCGGCAGATCAGCGAATAGGAAATGCTCTGCGGGCAGACACATTCCTCCCCATCGTCCAGCAGAAGGCAGTTCCCGCCGTCATAGTTGCAGCAGTCATGCACCAATCGCCGGACGGCCCGGTACTGCGGATAGGTCAGCCGGACGGCGTTATCGGTCATGCTCGTCCCTCCGCTGGCTGGGCGCACCGTGAAGCACCTGGTCGATGTTCCGCTTGACGGTCAGCAGCTCGTCCGCCTCCCGCTTACGCTCCTGATACTCATTGTACCCGGCGTTCTTCTCGGACATCAGGGCCTCGATCTCCGCCGTCAGCTCCTTGACGGTGGGCAGCTTGGTGATGCCGTTGGCCTTGAAGAAACGAATGGTGGCCTCGGAGAGGAGAAGATCACCTTCATGCTCCTGCCGGTAGGCGGCGCGGGCCTTGGGCGTTTTCTGTGCGGCGAGGCCATCCCGGACTGCTTTGGTGTTCCGGTAGATGATGATCTGCCGCCGCAGCTCCTTTTTTTCTTTCAAGGCCAATTCCTTCGGCTTCAAGCTGGCGGCGCTGTCACGCACAGCGGCAAAGGCGGCGGACACGGCGGCGTCCAACTCCTCCGGCGAGGAAAAGCCATACTCGGTATAGACGTTGACCGAGTTTGCTATCTGCTTCAGGTTGAACACGGACGCCCATTGCTGGTAGCCGATGCCCTTGCCCTCGGCTTTCTTGGCCTCAATGTCCACCATGCGCTGGACGCCCTGGGGCTGGCGAAGCTGCTCCCGGATGCTGGGCTTGGCTCCCAGGCTGGGACGGGCGGCGTTGCGTTCCAGAGCGGCACCGACGGCGGCGCGGTCGAAATCGTCCCCCAGCTTCCGGGCGGTGATGGGCTTGGCCCGGTCGGGGGTGAGGTAGGACAACCGGCCCCGGCTCTCCTTGACGGTGATGCCCCGCTGTAACAGCCGCTGGGCAAAGTCCTCGAAGCTGACGGCCAGGTTGAGGACGGCCCGGATCTCCCGGCGCAGCTTCTCCTTGTCCGTTTCAAACTTGGTGGGCGGCTTACCCTGGGCGGCGGCTTCGGTGTCCAGAGCAAGCTGCCCTTTCTTCTGCGCCCAATACTCCCGTTCGGTGACACGGTTTTTGCTCCCGCCCAGCAAGTCGATTTGGTACAGCCCCGCCCCCTGGCACAGCTCCATGACCTCGGCCCGGAAGTGGCGCATGGCTGCGGCGGTGCAGCGGTGCTTGGCTCCGGCCTGGGTGTCGCTGGCTCTGTCCATGTACGGTTTGCGCTCCACCTCGGCCACCCGCAGGGAGTTGATAACGATATGGACATGGATGTTGCCGCTGTGGTTGTGACCGTCCGGGTGGGTGCAGACCAGGGCCTGGTGTCCGGGGAACTGCTCGGCACAGAACCGCTCCCCCAGCGCCTGGGCCTTGTCCATTGTCAGGCCGTGGTCGGGGCCGTCCCTGGGGTCAAAGGACAGGATGTAGTGATGGCTTTTCACGTCCTCCCTCTGCTGGTTTTTTCCATAGCGGAGATTGGCCCGCATACAGGCTACGGCGAAGTCCTCCTCGCCGCAATTCAAAGAAGAAATGCGGTAGTCCTGACGGGGGACAAGCCGCCCGTTCTCGTCCAGGATGGGCTTGCCGGTGAACTCGTCATGCTCAAAGGTGAGGTACTGCTCCGCCACGCCGTAGTCGGCATTTTTAGAGCTTAAATGTTTCAGTGTTGCCAATGGCTTCACCTACCTCTCGAAGCACCTGGAACTTGAGGGCAGCGAGGTCGGACAGCTCCGCCCGAACCTCGGCGGCGAGGGTGTTGTACGGTGCTCCGTACTCGTTCAGATACCGGGCAATCTGATTGAGGTTGCCGCCGATTTTCCCATACTCCCCGGTCAGCCTGCCCACGGCGGCAAGCAGCTCGTCATTGACGGGGGACACGATGATGATGGGCTTGACGGTCGCGCCGGTGATGGCCTGCCGGATAAATTCGGACTGGCTCATGCCGTAGGCGGTCAGGCGCTCCATGAAGTCGGCGTGTTCTTCTTCGGTCACACGGGTCTTGATGATGTGGGTGCGGTGGGGCGTGTTGTAGCGTTTGGACAATAAACTTTTACCTCCTGTTTTGAAATTCCCTTTAGGGTATAGTTCGCCCATTATACACCTTTCAAGTTTTCCATATTCAGTTGTCATGGGCGATGTGTTACGCGATGGAAAAGGGAACATCAGGCTTTGGAAAAACACAATGCACCCAGGTGGTCAAGACCATCTGGGTGCAGAGAATTTTACTGATATTCACTTTTTATATCGCTCATCGTTAAGACTATTATAGAGCGAATGTAAAGTATTGTCAATGCGTTTTGAGGTCTAGTTTTGTCGAATTGGCCCGATGGAACAGTACAGACGCAAAGCGGGTGTACTATTCCGGCGGGTGCGCCGCTCTGCGGCGATTGCGGAAACGGCTTCCGATTTCCGCCTGGTCAGGCGAGAACGCAACAGGCGGGGCTGACGGATT
>CAMFBN010000101.1 GCA_945948535.1 uncultured Clostridia bacterium
TATGCCGCAAAAATGTAGCATAGGGGTAGCACTAAATTAACTTAATGATATTGGCCTGCGCTGCCCCCCTTTTTGTTCAGGCTGGATTCTGTGCCGCGATATTGCTGCGGGCGAACACGATCCGCCCCGCGCCGTCGGCGGTTTCACTTAAGAATTCCCCCTTCGGGTCCCCCGCCGGATACAGCTCCATGAGCTTGCTCTCTCCGTTCGGGTTCACCGTAAACAGGAGAATGCGGTCTTTGCAAAAAAGATACGCGCCGCAAAAGCCATCCTCTGCCCCGCGGGTGTCTGCCGGGCTTGAAATAATGCCCTCATGGAACTGATACAGCCGTCCATCCTCCGCGCCGTACCAGTCCCCGGTAAAATCCGCCGGGTCCACAGCCGTCTGCGACAGCAGACAGCCCCCGACGATCAGTGCAGTTATAATAATTCCTAACCCTATCCAACGCTTCATGAAGTTCCTCCGGTTTCCTGTTCGTGAGACTATTATACACGTCCCGCTCCGAAACCGCAATCCCTCCGGGCGAAAAATTATGTAAACTTATTTTGTCAATTTTCGACAAATCCGATAAAGGCAAAAGCCCGGTCACAGACCGGGCTTTCAGCATATTGTTTAATTCTTCAGGCTTTGCAGCGGCGCGGGGATTCTGCCGCCCCGGGCAACAAACAGCTCGCTTCCCTTATCGTGCACCGGCATCACCGGCGCGCTGCCAAGCAAGCCGCCCATTTCCACCCGGTCGCCCACCACCTTACCGGGGGCGGGGATGATGCGGACGGCGGTGGTCTTGGAGTTCACCATGCCAATGGCCGCTTCGTCTGCGATGATGGCAGAAATGGTAGCGGCGGAGGTATCCCCCGGCACCGCGATCATGTCGAGGCCCACAGAGCAGACACAGGTCATGGCCTCCAGCTTGTCCAGCACCAGCGTACCAGACTCGGCGGCGGCAATCATGCCCTCATCCTCAGACACGGGAATAAACGCGCCGGACAAGCCGCCGACGTGGTTGGAGGCCATAACGCCGCCCTTTTTCACCGCGTCGTTCAGCATGGCAAGAGCAGCGGTGGTACCGTGGGTGCCGCAGACCTCCAGTCCCATTTCCTCCAGAATCCGGGCCACACTGTCGCCCACAGCAGGAGTCGGCGCAAGGCTCAGGTCCACGATGCCGAAGGGCACACCCAGCCGTTTCGAAGCCTCCCGGCCCACCAGCTGGCCCATGCGGGTAACCTGAAAAGCCGTCTTTTTTATGGTTTCCGCCACCACGTCAAAGGGCTGGCCCTTCACGCCCTGAAGGGCATGATAGACCACGCCGGGGCCGGACACGCCCACGTTCAGCACGCACTCCGGCTCACCCACACCGTGGAAAGCGCCGGCCATGAAGGGGTTATCCTCCACCGCGTTGGCGAACACCACCAATTTCGCACAGCCTAAACCATCATTATCCGCGGTCAGTTCCGCGGTTTTTTTCACAATCCGGCCCATTTCCGCAACGGCGTCCATATTGATGCCCGCCTTCGTGGAACCCACGTTCACGCTGGCGCAGACCCGCTCTGTGGCCTTCATGGCCTCGGGGATGGAACGGATCAGCTTCCAATCGCTGTCGGTGCAGCCCTTCTGCACCAGCGCGGAGAAGCCGCCGATGAAGTTGACGCCGCAGGTTTTCGCGGCGGCATCCAGTGTCCGGGCAATCTCCACATAGGACTCTGTCTGACAGGCGGCGGCCACCAGAGAAATCGGTGTCACGGAAATCCGCTTATTCACGATGGGGATGCCGAATTCCTTCTCGATCTCCTCGCCGACCTTCACCAAATCTTTCGCATGGGAGGTGATCTTCCTGTAAATCTTGGCACAGCAAACGCTCAGGTCTGCGTCACAGCAATCCAGAAGGCTGATGCCCATGGTAATGGTACGGATATCCAGATGGCGCTTTTCAATCATATCCTGGGTCGCCAGGATTTCATTGTAGTTCAGCATGGGCTCACCTCAGATCCGGTGCATGGCTTCAAAGATATCCTCCCGCTGCACGCGGATGGACAAGCCCATTTCCCTGCCCAGCTCGTCCATTTTCGTGACAAGCTCGGCAAGGGGAACATTGCACATGGAGACCTCCACCACCATCATCATGGTAAAGTAGCCCTGCATGACGGTCTGGTTGATGTCCAACACGTTCACTTCAAACCCGGCAAGGGCGGTGCAGACATTGGCAATGATGCCCACCCGGTCCTTGCCCACAACGGTAACAACTGCTTTCATGGCACAATCCCCTCTCAGACTTCGTAATCAGCAGCCACACGGCTGTCCAGCAGATGGAAGAAGTGCGTCTTGGCTTCCTGATGCAGGGGATGGGTGGCATAGGCGGTCAGAGCCTCCTTGCTCTCAAACTCGGAATACAGGGCGTAGTCCATGCCGTTATAGGCCTGACGAATCTCCATTTTCAGAAGGCCGGGAATCCTGCCCACCAGCGGCTCCAGAACGGAAGCGATCAGCTTCACAGCCTCGGCCTTATCAACGCCTTCTTTGAGAGTATACAAAACGATATGCTTAACCATTTTTCTTTCTCCTTTTTATGAAAACACCGGGGCTGCGCGCAGTCCCGGTGTTCTTTTTTTGAAAATTACTCAGCGTCCTCGCCGTTGTCCTCCAGCAGAGCGCGGATGGACAGGGAGATGCGCTTGTTCTCGGCGTCCACATCGGTGATCTTGACCTTGACCTCCTGACCCTCGGACAGCACATCCTCGGGCTTGCCAATGCGGCGGTCAGCGATCTGGGAAATGTGGATCAGGCCGTCCACACCGGGCAGAATCTCAGCGAAAGCGCCGAAGGTCATCAGCTTGACGATCTTGGCATCCACCACATCGCCAACGGAGTAGTTGGTCATGAACTGGTTCCAGGGGTTCATCTCGGCGGTCTTGTAGCCCAGAGAAATCTTATGCTTCTCGGGGTCGAAGGAGATGACGTAAACGTCGATCTCGTCGCCGACCTTCACAACGTCAGCGGGGGTCTTGATGCGGTTCCAGCTCAGCTCGGAAACGTGAACCATGCCGTCCACGCCGCCGATGTCCACGAAGGCACCGTAGGAAGTCAGGGACTTCACAACGCCGTGGTACTTCTTGCCTTCCTCGATCTCGGACCAGATCTTCTCCTGGGCAGCCTTGCGGGCCTCGGAGGTGACGGCGCGGATGGAGCCGATGACACGGCGGCGGGCACGGTTGACCTCGGTGATCTTCATCTGTACGGTCTTGCCCACCATGCCGGCCATATCACCGCCCTTGGCGATGCCGGACTGGGAAGCGGGAATGAAGACACGGATGCCCTTCACATTGGCAACCAGGCCGCCCTTGTTCTCCTCGGTGATGGTGC
>CAMFBN010000102.1 GCA_945948535.1 uncultured Clostridia bacterium
CCGCCGCCGACTTCTGCGAACAGGCCCAGGGGCTGACCAACGCCGGTGCCGTTGAAGAAGGCATCCTCCTCGGCATTGGCCAGCGCCTTGCCAAACTGCTCGATGATGTAGCTTTCCAGATTGAAAGCGCTGTCATAGAGCAGCTCCTCAGTCACCTTGATGGCAACGTGCAGCTTGTGGGCATCCAGCAGGATCTGGGCGAAGGTGGCATCGGAGAACTGGAGCGCACCGCCTTCCTCGATCCATGCGGCGGCAGGCTTGGTGGCCGCGATATTGATCTTGTGCTCACCGGAAGTGGTGATCACATGGCCCAGGCGGCGCATGATGTTCTCCTCAGACAGGGTCTGAATCAGGCGGCGGTCATACTCCTCGGGCACGAGGTAGCCGCCATCGGCATCCACGCCTTCCTGCAGAACGTTGCTGACCTGACGGAAGTTGGTGCGCAGGGCGGTCAGCATTCCCTTGCGGTATTCGTCAGACGCACGCCCGGTCTTGACCTCCGGCTGCTTTCCGGTGGTGGGCTTGGAAGTGAGGGGTGCATTCACGGGCTTGCTGAGTTCCGCATCCAGCGCCTCCTGCCGTTCCAGACGAGCGATTTCCTTGCCGAGATCGGCGATGTCCTGCTCCATGCGGGTGTAGGTGGCATCGTCCTCGGCGGTCAGGGTACCCTTCTCGGTACGATGGGAATCCAGAAATGCCTTGGCGGCATTCCATGCGGTGTTGCGCTTTTCGCGCAGTTCCTGAATCGTCATAATCAAAAATCCTCCTTAATGTTTCATCAGATTGAGCCGCTCCATGAGATCATCCACGGAGCGTTCCGGTTTGGTGGGTTTCTTTTCGATGCGGCACTTTGCCGCCAGCTTGTCCATCAGGTGGTTGGTGACAGCCGCCCGGGAAAACAGCATCGGCCCGGTGACGTGATTCTCTGCGCCAGTTACTTCCGGGCGGGTCATAATCTCATCGGCAAAGCCCAGGTCGACCGCCGTGTGGGCGTCCATCCAGGTTTCCGCATCCATCAGGTGGGACAGCTTGGCGCGGCTCATGCCGGTCTTGATCTCATAGGCGTTGATGATGGATTCCTTCACCTCGTCCAGCATGGCGATGGCTTTCTGCATTTCTGCGGCATCGCCCATAGCCATGGTGGCGGGATTGTGGATCATCAGCATCGACACAGGAGACACCAGCACCCTGGTGCCAGCCATGGCAATGACAGAAGCGGCAGAGGCAGCGATGCCGTCAATCTTAACGGTCACGCTGCCTCTGTAATCCATGAGCATATTGTAGATTTGAGCCGCAGCCACACAGTCGCCGCCGGGGCTGTTGATCCAGACCGTGATATCGCCGCTCCCGGCATTCAGTTCCTCCCGGAACAGCTGGGGCGTGATATCATCGTCAAACCAGCTTTCCTCGGCGATGGTTCCGTTCAGCGTGAGAATCCGCTGCTCCGGTTCCGTCTCCGTTGGAGCCTGATTCGTCCAGTTCCAAAATTTCTTCACCTTCATTTTCCTCCTTCCCAGCGAAGATTCCCGCGTCCTGCAGCTTGGTCATGTTTCCGTTGATGAGATATAGGTCACCGCCGAGTTCGGCAGGGATGCGGTCCAGGTTTTCCAGTTCCCGGATGTCGTTGGCGGACATCCAGCCGTTCTGTCTGGCGGTGGCGTAGCCGTTCATCCGGCTCTCATAGTCGCCGCGCAGCAGACCGTCCACATTGAACTTCACAAAATACGATTCTTTCTCGCTTTCCGTCAGCAGTGCCCGATTGATGGCCTGTTCCCAGCGCACGATCCATGGCTCCAGTGTGTATTTCACGAACTCCAGCGACTGCTGCTCAATATTGGAAAAGCTCGATTTCTCCAGATCACCAACCATGTGGGGCGGCACCCGGAAAATTCGAGCGATTTCGTCTATCTGAAATTTTCTGGTTTCCAGGAACTGCGCCTGTTCCGGAGAGATGGAGATGGGCGTGTATTTCATGCCCTCCTCCAGCACAGCCACCTTATTGGCGTTGCCGCTGCCCCCGAAGGCCGCGTTCCAGCTGTCCCGGACACGGGCAGGGTCTTTCACTGTCCCCGGATGCTCCAGAATGCCGCCGGGAGTCGCACCGTTGGCGAAAAACTTGGCTCCGTACTCCTCACAGGCAATCGCCATACCGATGGCATTCTTCGCCATGGCAATGGGGCTGTATCCCACCAGACCGTCAAAGCCCAGCCCCGGGATGTGCAGCACATCGGAGGGCTTCAGAATCACCGTGCCGTCCTTCATGGTCGGCGCATCGGAATCCTGCACCTGGTACTGGTAGTAGAGGTGGCCCAAATCGTCCCGGTCTACGGTCATGCGGTTGGGCATCAGCGGATACAGTGCAACAACCTCGCCTTTCCCGTTTCGGATGATCTGGGAGTAGGAGTTGCCCCAGAGCAGCAGATGGGACATCGCCGTTTCCCGGAATACAAAGCTGGTCATTTCCGGGTTCGGCTCATCATGGAGAATGCGGTAAAGCGGATGCTTCAGTACTTTCTCCTTACTGCCGCCCTCCTGGTACTGATACAGGTGCAGCGGAAGTCCGGCGATGGCTTCGGACAGAATGCGGACGCAGGCGTAGACCGCCGTCATCTGCATGGCGGAGCGTTCATTGACTGGCTTGCCCGAGGTGGACTGCCCGAGGAAGAATCGGTAACCGCTGCCGTTGGTGCTGTTGGTGGGCTTATCCCGGGAATGGAATAGTCCGGATAAAATGCCCATAGGAAATCACTCCCTTCATATAAAAAGGATGCCTCGGTCATCATAGACGGAAGCACCCGTGTCATTCCCACAGCGGATCGCCCGGTCGAGGGCCATGATCGTAGCCACCGCACCGTCGATTTTTTCTGTGGACTTTTCCTTGTCCGGTTTGATGTTGCCAGCGGGGTCGGTGCGGATGAAGATGTTGTCCATCATCCAGCGCAGCACCGGGTGACCGCCGTGGGCGATCTTTTCCTCCAGCACCAGCTTCATCAGTTCCTTTGTGGGCGGGGACATATCCTTGAAGCCCTGTCCGAAGGGCACCACGGTAAACCCCATACCTTCCAGGTTCTGCACCATCTGCACAGCGCCCCAGCGGTCAAAGGCAATTTCCCGGATATTGAACCGTTCGCCCAGCCGCTCAATGAATTTCTCAATGTAGCCATAGTGGACTACATTGCCCTCGGTTGTTTGAAGCGTACCCTGCCGCTCCCAGACATCATACGGCACATGGTCGCGCCGGACACGGAGGTCAAGGTTATCCTCCGGTATCCAGAAGTACGGCAG
>CAMFBN010000103.1 GCA_945948535.1 uncultured Clostridia bacterium
AGGGATACCACAATTGTCAATTGTTCATTGTCAATTGTCAATTCAATTCTGCTTTACGACATCCATTGGCTTAAATTATACCAGAGCGCCGCCGGAACGTCAACCGCCCTACTTGCTTCCATTCCCCCATTATTTTTACGACAAGCCGTTTTCCTTACCGTACAATGGGGCAAAAGCCGGTACGTCGGCTTTCAAAATACGACACAGGAGGTCATTTTTATGCAGATTCAATCGCAGATCAGCGCCGACCTGAACCGTCCCGGCGTTCAGACGGTTCCGGCCATGCAGCACGATGGGCAGACCCGGGCGGTGGAGATTTCCCTGCAGTGCGATGGGGAAGCCTGGCAGCCGCCGGAGGGTGTCACCGCCGCCATCGGCTACGAAAAGCCCGACCGCACCCGGGGGCTTTACGACAAGCTCCCCGACGGCAGCGCCGCCATTACGGTCAGCGGCAGTACGGCAACCGTCATCCTTGCCCGGCAGATGCTCAGCGTGCCCGGTACCATCCGGGCCTGTCTGGTATTTCAGGATGAACAGCTGAACCAGCTTTCCACCTTTCCTTTCCAGATCCAGGTGCAGGTCAACCCGGCGGTGGACGCGCCAAAGTCGGAGGACTACTGCCGCCTGCAATGGCTGGAGGACAAGCTGGATGAATACCTGGCGCTGGCGAAGGACAGCGGGGAATTTACCGGCTCCACCGGCCCCGGTCCGGTGCTGCTGGGGCAGGAGGTGGAGTTTCAGGTCAGTCAGGATTTCCGGCAGATCCCTACGGGTGTCTGGAATCCTCAGCTTCCTTCCTGCGCCCCGAAGGAATATGTGTGGAGCCGCACCACGGCCCACTACGATTCCGGCGACGTCATCACCTACAGCGTCAGCCGCAACGGCGCCGACGGTTCCGGCGCGGTGTCCACCGTATGCGGCGTTGCCCCGGATGATGAGGGGAATGTGCCCCTCACCGCTGAGGATGTGGGGGCTCTGTCCTGCGTCGGCGGCACCGTGCAGGGCCGGCTGGACATGGGCGGGCAGAAGCTCACCGGCCTGCCCGAACCCACGGACGATGCTGACGCTGCCGGGAAGGGCTATGTGGATACCCAGGCTGCCGCTGCCGTGACCGCCGCCAGGCAGGCGGTGAAAACCCAATTTGTGTCCTTTCTTCTGGGCAGCACCAAATGGGTAGGCGACAGCGCGCCATACACCCTGTTCATCCCCATTTCCGACCTGCCGGACGACATGCTGACCCGGGCTTACCCCCTGTACACCGGCACGGATTCCGCCAGAGATCTGGCGGTGAAGGAGGCCAGCGCCGCCGTCAGCTTCGCCAAGCGCACGGAGGGCGGCATCACCTTCACCTGTCTGGAAGAGAAGCCCGCCGCCGATATTCCCGTGACGGTGGAGGTGTACGTGTAAGGGAAAGTCTGTGCATATCTGACATATGTCAGAAAATTTCCTTGCATTTTTTGGGGATTGGTGATAAAATAAAGATATCATCTTGGGGATATCCCCAGACAACAGGAGGATACCGTTATGGCTAATAAATACACCGGAACCCAGACCGAGAAGAATCTGATGGCCGCTTTCGCAGGCGAATCCGAGGCCAGAAACAAGTACACCTATTTCGCCTCCAAGGCCAAGAAGGACGGCTTTGAACAGATTGCCGCTCTGTTCCTGAAGACCGCCGACAACGAGAAGGAGCACGCCAAACTGTGGTACAAGGAGCTGCACGACGGCGTGGGCTCCACCGCCGAAAACCTGCTGGCCGCCGCCGAGGGCGAGAATTACGAGTGGACGGATATGTACGCTGGCTTCGCCAAAACCGCCGAGGAGGAGGGCTTCCCGGAGCTGGCCGCCAGATTCCGTCTGGTCGCCGAAATCGAGAAGCATCACGAAGAGCGCTACCGCGCCCTGCTTCAGAACGTGGAGACCGCCAAGGTCTTCGAAAAGAGTGAGGTCAAGGTTTGGGAGTGCCGCAACTGCGGTCACATCGTGGTGGGCACCAAGGCCCCCGAAATCTGCCCCACCTGCAACCATCCCCAGAGCTACTTCGAGGTTCACGCCGAGAACTACTAATTACGCACAAAGCGCCGTGGCTTTCTGCCGCGGCGCGTTTGTTCTGTTATTCGGAAGCATTGCGGGGATAGGGCTTTTTCTCATCCGTCAGGCCTGCAAGGTAATCCATGCTGGTATCCAGCGCAACGGCAAGCTTGCGACACTGTTCAAAGGTAAAGTACCGTTTTCCACTTTCAATTTTGGAATAATCACTTTGGTCTATTCCCGTCAGCATTTGGATTTTGACCTGTGTATAGCCCTTTTCTCTGCGTAAATCCCGGATTCGGCTCATTCTCATCACCTGAGAATATTATGTCAGAATTCCCTATTGAAATTAGGGTGAAATTGACCTATATTTTCAGAGAGGTGATCTTTATGGCTGAATTCTGTGTATCCTGCTGGAATGAACTTAACGGAATCGATTATCCCGAGGAAGCCTATGTGCTGAGTTGGGACTGTGAATTATGCGAAGGGTGCGGGGAATATAAGCGCGTCATCATCGCACGGCGCAGGTATTACTTTCTGCGATACGCAATTCGAGAGCTTCTGCGCCGAAAAAAAGACTGATCGTCGCGGTGCTTTTGATGATTGCTTCGTAGGGCGGAGTCATGACTCCGCCGACCATGTACCCTGTTCTTACAGCTTTCGTCGAATGGTGGATTGTCGTCTGGCATTTTTTCTGGACGTACCTTCCATATCGTCGATACCGGGTCGGCGGGGGCATGCCCCCGCCCTACGACAAAACAACAGGCCGCCCAAAATGGACGGCCTGTTTGCTGTTGTAAGTAGACGTTATCCTGCCGACTTAAACCAGAGCGGCGGTGATAATGGCCATCTTGTAGACCTCGTCGGCGTTGCAGCCGCGGGACAGGTCGTTGATGGGAGCCGCCAGACCCTGCAGGATGGGGCCGTAGGCCTCGAAGCCGCCCAGACGCTGAGCGATCTTGTAGCCGATGTTGCCGGCCTCAATGGTGGGGAAGATGAAGGTATTGGCGTGACCGGCAACGGGGGAGCCGGGGAACTTCAGCTGGCCGACCTCGGGCGCCACAGCGGCGTCAAACTGCATCTCGCCGTCGATCTTCAGCTCGGGATCCATCTCCTTGGCGATGATGGTGGCGTCGTGGCTGAGCTTCACGGTGCCGCCCTTGCCGGAGCCGTTGGTGGAGAAGCTCAGCATGGCGACCTTGG
>CAMFBN010000104.1 GCA_945948535.1 uncultured Clostridia bacterium
CCAAGGGCCGCATGGCGGTGGTGTCCGGCCGGCTGCAGATCCGCAGCTGGACCGACAAGGACGGCAACAAGCGCCGCACTGCTGAGGTCGTAGCGGACAATGTCTACTTCGGCGACAGTAAGCGCGACAGTGAGAGCGGCAATTCCTCCTACGGTGGCAACACCTATGGCGGAAACAGCTACGGCGGCAATTCCTACAGTGCCCCGGCTCCCGCCCCCAGCTACGGCGGCTATGCAGCCCCCGCAAGCGCTCCGGCTTCCGATTTCGCGATGCTGGAGGACGACGACGCCCAGCTGCCCTTCTAAAGAATCTCTGAACTTTTCTACTAGACTTACAAGGAGGGAAATTCCATGGCTAACGAACAGCGTATGCGTCCCCGCAAGCGCAAGAAGGTTTGCGCGTTCTGCGTGGATAAGGTGACCAGCATCGATTACAAGGACACCGCGAAGCTCCGCCGTTACCTGTCCGAGCGCGGCAAGATCCTGCCCCGCCGTACCACCGGTACCTGCGCCGCTCACCAGCGTGACCTGACCACCGCTATCAAGCGCGCCCGTCAGATCGCCCTGCTGCCCTACGTTGCTGACTAATTCATTCAGTGAATCACGCCCTGAAGCTTGCCGCTTCAGGGCGTTCCTTTTTTGTAGGGCGGAGTCATGACTCCGCCGACGCACCCATTCATTTATATTGGTTTCATCCAACAGAAAGTGTACCCTGTTGGACGCATTGCAGCCTGCAAATCACAGCAACCTGGTCGGCGGGGTCATGACCCCGCCCTACAGTGTGTGGAGTTTTGTACCAATTCGTCGAAAAATTTTTGCGTCTTCCCCTTGTACCCATAAGGTAAATGTTGTACAATATACCATTATGATAATATTTTCCCTCTGGGAGGAGGACGAGAAATGGACAACAAGCGTATTTTTACGGAAGAAGAACTGCACTACCTCCGGCTTCTGGCCCGGCAGTACCCCACCGTGGAAGCTGCCGGCACCGAAATCATCCGGCTTCAGGCCATTCTGAACCTGCCAAAGCCTACGGAGCACTTCATGTCCGACATTCACGGCGAGCATGAGGCGTTTCTGCATATTTTGAACTCCGGCTCCGGTGAAGTCAAGGAAAAATTGGAAGAATTGTTCGGAAATACCATGACCCAGAAGGACCGCAACGACCTGGCGACCCTCATCTACTACCCCTCCTCCAAGCTGGCTTTGGTTGCCGACGAGGAGGAAGACCTGGACGAGTGGTACCGGCTGACCATCCACCGTTTGGTTGACCTGTGCCGGTTCGTTTCCACCAAGCACACCCGGGCCAAGGTGCGCACCTACATGGACCCGGACTACGAACAGATTCTCGACGAGCTGATTCATCTGGTGGAGGAGGGCGGCTCCCGCCGGGATCAGTACGAAAACATCATCAACACCATCATCCAGATCGGTCAGGCCGCCGATGTCATCCGGGCCATCTGTAAGGTCATCAAATCTCTGGTGGTGGACAAGCTGCACATTGTGGGCGACATCTTCGACCGCGGCCCCCGGGCGGACATCGTCATGGACAGCCTGATGGGCTGCAACAACGTGGACATCCAGTGGGGCAACCACGACGTACTGTGGATGGGCGCGGCCTCCGGCTCCCGGACGCTGGTAGCAACGGTTTTGAGCAACTCCATCCGCTACAACAATCTGGATGTGATTGAAACCGGCTACGGCATCTCCCTGCGGCCCCTGTCCATTTTCGCCAATGAGGTCTATAAGGATACCAATACCGACCAGTTTAAGGTCAAGCTCACCGGCACCGACGCCGACCAGTACACCGAGAAGGACAAGCTGCTCTCCGCCCGGATGTACAAGGCCATCACCATCATCCTCTTTAAGCTGGAGAGTCAGAAGGTGCTGCGCCGCCCGGAATTCGGCATGGCCGACCGGCTGCTGCTGGACAAGATCAACTATGAGGACAAGACCATCACCCTGAACGGCAAGGTCTATCCCATGCTGGACTGCGACTTCCCCACCGTGGACCCCAATAACCCCTACGAGCTGACCGCCGAGGAAAACCACGTCATCAACCAGCTGACGGATTCCTTTGAAAACTCCGAAAAGCTGCAAAAGCACATCCGCTTTCTCTACTCCAAGGGCGGATTGTACAAGGTGTGCAACGGCAATCTTCTGTTCCACGGCTGCATCCCCATGAACGACGACGGCTCTCTAATGACCTTCACCATCGGCGGCAAGGAGCGCAGCGGCAAGCGGTTCCTGGACTACGCCGAAAAAACTGCCAGAAAGGCCTACTACGACAAGCGGGGTTCCGAGGAGCGGCAGTTCGGCATGGATTTTCTGTGGTGGCTGTGGGCAGGCCGGAACAGCCCCATTTTCGGGCGGGACCGCATGACCACCTTCGAGCGGCGGTTTATCGCGGATGAATCCACCTGGGTGGAGCCGAAAAACGCCTACTACACCTACTATCAGGACCCGGCGGTCTGCGACCGGCTATTGAAGGAATTTGGCCTTGAAGGGGAGCACTGCCACATCATCAACGGTCATGTGCCGGTGAAGGTGCGCAAGGGCGAAAGCCCCATCAAGGGCGGCGGCAAGCTCATCGTCATTGACGGCGGCTTCAGCCGGGCCTACCAGTCCACCTCCGGCATTGCGGGCTACACCCTGATCTACAATTCCCGGCACTACCGCATTGTCTCCCACCAGCCCTTCACCAGCAAGTGGAACGCGGTTCATAAAAATGACGACATCCGCAACGACTCCGAAATTTTTGAGAAAATGGAGACCCGGATGCGGGTGAGCCAGACCGACGAGGGCGCGGAACTGCAGGACCGGGTGAATATGCTGATGCTGCTGCTGGACGCCTACCGCTCCGGCGCCGTCACCGAAGACCACAAAAAATAATTTGTAGGGCGGGGGCATGCCCCCGCCGACGCACCAATTTGACAACACACGCCGGCAATATATTTCAATGTGATGATATGCTTCCATTTCAGGAAACCCATCATCCAACCTGTTCGGCGGGGTCATGACATAAGCCCTACGATATGTTTTATCGCCGCCTTCCCAAAAGGGGAAGGCATTTTTGCTGTAGAACAGTTTGACAAATATGCAAAAACACAGTATAATGGCCCTGATTGGGTGAAGTATCCAATGCCGTATAACACCATTTACGAAAAGGAAAAGGACGGATCAGAAATGTATAAAATTGTGCGTAAG
>CAMFBN010000105.1 GCA_945948535.1 uncultured Clostridia bacterium
TTCCAGCAGGAATCATCTTAGCGCTACTATTCTCCAGCCCTAACTTTGTTATCTTGGTGGCAGACTCTGTCACAACACCATCGTTCAGGTCTCCAATGATCAGCCACGGAATCGTACCATTCTCATAATACGCGCTCTCTGTGGCTTTCGGTGTTCCTCCTGAACCCCATTTAACCACTTCCGGCATTTTCTTAACACACCAATGCGCCGGAATATTTGAAAACTCAAACCCCATATTAAGCCACCAACTCAATATTCATCTCGTCCAAAATCTTCTGATACGCTTCCCCAAAGACCTCATAAAACCGTCCCAGGCCGCCCTTGTGGTCGAAGGGGCTCAGCTCCAAGTCCTCCGGCTCGATGCTCAGGGAAACGGCAATGTGGTCTTTCACCAGCCGCAGCCACTCCATCTGCTCCTCCGTAAAGTGCACCGCGCCGGCGTTTCGGCGGAAAATCCACTGCTTGAAGTTGTAGTTCACCGTCTCCGCGAAGGGCTGCAAATTGTCGCCGCAGCCCATCTCAAAGCGGATCATGGCGATCAAATCCGCCAGCTGGTGGATGGTGGAGCGGCCCCGAACCCTGTCCGGCTTCGCAATGGCATAGCAGTCCCACAGCCGGTCAATGGTAATGCCTTGGGCTTTCAACTTTTCATAAAGTGCCTTCAGCCCGCTGATCACCATGGGGCGGTCACGGTACATCTGGCTGTAGATGATCCGCAGCGCCAGAATTTCATCCCTGTTTTCCTCGATAAATGCCCGGAAGGTTTGAATCACCCGCTGGGCGCCTTCCTCCTGCTGGGCGTCAAAGCCTGCGAACACCATGGAATCGATATTCACATTGTCAATGATTTGCTCATGACTCCGGCGCACATTCTCCACGAAGTCCCGGACATTGGGATCGTGGAAGGGCTTCACCGCCTCGGCAATGGCCGCCTTCTGCACCTGGGCATACTGCTCCTGCCCAGGCGTTTCACACACAAATTCCGCCTGGGCTTTCCGGGTGAGCACATCCTCGTCAAAGGCATTCAGCAGACGCTCTGCCACCTGTGCCGCAGAACTGCCCACGGTGTTGGTGAAGGCCTTCTGCTCCGCGGCAGTCATCTGGGCACTCAGCCGGATCATGCGGCTGGCCAGAGAGGTCAGGGTATCTTCATCCCATGCCCCCAGTGCCACATTCATCATCAGCTCTTTCAGGCTCACACTGGGCTTGCGTTCCAGCGTCCGGGTATCGGACTTCTTGGATTTGGTAACGCCCACCGCATCTACGATGACAAAGTGATCCTTGTTCTCCGTGGCAGAGGGTGTGACCTTCTGCAAATCATCCTTGCCCAGTGTCCGGGTGCCCCGGCCCTTCATCTGCTCGAAATAATTCTTGCTGCGGACATCCCTCATGAAAATCAGGCACTCAATGGGCTTCACATCCGTACCCGTGGCGATCATATCTACGGTAACGGCAATTCTGGGATTGTAGCCGTTGCGGAATTCGCTCAGGGCTTCCTCGGGATTTTGTGCCATATAGGTGATCTTTTTGCAGAAGTCATTGCCCTCGCCAAATTCCTCCCGGACGATCTGGATAATATCGTCGGCGTGACTGTCGCTCTTGGCAAAAATCAGGGTCTTGGGCACTTCCCTCCGCCGGGGAAACAGGGTTGTATACAGGTTGTCCCGGAATGCCCGGATCACCGCGCGGATCTGGCTGGGATTTACAATATCCCGGTCAAGCTGGGAGGGGCGGTAGTCCACGTCCTCGTCCAGCTGCGCCCAGCGCTTCTCCCGGGACATGCGGTTGCGGTACTCCACCATCTGCTTCAGAATCGTGCCGCCCTGCCTGCTGACCTGAGTCTCAATCAGGAAAATATCCTCACCGACGTTGACGCCATCGATGATGGCCTGCTCCCGGGAATACTCACTGACAATGTTCTGGTCAAAGTATGCCAATGTCCGCTTGTCCGGGGTGGCGGTCAAGCCAATCTGGAAAGCGTCGAAGTATTCCAGAACCTGCTTCCACACGTTATAGATGGATCGGTGGCACTCGTCAATGATGATAACATCAAAGAATTCCGGCGGATATTTGGCGTTGTATACCACTTCCTTGGGCGATTGCCGGTCAACAGACGGATTCTCGTTTAAGGACTCCTGTTCAACCGAGTCGTCCAGCTCCTCACCCCGCAAGATGGAGTACATCCGCTGGATGGTGCTGATACAAACCTGGGCATCCGAAGGGATAAAGGAGGATTTCAGGCGGCGGACACCATACAATTCGAAGAAGGAACGGTTATCGTCGTTGGGCCGATAGGCAAGAAACTCCCGTTCCGCCTGCTCGCCCAAGCCCTTCGTGTCCACCAGAAACAGAACGCGGTTCACACCGGTAAATTTCAAAAGACGATAGACAGCGGTAATGGCTGTGAAGGTCTTTCCCGCGCCGGTTGCCATCTGGATCAGGGCCTTAGGCTTGTTGGCTGCGAAGGACTTTTCCAGATTGCTGATTGCTGTGATCTGGCACTTGCGGAAACCAGTGGTATCAAAATCCGGGAACTGCTTCATGCGGTTGCGCACCGTATCCTGCTGGCGCAGCAGTCGCCGCAGTTCCTCCGGGCGGTGGAAGGCAAACACGGTTCGGGAGCGGTATTTCTGGTCGGCATAGTCCGTGAAGCGGGTCAATTTCCCGGTAGCTTCGTAGGCAAAGCGAATCTGATATTCTACCGACACCCATTTCAGGGTACTGTGGGCATAGCGGCTGGACTGATCCTCCACAACCGTGATATTTTCACCGGCAGTATCCTTTTTTGCTTCCACAATACCGACAGGGATTCCCTCAACGAACAGCGCATAGTCCACGGGGCCGGTGCTGGTAGGAAATTCCCGCACCGCTACACCCAACCCGGCAAGCAGATTGAGCTGCTTCCGATCCTGGACGACCCAGCCGGACTGCGCCAGCTTTTTGTCAATCACTTCCCGCGCTTTCTGCTCAGGTGTCATAGGGAAATCCCTCCCAACAG
>CAMFBN010000106.1 GCA_945948535.1 uncultured Clostridia bacterium
ATATACTGTCCTGTTTCAGGCCGGTTTTCATGGCGAGAACGGCGTTTGCCCGGTCGCGGGTTTGGGCATCCAGCTCTCCCTCCCGGCAGAGATTATCCAGCATTGCGCAGAGTATCCGATACCGAATGAGATCTTCTTGCGTCGGCGTAACAGGGACGGGAGCAGTATTTACGTTTCCGGTTGCCATAGCTGATAAACTCCTTTCCGCAGTATTCGCAGGTCAGATGGTAATAGGCTTTTCGCTGCACCTTCTCCGGGTGGGCGTTCCACCAAGCGTTCCGGCACTTGTCAGAGCAGAAGTATTTGGCCTTTCTGCCCTTCACCTGGAGAATGGGCTTTCCGCACTGGCGGCATTCGACCCGGACAGCATCCTCCGGCGGGTGGCGGCGGATGTAGGATCGAACGGTATTGACGGAGATCTGAAGGGTGAGCGCAATGTCCATGGCGGTCTTGCCACGGCTGCGCATGACATTCAGAATTTCGATTTCATGTTTGGTCATATTGAAACCTCCCGGGTTTGATTTTTGGGTAATTCCCCTTTTGAATTTGCGATTTTGTGCGTGAGACCCCACGGCCGTTGTCCGGCTATGAAGGCACAGAGATTTGACCCGCCCCTGCCGGGCTATTCGCTCCGAAACTTATGCGAATTCGCGCATGAGGCCCCACGCCCGTTGTCCGGACAAGAAGCCCCGGAGATTATGACCGCCCCTCCCCGGCGCCATCCTCCAGCACAGCCGGATTGGTCAGGTAAACTTCCGAGGGCTTTCTTCCCGCTCCGTGGGCGGGTGGCAGCGGCTTGGCGGCAAGATAGCCGTATTCGCACAGCCGATCCAGCACAGGCTGCAGACTCTCGGCGGTCTTGAAACGGCGGCACAGCCGCATGGCATCCCGGCGGGAGAACTCCGCAAGCCGCTCCCGTTTGATGGCGGAGAGCAGATACTGGGCGTTCTTGTTTACGGCATCGGCACCCATGAGGGAATATGCGGCTTTGGCGTGTTCCAGAAAGTATCTGCCGATGGTAACGGCATTCTCCATGGTTTCTCTGTCGACGGAGTCGAACATGGAGTCCTTGGGATATTTCATGACGTGCAGAATGCCGCTGATACGCAGGACGGAACCCACGAACTTACCCGCCCAGTCAGGGATCTCCGCCAAGTCACCTTTCAGCCGGCCTTCCACCTCGTTGAACAAGGTTTCCAGCACTTCCTGGGCACCATCGTCCAGGCTGATTGGCTGCTGCTCGTTGTCGCTGGAAAGAATGGCCTCGATCAGATCCTGATACCTGACTCTGACACCTTCCGGGATTGGTTCCGTGGAGAAAGAACGACTGCCAACGGTAGATTTTGGCATGGAGTACAGGAATCGGGCGGTGAGGCCACGACCACGGAACGTGTTGTTGCTCATCAGCCCGTTCAGCACCTCTGGCTGCACTGCCAGCACCATGGTCAATGCCGGGTGGATAATGCTCTCGCTGGCTCTGCCGATGCGGTCGACCCGGATGGTATCACCACTGTGACCTTTGAGGAATACATCGATATTCACATTGCGGCTGTACAGGCCGCTGATGATATCGAAGATACCGCCCTCTGCGGAAACCACCGCCGCACAACCGTTGTTCTCGGCCAGAACGGAAGTCAGCTTTTCGGAGGTCACATCGTCCACGAAGAGTCGGAGAGGCTTCACCGGTTCGTATTCGGCTATTTCTTTGGCCTTGTTCTTGATATCCTCCTCGGTAGCTTTGCCCTTGGATGCCCGCTCCACCAGACTGCGCTTCTCCTTTTCCAGCTTGCTCAGTTCCATTTGGCTTTTGACGATTTCCGGGCTGCGCCGTTCGTTTTCCGATTTTTCAAATACTTCCACCGGGCGGATCATCATGGACAGCACCGAGGATTTTCGCTCCGCAGGTGGAAGGATGACGACCGTGTAGGTGTTGAGGGGTTCTGCCCAGTCCGCATTGCCCCGGATGAAGTATTTTCCCTGACTGCACAGGGACACAACGCCCAGAGCCTCCACCGCCGCCATATCCACAGAGGTCTGGGTGGATTCCGCCACCGCCAGCACATAGCGGCGAATGACCTCCGGTAATGCGTCCACGGGAAATGTGGGAAGGTCATATTCATCAAAGGGGATGGGCGTGTCCCAGACTACGGGGCCGGTACTGTTGTAAGCATCCGGTGGGACATACCCGGGCTGCTTGCAGATTTTGGCATAGAGCCGTTGCTTTCCTGCCCAGATGCTTTCCAACTCCCGCTCCTCCAGGGGTGGGGAGCATTGCTCGGCAGCCTGGAGGAACAGCTCTTTTGCCTCCGGGGTATCGCCGTACCGTTTGATGATCCTGGCTCCGATCCGGGACATGGTGCTGTTACGGCTTCCCTCGGTAATGGTGCGCCCCAGTTCAGCAAAGGCTTGTTCCTCTTCCAAGTCGTTCAGAAAGGCATTCAGGGTAATCGTGCCGGGATGATAGATGACCTGGGGATCTTCCGTGCCGAACAGGAACCGGGCGGCATCCATGGCGTTGGCATCGAAGAATGGAAATGCCGCCAACAGGCGCTGCTTCAGAGCCGTATAGCGGTCTGCATCCCGCTCCGGGTCAATGAGGAACACAATATGAAACCGGGGACGGGCGCTTTTCTCGCCTTTGGGCTTCATGTGGTGGCGACTGTAGTGCAGCACATAGGGAACATCGGCAAAGAGGTCTGCAATGTCCTCCGGGGTGACCCAGTCCGCTGCTATCTCGGAGTGGTCGTTGTCACAGTCCCCGGGCAGGGCGTTGGCAACCTCAAAGTTTGCGGTGTTCCGATAGTTGTTTTTGTACCGGGCGCAGACCATGTCTGTGGAAAAGGCCAGCTTCGCGGAGAGCTCATCCGTGATTTTGACTTCATTGGGATACAGGCAGTTGGC
>CAMFBN010000107.1 GCA_945948535.1 uncultured Clostridia bacterium
TTTCGCACTCGCCAGCGCCCCGCGCCGAAAGCTTGCTTATACTATCATTTCCTGCTGCGTTTGTCAAGGGTTTTTTCATTTTTTTATTTCTGATTTTTCTTATCCTCTGTTTGAAGTCTCGGATCCCTGCTTTTCTGATTCTTCAATCTTCTCCTTAACAAACCCCTCCCACCAGGATATGGCGTCAAGAATCTAACTCCCAAGCACTTTATTGTTGCCAGATGAAATACCAGCAGGCTTGCCCCCAATAGCACACCCCATATCCCCAGAAAGGCCGCCGCTATGCCAATGCCAAAGCGCCATACCCGGATTCCCTCCGCCAGATCCCGGTTTGGCAGGGCAAAACCGCATACCCCCGCTATACTGACCACAATCAGCACCATCGGTGAAACCAGCCCTGCCTCTACCGCCGCCGTACCTACCAGGATACCGCCGATGGTGGAAACCGATTGCCCCACCGCCTGTGGCAGATGAATCCCGGACTCCTGGAGCAATTCATAGGAGATCAGCAGGCTCAATACTTCCCCTGCCGTAGAAAAGGGTACGTCCTGTTTGCTGTTTAATATGATATTCAGCAGACCTTCTGGAATCCAGTTCTGATGAAAGGTTACCATTGCGATATACAGTCCCGGCAGGAGCAGGTTTGTCAGCAGCGCCCCGTAACGCAGGCAGCGGATACAGGAGGCGGTGATAAAATCCCGGCTTCTGTCCTCGGCGCTTTCCATTAAATACCCAAGGTCAGCTGGCGCCAGATAAGCCAACGGCAGTCCATCCACCATAAGGCCCACCCGGCCGTCCAGCAGTCCCTGGCAAAATCGATCCGGACGCTCGGTATATTGCAGCAGCGGAAAGGCTGTGGCGCGGGAACCGGTGACGTATTCCTCAACCGCCGCCGGGGATAGGAAACCATCAATATCAATACTATCCAGCCGTGCCTTCAACCGTTCCACCAAATCCGGATTCGTCAGTCCTTGAATCCAGACGACGGTGACATTGGTCAGACTCCGCCGGCCGACGGTTGTTCCATACAGGCGCAGATCCGGTGTGCGCAGGTGCCGCCGCAGCAGACTGGTATTGATGCGGATGGTTTCCACAAAGGCATCCTTCGGCCCTTTGACAGTGTTCTCCACCTCCGGGGCGGACGGGCCCCGTTTGACACCGGTTTTGATTTCAAAAGCAATCGCTCCGGCTCCCGGAAACAGCACCACGCAGAAGCCGTTGACCAGCTTTTTTGCCACGGTATTCAGATCGGTGCAGGGATCTGCTACACTATTATATACCCCGCCATGGAGTGCAGCCTCGTAGAGTTCTTCCATCCGTTCCCCCGTGAGATGATCCGCAATGGGTTTGAGAATGTATTCCGACATATCCCCGCCGGAAACCAGGCCGTCAATGGCATAGGCGTAAAGCGTAAAGCCGCTGCAAACCAGTTCTCTTACAATAAAATCCTCCGCACCGTCAAATTGTCTGCGGATCTCTCCATCCGTCACCTTCGTATCACCTCTCGGGAATTATGCCCGGATATTGCATTTTTAGTACGGGAATGCTATGGTCGATTGTAAAATGAAGTTGGACACCTGAAAAAAAGGAATCCATAGTGACTTCCAATGTGGTAGAATGAAGTTCCCCAACACCATTCACCAGAGGTAATCACTATGGATCACACTCAGTATACCACAAATGGAGCAGAACGCAAGCCCGGAACGCATTTAACCATGGAAGATCGTGGAGCGATTCAGGCTATGAAGAAGCTGGGATACTCCAATCGGGCGATTGCTCGATACCTGCATTGCGCACCCAGCACCATTTCCAATGAACTAAAGCGCGGTACACCGCCCAGAACGGGCAGTCGGGGCCGTGCTCCCGGTTATAGCGCAAAGCGTGGGGACGCTGTGTACAAGGAAAACAGAAAGAATAGCCACAAGCCGCACCGCATTGACAAGTGTACGTCATTTGTTCAGTGGGTCGTCACGCAAGTGCGTACGGAAAAGTGGTCTATTGATGCCTGTGTCGGCTATGCCCGCAAGCACAAGCTCTTCCCGGAAGAGAAGATGGTCTGCACCAAAACCCTTTACAATGAGGTATGGGGCGGCAATTTGTCCCTCAACATCTTGGAACTTCCCGAAGCAATAAAACGGAAAAAGCATCATAAAAGTCCCGTAAAACGAAAGAAAGTGTATGGAACAAGCATTGATGAGCGGCCAGAAATTGTAGATTCCCGAACCGAGGCAGGCCATTGGGAAGGTGATACCGTTGTAGGCAAACGCAACGGCAAAGAGTCTGTGATTCTGACTCTTCTGGAAAAGAAAACGCAGAACTACATTGCGATTCGTATTCCCGGAAAGACCAGCGAGGCAGTGAACACCGCTATGGAGAGACTCCATGAGGAATTCGGTGAGAAATTCAGCCAGGTGTTTAAGACCATCACGGTAGACAACGGAGCTGAATTTGCGGATTTCGCTCAGATTGAGAAGTACGGAACAAAGGTCTACTTTGCGCATCCCTACACTTCATGGGAACGAGCACAGAATGAGCGTCACAATGGGTTGCTTCGGCGATATGTCCCCAAGGGAATTTCCATTGAGAATTTCTCTGATGAGGATATCCTCTGGGCAGCAGATGCCCTTAACAGCCTTCCGAGGAAGAATCTGGGGTACTGCACTCCAGAAGAACTCTTTGAAGCATTCCTTGACATTGTTTGCGCAGCCTAAGCGGCTGCGGAAGCCCCAATTTTGGTTGAATCTGACGCTTCAACCAAAACTGTGGCTAAGATGGAACCCGTTTTTTCTACCGCTGGGTGTCCAACTTGAACTTGCAATTTACGAAGATTTTTCCCATTTTCAATATGGGCTTTTTTGTCATGCTTATTTTGCGTATGC
>CAMFBN010000108.1 GCA_945948535.1 uncultured Clostridia bacterium
TCCAGCAGGTTTGCCAGATCAAGGTTTCCCGCAGCGGAGGCAGACACCGTCCTGCCGTTTTCGTCGCAGACTGCATTGTCGGTAAAGTAGAAGGTTTTTCCATCCTTTTCCATACCCCGAATGGGAGTGCCCGATGCGCGCCACTGGTAGTACGAAAAAGCATCGCTGAGCGTCAGCTCGCCGCAGCTTGCTTCCAGAGTGACCGCAGCCGCAACCGGGTCTTTGCTCCGAAGCCGGGTCCATGCGTCAATCAACCGCACCAGATCATCGGAATACAGTTCCTGCGCCTGGTAATTACCAGTGGAAACCGCCTGGGCAACGGGCTTGGGAATGGTAACATCGCCGGAAGCCGGGAGAAACTCCACAATTGCCGACAGCGAGAAGGGGGTTTTGACGGAATCCGTCAGATTGCCTGCTCCTGTAAACCGAAGCTGAGAAAGGGCCCCGTTTTCCGTGATGAGATCTACCGTCAGGCGGTTTGCCTCCGGCAGAAGGGCCTGGGCAGACGGCATCAGCAGCCGCAGGCTTTGCGTTGCCTGGCTGCCCTCCGCCGTAATGGTGTAAGTACCATCCACAGCGCTGATATCCGACTGCCTGTAAATCTCCAGTGTGTTTTCCAGCAGGGCGGAATAATCCGGCGCTGCCCCGTTTAGGCGGAAAGCTGATCCGTTTTCCAGGAATACCACACCCCCGGCATAATACAGCTTCCGCACTCCCTCGGAAATCTCGGTAATGGAGGTATCTTCGGTATGGACTCTGCGAATATTCGCGGTAAAGCCGGCATCCTGATTCTCAATCTGGGCCTTCACACTCAGACGCATCTGCTGTTCCGGCTGCTCCAGATAGGTTTTTAGCAGATCGTAGGCCTGAACCGTCTGCCCCGCCCGGGTCTGGGGGAAGTATCGGTACAGAAGGATTGCACCGGCACAGGCAAGCAGCAACAGGGCCAGCAGCCACCAGCGCCGTTTGAAAATCTTTTTTTCGGTTTTTCTGCGCTTTTTCCATTCCCAAAGAAGCAATCCAAGAATCAGAAGCAGAACAACCGCCGCTGCCGCCAGAATGATCCATCGCATATTGGCGACAGGAGCCGCAGTGACGGCAATTTCCACTTCCGCGCCTTCCGCCTCAAAAGCAAGATAGCTGCCCATTTCCTCTGTAGAAACCTTGCTCCAGCTGCCGTTTCTCAGAAGATAAACCACCGCATCCGCTTGCGTAGGCAGGTAACGAACGGTATGGCTTTCCAGTCCGTCGGCAGGGATGGAAATATGCCACTGCTCCAACACCGGATGTTCCTCCGTTTCCGGGAACGAAGTTGTACCGGGGACGATGGAAAGATTGTCCCCATCCTGGAATTGTCCCTGGACAAAGAGCATGGGCTTGCCCTCCGGACGCGTCTGTGTAGAACCCAGGGAGGTAATATAAGGATAGTACGATGCTTCGACTACCGTGTCAAACCGCAGATCTGTCAAATTGGTCGTACTCCATCGTGCGTAGCACCCCTCCCTTTGAGGAAGCTCCGGGAAAACAGAATCGTCAAAGGAATCTCCGTAATGGAAGGGGACGGTTTTGAGAGTCTGCCCATCCGAAACAAAGGACAGAGTGAAGGTTTTCAGGGGGCTGGGCAGAAAATCCTCGCTTTGCAGGGCATCGTAGGATATGGGCTGTGCCAGCGCGAAATAACTGACCCGGTTGATGCCTGCCAGCGTATCAGATACAAAGTAATTCCCCGTGAACACCCCGGTATTGACTCCGGCGATGGCGCCCACATATTGTTCCGCTTCCGGAATCTCCACCATGGAGTAGCACCCGCTGACAGTGCTGGAATCGCCGCTGTAATCCTCGGCAATGCCGGAGCCTACAATGCCGCCGATATAGCTTCCGCCGGACAGAGTACATTTTGCAAAACAACTCCGGATGGTTCCGCCGGTAAGACCCGCGATACCGCCCACATAGTCGCCGTTTTCACTGGTGATGGTGCCAAAGCCCCGGGATTCGCAGATCAGACCCAGTTCCATCCGTCCGCAAATGCCGCCCACATAGCTGCGTTTGCCGGTAATCCTGCCGGTATTTTCACAGTCGCGCACAATGGCCTTTAGCTCATACCGCCGCCTCTGGGTCAGATTTCCGCTGGGGGCATCATCCTCCGGGTCGGCGGTGGATTCCAGCCCCATGACGCCGGTAATGCCGCCCACGTTCAGATCGCCCTCCACCGCCGCACTGTTCTGGCAGGAGCCTACCAGACCTTCCGTTATGGCATCCAAATCCACCTCGGAGATATCTGTCACCGTCTCCTTTTTCGCATCCTCCGTGGCCAGCGCGAAGGTGCGGGAAATGGCGCTGATCTGACCGGAAATGGCGCTGATGTCATTGGTCAGGGTATCTACGCCCTGCCCGATGGCATTGCGCAGATCGCCGGAGGTGTTCGCCATCCCCTGCACGGCGCTGCCAAGGCTCGACAGGGCTTCCTCGTTCACCTCGCCGCTGGCAGCGCCGGAAACCAGGGATTCCAGCGCGGAACGGGCGCTGCTCTGATAGCCAGTCAGGGTCTGGATGCAGGACTGCACATCGCCGCCCATATCCGCACCGTTGCTGCCCGCCCGGCTGACCAGACCGCCCAGATTCTCAAACTGCTTACTCAGGGTTTCCAGATAGTCCGGAGAAAGAATGGTCTGGATGTGGGGCTCGATCTGTCCCACAACACCGCCCACATCCTTGCGCCCGGTGATAAAGCCTTCATTACGGCAGCCTTCCACAAAGCCGCAGCTTCTGCCCGCGATACCGCCCAGGTTGTAGCCGATGTGGGGGTACCCCACAGAGCCGGAATTGACGCAGCTTGTTATGGTGCCGCTGGAATAGCCCGCGAT
>CAMFBN010000109.1 GCA_945948535.1 uncultured Clostridia bacterium
CCGATAATCTCCTGATCCATGCCGGGACCGGAACGGAAATGCAGGCTGGTGATACCCGGCACCACCGTGCCAGTCTGCTTTGGGGACTTTTCGCTGCCGATGTTGTATTCCTTGCCGCCCACCGTAACGATCAGGTTCCCATCCGCATCCGTAGAGACTTCATAGCCATCCGGCAGCACCTGCATGTCCGGGTCGATTTCGATGTTGTCGGTATTGTCCGTTTTCCCTGCATTTGCACTTTCCGCTGCATCCGTCTCCTGCGCAGCGGTACTGGCAGATGTGTTCTTCTGCACATCATTGCCCGTATAGGCAAACGCTGTGGTCGTAAAGGTTCCTGCCGCCATCACGCTGGCAAGCAGCATTGCCATCATCTTTTTCATTCCATATCCTCCGTTTCTTTCTCGTCCAGTTTCAGATTTTCCGGGTTTGGAACCGCAGCCTGCGCCATCTGAATGATGACTGCCAGCTGTTCCGGGGTCAGGCTCTGGGCATGTACCATTTCACAGATTTCGCTGTTTTCCTGCTCGTGGTACTTTCTGTCCCATTCCTTTCTGCGTTCCTCCCACTCATCGCGTTTTCTGCGGGCTTTCTCCCGCTCCGCAGCAATCTTTTCCAGTTTCAAGCTCATATCGTTTCCTTTCCGGGCGAATAAACGCCCTGTTTTTATCGAATTCTTCCCATGCAGTAATAGTGCTGCCTCCAGTAGTTCGTCTCAATGGAAGCATAGGAAATTGGGTTGCCGCAGTGGATCATCATCCCGTTGCCGACATAAATGCCCACATGGGACGCTCCGCTGGTGTTGTAGGTTTTCTGGAAGAAGATCAGGTCTCCGGGCTTTGCCTCACTCTTCGGGATAATGTCGCATTTTCCCATCAGACCGTTGGCCGTCTGCCTGCCTACATTCCAGCCATTTCCGCAGTGGTTGATGACCCAGCTGACAAAGCCGGAACAGTCAAAGCTGGTACTCGGCGAGCTGCCGCCCCAGACATAGGGATAACCGAGATATTTCTCTGCTTCGGTAATCATCTTCCGGAATTTTTCATCCGTCAGAGCTTCGCCCGGAATGTCGTAATCCTGGTATTCTCCGCTGGAACCCGCGCCATCCGGCGTTGCAAAGGCGATGCCTGCAAACAGGTCATCCCGATTGCCCCGGCAATCCAATGTGACTTCGTAGCGTTGCAGCTGGTCATCTGTAAGACCGGAATTTCTGGCAACATAGTCCACGCCCCGATTGAGCAGCGTTACATTGAGGATTTTATACTCATACTGTACCGTTACCTGATAGGTGTAGGTGTGTCCGGTTCCGGTGATTGGATTGTAGCGATAACCCACACGGGTTTCTTTCCTTGTCCGGATTTCCACCTTTTCCACCAGCTTCAGCTCATACTGCGCTTCAAAAATACTCTGGAGCCGCGCCTGCACCTGGCTTCTCGTATAGTTTTCAAATTCTACGGTCAGTAGAGATGCAAGCTCATAGGGATTGTGACCGATTTCGGCCAGATTATAGCGATATTCGTCATAGCCCGGATGGTCGGTTTCAATGCGGTCGATTTGTTTGCGAAGTTTATCTTCCAGCTTGGTATAATCCGTCTCCACTCCTTTCAAATCTTCATCTTCCGCTGTGTAGGAAGTTCCCAGCACCACATTGCCGCCGCCATTGATCAAGACGGAGCATGACGAAACCGACCCGGCAATCACCAAAACAAGCAGTCCCACGGCTGCGATACCGATGATGATATGCGAGTGGCTCTGCACAAACTGAAATGCCTTTTCCGTTATACTGGCAGTACCCTGCGCAGCTTTGGCTGTGCCAGCTGCTGTGTTCTCCGCTGCGGCTGCACCTGCCTTCGCAGCGGCATACTCTTTTTTGATAGCCTGCTTCTGCCGCCATCTGGAAAAGAAATTCGAGCCAGCCTGCGGATCAGACTTCATGCGTTCCGCAAAGATGGAATCTACGGCATCTTTATCTGCCTTTTTCTCCAGCCGCTCCAGCTTTTTGTACTGCCGCAGCTTTCGACCATATTGGAACCGGAAACCTGCACGAACTGCGCCTTCCGCTGAACCTTCGGTGAAATGCGCTGTCTCCACACCGGAATTATTATCCCGGTCGGCATTACGCACACTCTGATGTGCTTTGGCTGAAAGTACATCTGTCGCAAGATTCCCCGGCTTCTTTGGCTTTCCATCTTTTTTTCCGGAAGCGACTGCATTCTTCTTCGCTTTTACTTCCTGCTCCGATTTCAGCTTCTTGCTGCGCATCTTGGCAAGATCGGCCTCGTGACGAATCTGTCTTCGGTGTTCCGCTTTTTTCTTGCTGCTTTCTCCCGTACTGCTACCTACGGCTTTGTTTCTGGAATCGCGAAGGGTGTTCTCCGCACCCTCGCGCTCCTGCCGCAGCTTGTCTCCGAGATTCGGATTTTTCTTGCCAGCCATCGCTTACGCCTCCTTTGCTTCCTGCACTTCGGTTAATTTTGTCGTCATAATCCGGTACAGTTCCAGATCGGTCGGGAAGCGATCAACGAACGGCAAAATCACATTTCCGTAGAACAGCAGTCCTTCGCCTTCACCGGAATGGGTCACATAGGACAGCTGGTGCGGGCTGATGTTCAGCTGATCCGCCAGTATCTGACGGTCACCGGCTGCCTGATTCAGCATATAAATGAAGTCGCTGTTCTCAAAAATGTTCGTCACTTCGCGGGAAGAAAGCAGGTCTTTGACGTTCTGGGTGATGCCGGTGGGAATACCGCCCCATTTACGGAATCGCTTCCAGATTTCCACGCTGTAGGCCGCTGTCTGCTCTTCTTTCAAAAGCAGATGGAACTCGTCCATATAGTAGCGGGTGGCTTTACC
>CAMFBN010000110.1 GCA_945948535.1 uncultured Clostridia bacterium
TTTGCGCTCGCAATAACAATCAAACCCTAATTGTAATGAACAGATCAGAATTTGAGGAATTAGCATCGCAGGTTCAACAAAGTGGCCTGCCATTAAGGTTGTACCTGCGACAGATAGGTGTAAGTTATTCAACCTATCACTACTGGCGCAAGAAATGCGCTGCCGAAAAAGAGAGTCTCAAACAGGAATTGGCGCCAATCAGTTTCAAACAACCAACAGCGGAATTGACCTTGCGTGGACAGGTACCGCAGGGCGTGTCCTTGTTGTTTCCCAACGGACTCCGTGCCCACTTCGGGGGCGGATCCGAGAAACTGTTGATGGAACTGTTAACCCATAGTCTCGAAGGTGGCCATGTTTAGCCTGAACGATACGATGCGCTACTTCCTGTGTCCCGGCAGGACGGATATGCGCAAGGGCATCAGCTCGCTGTGCGGATTGGTGCATGGGAGGATGAGGAGCGAGGTGAGGAACGGCGACGTGTTCATCTTTGTCGGGTCCAGCCGCAAGCTCATGAAACTGCTTCACGCGGAGGACGGTGGCATGGTGATGTACGTCAAACGGCTGGAGGCGGGCCGCTTCAAGCTGCCGGAATACGACCCTGGGTCAAACAGCTATCCCATGGAGTGGCGTGACCTGGTAATGATGGTCGAGGGCATCCAGGAAGACCCGGGACAGAGGCTCCGACGACTCAGGGCGGAACGCAAGGAGTACCACGTATAACCTACTTTTTTATTGAACAAAAGCGCTGATATTGTTGCGTAATCCACTAATGTTTAGTATCTTTACATCCATAAAAGGAGACAGGCAATGGACGAGAAGGACATATTACTCAAGACGATAGAGGGGCTGAACGCCTCTGTCGCCTCATTGTCTGCCATCAATAAAGACCAATCGGAACAGATCAAGAGTCTGCGGGAACGCATCAAGGAGTTGACGGCCCAGGTCGCTTGGCTGAACCGCCAGCTCTTTGGGCGTAAGGCGGAGAAGCTCCCCGTCTATGACTCCGGCATGCGGGATCTCTTCGCGGATGAGTTCGCCGGATTGCGACGTCAGGCGGAAGAGAAGCGTGACAAGGCGGTGGAAAAGATAGAGAAGGAATCCGCTGAGGAAAAGAGACAGAAGCGGCAGAACCGAAAAATGATTGAGGATCTGCCCGTGCTCGAGACCGAGGTGATAGAGCCGGAGGGCGTGGATCTTTCCCGGTACCGCAAAATAGGCGAGGAGGTAACCCGCGTTGTCAAGCACAAGCCGGGGATGCTCTATGTGAAGGAGATCATCCGCCCCAAATACGCGCTCAAGGACAACACGCAACTCCCACCCGAGGGACAGAAAGGCGTGGAGATCGCTCCCATGCCGCTGATGCCCGTCGACAAGTGCGTCGCCGACACCAGCCTGCTCGCCGAGATCCTGCTCCAGAAATATGAGTATCACGTCCCGTTCTACCGTCAGATACAGCAATACCGCCACCTTGGCCTGAAGGGGCTCACGGAAAGCACGCTGGACGGCTGGTTCAAGAGGACGGTCGAGCTGCTGGATCCGCTGTATGAGGCGCTCAAGCGGGAGGTCTTCTCCTGTGACTATGCGCAGGCGGACGAGACCACCGTCCCGGTCATCAACAAGGAAAAGCACAGGGCCGACAAGGAATACCTCTGGATGGTCAGGTCGGTGATGGAAAGGCTGGTCATCTTCCATTACGACAAGGGATCAAGGGCCGGATCGGTCATCGAGTCCCTGGCGAATCAGTATCACTTCAAGGGTTACCTCCAATGCGACGGTTTTGCGGGCTATGAGACGGCCTTCAAGACCAACCCCGACGTGCGGCTGGTCAATTGCCTGGCGCATATCCGCCGTCATTTTGAGCAGGCGCTCGACGAGAGCAGGGAGCTGGCCGAGCATGGATTGACCCAGATACAGCTCGTCTATAAGATAGAGCATGGCTGCGATGAGGCGGGACTGTCGCACGATGAGCGCAAGGAGAGGCGACAGGAGCTGGCCCGTCCCATCCTGGAGGCCATGAGGGCATGGATGGAAACGGAAGGCGTCAAGTACAGCCCCAGATCACAGGCCGGGAAAGCCATCACGTATGCCTATACCCGATGGGACAACATGACGCGATGCCTGGAGGACGGACGCCTGCTGTGGGACAACAACCTGGCGGAAAATGTCATCCGGCCCATCACGTTGGGACGAAAGAACTATCTCTTCTGCGGCAACCACGAGGCGGCCGTCAACATGTCCGTGATCTGTTCCCTGCTGGCCACCTGCAAGGCACACGACGTGAATCCCAGGGATTACCTGAATGACATCATCGCCCGAATGCCTTATCATAAGAAGGCTACGCAGGAGGAATTGCTCACTCTGCTACCGCACAAATGGAAGTCGCAACATCCGGAGAGCGTGTCGACCAGACAAACCGCGGAATCCAGCAATAGTACCAAACCGCAACAGTTAGGTTCAACAAAACAATAGCGACTGCAACTATTAGGTTCATGGTGACAGTCGCTATTATTGTATAAAAGGTCTAAGCATAACGCGAGCTCCAGGCAGACATAAGCCTCATAAACATGACGACAGGTTCTCCAAAACATGTTTCACAACATAAAAGGCAAAAAAACATGGGCTAAAATTTGTTATTAAGGGAAAGAAGGTGTTCCTTTGCGACACCAATCTTAACTATGTGAATGTAAAGATATACAGAACCACAGCCTTGGCTATGAGATGTATGATCTTTGGAGGG
>CAMFBN010000111.1 GCA_945948535.1 uncultured Clostridia bacterium
GACCTGCTTTCCTCCCCGGAGATCGAAAACATTCTGGAAAACAGCGATTTTATCACGCTGCTCAATCAGGCATCCGGGGACAGAAAAATCCTTGCGGAACGGCTCAACCTGTCGGCAGACCAGCAGAAGTACATCGACAATTCCGAACCCGGCGAGGGCCTTTTGATCTTTGAAAATGTGGTGCTGCCCTTTACCAACCCGATCCCCCACAACACCCAGCTCTACAAGATTATGACGACCCGGTTAAGCGAGGTGGTAAGCCAATGACCCCAAACAGCAAAGGAGGTGACGGCCATTGAAAGAGCTGAAAGCCAAACCCAAGGTGACACAGGCCATGACCCGCGACGGCCTGACGCTGGAAAATCAGGCCACCGGCGAGGTTGAGAACATTTCCAGCCGGGAGGCCGAACAGGACTATACCCCGGAGGCTGGCGGCACAGCGGAAAAGCTGCTGGAACGGGCCGACGATGCCCATGACCGGCATAAGGCCAAAAAGTCCGCAAAGCAGGCAGCGGCCACCGCTGCCGAGGGGGACGCCGCCCTGCACCGGCCATCCTCCCGGCTCCAACTGACCGAGGAAGAACGGGCCGACCCGGACTTGCAGCCCTATATCCGCAAAGCAGATCAGAAAGCTGACAAGCTGGATGCAGCCCGTGACGCCATCCCGAAAAAGCGTGTTGTTGTGAAAGAAACGGTCTATGACGAGGCCACCGGCAAGGCCAAGAGCGCCCTGCGTTTTGAACAGCAGGACAAAGGGCCTCCCAAGTTAAAGCCCAACCCGGCAGGCCGTCCCGTTTCGGAGGCGCTGCTATTCGCCCACGGCAAAATCCACGAAGTTGAGCATGAAAACGTGGGTGTGGAGGGCGGCCATAAGGGGGAGGAACTTGCCGAGCGTCAGGCTGGCCGGGCCATCCGCAGCAGCATCCGGCACCACAAGCTGAAACCCTACCGGGCCGCAGAAAAAGCCGAGCGTCAGGCCCTTGCCGCCAACGCGGAGTATTTTTACCAGAAGTCCTTGCGGGATAACCCGGAGATCGCGCAGGCGGCCACCAATCCCGTTTCCCGGTTCTGGCAAAAGCAGCAGATCAAGCGCCAGTATGCCAAAGCCGCCCGGACAGCGGGCCAGACCGCAGGGACGGCGGCACAGGGCGCAGCTAAGACAGCCGCATCCTCCACCAGAGCGGCCAAGGCAGCCGCCGAGGAAAGCAAACGGGCCGCCTCTTTTGTGGCCCGTCACTGGAAAGGTTCACTGGCCGTTCTGGTGCTGGGGCTTTTGCTGCTGATGGTTTTGACCGGCCTGCAATCCTGCACCGCCATGTTTGGCAGCGCCGGAAGCGGCATTGCGGCGTCCTCCTACTTTTCCGAGGACAGCGATATGCTGGCCGCCGAGGACGCCTACGCTGCACTGGAAGCCGAGCTGCAAGCATATCTGGACAACTACGAGGCCACCCATGACTATGACGAGTACCACTTTGACCTTGACAGCATCGAGCATGACCCCTATGTGCTGATCTCCATTCTGTCGGCGCTCCATGACGGGCAGTTTACCATTGGAGAGGTGCGAAGCGACCTGCAAATGCTGTTCGACAAGCAATACATCCTGACGGAAACCGTTGTCAAAGAGGTGCGTTACCGCACGGAAACCCGGACAGGGACGCGGACGGTCACAGACCCGGACACCGGCGAAACCTCAACCGAGGAATACGAGTATGAAGTAGAAGTACCGTATGACTATTACATCTGCACCGTGACGCTGGAAAATTTCAATCTGTCCCATGTGCCGGTCTACATCATGGACGAGGAAACGCTAAGTGCCTATTCCCTGTATATGTCCACGCTGGGCAACCGGCCCGACCTGTTTTCCGGCAGCCAGTACCCCCACGCCTCCACCCTGAAAGAACCGACCTATTATGACGTTCCCCCGGAGGCTTTGGAGGATGAACAGTTTGCCGCCATGCTGAAAGAGGCCGAAAAGTACATCGGCTATCCCTATGTGTGGGGCGGCAGCTCCCCCAGCACCAGTTTTGATTGCAGCGGCTTTATCTCATGGGTCATCAATCATTCCGGCTGGAACGTGGGACGGCTGGGGGCGCAGGGACTATACAACATCTGTACCCCTGTTTCCAGTTCGCAGGCCAAACCCGGCGACCTTGTGTTTTTTGTCGGCACTTATGACACCCCCGGCGTGTCCCACGTCGGCCTGTATGTGGGCAATTCGGTCATGCTGCATTGCGGCGACCCCATTTCCTACACAAATCTCAATTCAAACTATTGGCAATCCCATTTTTACAGTTTCGGGCGTCTGCCCTGACGCCAGAAAGGAGTTTTGACTATGGCAAGTAAACTTGACCGCATCGAAAAGGACATCCAGAAAACCAAGTCCAAGATCGCGGAGTATCAGAAGCAGCTTCGGGAGCTGGAAGCGCAGAAAACCGAACAGGAGAATTTGCAGATCATCCAGCTTGTGCGCGGCATGAACATGAAGCCGGAGGAATTTGCCGCGTTCCTGCGTTCCGGCGCAATGCAGGCCGCCCCTGCTGTCACAGCGTACCATGAACAGGAGGACAATGCCCATGAAGAATAAAACCAGACGAATTTCCCGGATTCTGCCCGCAATTCTGGCCGTGATGCTCTGCGTCACGGTCTTTCCTGTTACCGCCTTTGCAGGCGGCACCGACCCGGCCCCGGAGCCTTTGCCGGAAGCTGCCGCCGAAGCAACG
>CAMFBN010000112.1 GCA_945948535.1 uncultured Clostridia bacterium
TCTGAAACGAAAACGGATATGGTGCCGTCTAATAGGATGAAGCTGCTTCAAGTACCGGGGGAAACACTATGGAACAAATCGAAACAAAGAAAGCTCAACTTTCAGCCACCATGGGAGACCAGCAGATCATTCAGTTGTTCTTTCAGCGGTGTGAGGAAGCCATTACCCAGACCCAGAAGAAATATGGTGCGCTGTGCCGCAGTGTGGCCCAGCGGCTCCTGACTGACCCCAGGGACACGGAAGAGTGTGTCAGTGACACCTACCTTCGTGTCTGGAATGCCATCCCGCCGGAACGCCCCCGCTCTCTGCGGGCCTATCTGGCCCGCATCACCCGGAATCTGGCATTGGACCGTTATAACTACAATACTGCCGCCCAGCGCAGCACCGCCCTCACCGACGCTTTTGAGGAATTGGAACCCTGGATCGTTGCCGGGCAGGGTGATCCGGACACAGAACTGGATGCATCAGAGCTGCGCCGGGTGCTGAACGGCTTCCTGCGCCGTCAGAGCGCTGAGGCCCGCGTGTTCTTTTTGCGCCGCTACTGGTATGGAGAGAGCATCCGGGAGATCGCGGAAGAATGCCATGCCAGCGAAGGAAAGGTTAAAACATCCCTGTTCCGCACAAGGGAACGTCTGCGCGCGGAACTGGAACAGGAAAGGATTACACTATGAACCAAACTCGTTTTCAGAAATGGATGAACGCCGTGGACGATGACCTGCTGGAGGAAGCGCAGCAGCCTATGAAAAAGAGACGGTCCTGGCTGTACAGAGCCGGGGCGATTGCCGCCTGTCTTGCAGTAGCTGTAACTGCCATCACCCTGTCCCACCGAGGCACTGACCAACCGGCCATGATCGCAAACCCCATGCACGAATCCAGCGCAGCTGAGTTTCAGCAGCTGGGATACTCCATCCCCCTGCCGGACAGTGCCTCCGGCACCTCCTACTACCTGATCGACACAGGGGCAAGCGACAAGCAAATGGCCGAAGTCAATTTTGAACAGGGCGGACAGTCGTACTACTGCCGTGCCTTAAAGGCAGAGCAGCCCCAGGACATCTCCGGTATTTATGCTGACTGGACGGAGAGCCTGGACTGGAGCGGCGAAGATGTTTCCGTCCAGCTGCGCAAGTCCGAGGATGCGGCCTGGGTGGGCTGGTATGCTCCGGAGGCCGAGGTGCAGTGGTGTGTTGCCGGCGGCAGCGATGCCCAGGTGCTGCTGGACACCGCCCAAACCATTGTGGAGAAGCTGGGGTACGTCATGCCGCTGTATCCGATGGAAAGTGTGGAGGACGCCTTTGCCGACGGCGGATACTCTGTGGACTTCACGGCAGCGGACCTTGTCAAAACCGGGGATGGGTATTCCCTGACCGCGGAGATCTATGACTATGACCGCTATGAACTGGAAGATATTCAGGGTTTGAAAGAAGGCGACCAGATCCAGGTCTGTCGGAAGCCGGTGACCGTTGAGAGCATCCGGCGGGATAACGGCACCGTCATCATCAACGGCGGCATCGAAAGCGGCGGCGTGGAGCTGATTGAGGATGACGGCCTGTACCGCACCAACGCAATGAATGACCAGCTGATCTACTATGATCTGGGGACGATCACCCTGCCCCTGTCCACTGACTGCACCTTCGAAGATCACGCCGACCTGGAACAGGAGCCCGACGGCCTGGTTTATGAGTACGAGGACGTCCCTGCGGCTATTCAGGCCAGCGAAACGCCCTTCAACTGCTACAACACGGTCATCACTGTCCGGCAGGAGCAGGTGGTGCAGATCATCCGCTATTGGATTCCCTGATGGATCGACATATAGAATCGAGGTAACATGATATGATTCAGAAAGAAAAATACAACGTAAAAAGGGTGCTTGCCCTGATCCTGTCTCTCGCCTGCGTGATAGGGATGCTGGCCGGGTGCGGCCGACAGAACACCAGTGAAGGAAAAGCTGACGGAAGCTCCTTGGAAGAACAAACATCCGACACCTGGTATGAAATTGATCAGGAAGCAGGCATTCTGACCGTCCGCCTTCCCGCCGAAAAGGAAGGATTCATTTGGAACTTTACCATCGACGACACCACCCTGTTGGAACTGCTCACGCAGGAGGACAATGACGGCACCTTTGTTGCCAGCTTCCGGGCGCTGGGAGACGGCGAGACAGTTGTGTCTTTCACCTATGCCAGGGATGATGCGCTGGAGGAAATCCGGGCGCTGAATGTTACCTGCAAGGATGGAAAAGTAGCCGACGTCTCCAACGCTTCCGTTATGCCCATTAGTGGGCAGGATGATCCGGAGATCACAGACCTTCGAAACAGCAACAGCATCCCCATGATTATGAAGGAACACAGCGCGGTGACCTGCGTCTCCGAGACCTGGGACGGGGAGAACAACTGGCAGAATAAGACTGTCCGTCAATTCGTCAGTTCCGATGGTCGCCTGTGGTATGACTACGAACAGTACGATGACGCTGACCAGGTCGTATACTGCGAGGCGGGATACATCAACGATGACGTTCCCGGTGCCCTGTACACCTGCGAAAAAGACGGCCTGAAAACGATGACGCTGTGCCCGGCATCTGAGTATGAAGCCATGGTGTCTGACCGCTGGCTGGCGCGTCAGCCGT